>DATKXL010000001.1:0-4926 GCA_035529055.1 Bacteroidales bacterium
TGTATTTAACATTTAACATACTAAAGTAATGTTAAATTGTCAAGCAAAAAAACACAGGAATTACCCCTGTTTTGAGATTATTCCTGCGCTTTATTCAAGATCGCTTAACATTTTACATAATATTGTTAAATCGATAAGTGGATATTTTTTGTTTAAATTAATAGGGGGTCAAAATTGGTTTATAATTTTCAGGCATCTATTGGCGGCGCTAATGGAACAGGAACTGGATACTGAATTAACCTTTGCACACAGTCCTGCCTTTTCTTCCAGTAGGCAAAGGATCTTGAATTCAACCCCTTCCGGCGGCAATATCCTGCCTGGCTTATATCCGTCTGTTCCCAGGAAGTTATATGCGTTTGCCAGAATGTTCTCTTTTGTTCCAGGGTGTGCTTTGCTTTTGCCATAATGAACTTCCACCTTTTATAAATTTCGGTCCAATATGACATGGATGCCTGGCTATGTGAAGATACGGTTTGTTGAGCGCTTACATTTAAAAAAGCTGATGGGAAAATAAGACTTATCTTCAGTTCTTCCTCCGAGTACGAGCTAACAGGATGGGCGCTTTCTTTTGCAGATGAGGCAAGAGTGGTTAAGCCGAAGTGGCTGGTAGAAAAAGTAAGTCAGACCATCAAGAAGATGGAAAAGGTATATTCATAATCAATTATAAATCAGCCTGCATAGCTTTGTATTTGACGTGGCTGTGCAGCGAAAGAAAAATATCTTGTTATTTTCAAAAAAATCGTGTTTGCTATTTGAGCCGCATAATTTGAAGTTTTCATTTTAACAAAGGAAGGTGTAAAAATGAATAAGGCAGCCTTAACAAAGCATGAGATTTACAATAAGCTGTTTGGATTTACCGAACATGATTTAGATGCTATTGCCAATTTTATCGATTTTATGAGGCATAAGAAAAAGCTTGAAACGAAAAAGGTATTCAAACTTGAGGGCATTCTTAAGGATTATGATATAGACTTTTCTGATCTGAAGGAGTTCAAACAGCAAACCTGGAAACACGTTGAGCAGGAGTTTGGAAATGGATAGTTTTGTGACCGACACTCAGGCCCTTGTAAAATTTATGATGGGCAAAAAGGTAATCAATAACAGATCCCATCAGGCCTTCCAATCCGCAGACAAGGGAGAGACCATCATCATCATCCCAGCCATTGTTTTGATGGAGGTTCTCTACTAATTTGAAAAGAACAGGATCAATATCAGCCTGCTTAAGACCGAAGATCTTTTCAAAAGCCAAAATTATCAGTTTGAGCCGCTGAGCTTTGAGATTCTTAAAACTGCTTCCGAGATCGATGACATCCCCGAGTTGCACGACAGGCTTATTGCCGCAACTGCCAGATATCTTGACCTGCCAATTATTACCAATGATCCTGTGATCAGGGATTCCAGGTTTGTTGAAGTTCTGAAATGATTTTAAAATAAGGAACGCCGCCTGTCATACCCCCTGCATCTTCTTGCATAATCAAAACTTTATTATCGTACATTGCCCCGTCACCCCGGAAAGGATGTTCGAATTTCCGGAAAAATATGACTTTGAGAAAATCTTTAACCAGGATTTCGGGATCATAAAGGAGGATACCTTTAGAGTAGAGGTGGAATTCACCGGATGGTCGGCTAAATACGTGGCCGAGAGAATATGAAGCCCTGATCAGAAGATCGTTAAAAAAGGTGATGGAAAAATAAGACTTATCTTCAGTTCTTCATCTGAATCCGAGCTGACAGGATGGGTGCTTTCCTTTGCGGATGAGGCAAGAGTGGTTAAGCCGAAGTGGCTGGTGGATGAGATGGAAAAAACAGTAGGGAGGATGCAAGAAGTTTATACAAGGTCAACGTAATTGACAAATTAAATACCTACCTGTGCCACCTCGCAAGAAACCTCAACACCTCCGGGATACAAACTGTCTGGAAACGATGCCCATATTCGCAACATCATCTTTCCATGGTGGAAATTTTCGCCTGAATCTACATGGCTAAGGCAATAATTCCTTCCCTGAAAGAGTTAAATAGGCTTCCTTTTGGAAATTCAACAGGGCGAATGGCCGAACCTTCTCGAGCGGGGAGGAGCCGAAAGTAGTTACCTGTTTCTTGCGGCCTTCTGCAGAATATCGACAATAGCATTTACAATATTGTTGAATGCAATTGCATTGAGTTTGCCGACTTCGGTTTCCATCAAGGATCTGTTGGCAGTGAAAAGCTTGGTTGGTCTTGCATAGCTCAACCTTTGCAATGTCCCTGTTTCGAAATCATCATCGGTAATCTGGATGGCTTCCGGATCAGCATAGGGATTGCTTGTCACTTGACAAAGGATCCAATCATGTCGACCAACAGAGGCAATAGCCACTGCAGGACGAAGCTTTGAGGAAGAAAGATCTGAAAAGGGGAACCTGACGAGTACTATTGAACTTTCTGAAGGTGAGACCATGCTTCCTCCTCTTCTGGACGATTCCAGTCAGAAAGAGCTGCCTCGCTTAGGAGGGCTGTTTCACTGATAATTTGCGATTTCTCATCAAGAATCGTAACTATTGCTCGACAAGGCGCACTCAGGTGAATAGGTTGCTGAAGGCGAACTTTCCCATTTTTTTCGATAATTGCTTCTACGGCTGTAAGCATAGCTTCTTCCTCCTTATAATTAATATAATTCTACCATTCAAAAGAGGCTATTGCAATGAAATTATCCTCGTTCGTTTTCATCTGCCAGATACGTGGCCGAGAGAATATGGAGCCCTGATCAGAAGATCATTAAAAAAGGTGATGGAACAATAAGACTTATCTTCAGTTCTTCATCTGAATCCGAGCTGACAGGATGGGCGCTTTCTTTTGCAGATGAGGCAAGAGTGGTTAAGCCGAAGTGGCTGGTTAAAGAAATGAAAGAGACTGTAGGCAGGATGCAAGAAGTTTATACGAGGAGCAGGAGTTATCCAGTATAGCAGACAACATTTCTGCAAAGGCTGAAGGGCTCCGGCTTCAGATCGGATGAGCTGTTGCTGGTGACGAGAGACACCGATAAAGAACTGGACAGGATAACATTCGTTCCCCTGGCATTTAAAACGGTTCATTAAATAATCGTTGATTTAACGGTCAAATAGAGCTATTCATTACCGAACGGGAATAAATTGTTGTTTTCCTGTGTGAAATATCAAAATATTCCCGTTCGGTAATTTATCTTGAATTAAAAGTGAGCTGAGCATAAATATTCCCTATCGGCAATATTCTATAGCAAACGGAAAGATTTACCTATTATTTTTTTGGCAACAGGGAGGTAGATTGTGGACACAAAAACATTAATGTTGGGTCAAAAAAATAAGAAAACCTGGATTGAAATTCATAACCTGAAGGCCATTGGTCAAATGGTTCGTAAAAAGCGTAAGGAAATGGGAATGACGCAGGCTGAAGCTGCCGGGCTTTGTAATGTTGGCGCCCGTTTTATGTCCGAACTGGAAAACGGAAAAGCTACCATGCACTTTGATAAAATCATGAAAGTTTTAAGAAGTTTTGGTTTTATTATCGGTATTAGTGAAAGGTTGTGATAGCCATGGCAAGATTAGCCATATATTTGCATGATGAGTTTGTTGGATACCTTTGGCTGGATGAAAAAAGACGTTTTGTTTTTCAATACGACAAGAACTATATGAATTATCCTGATGCCATGCCTATATCTCTGTATTTGCCATTGCGAGAAGAGCCTTACATTGATGATATCGCAAAGCCATTTTTCAGCAATTTGTTGCCGGAGGGTGAGATCAGAACCCGAATTTCGAAAATTAAACATATTTCAAAGCAAAACGATTTCAAACTACTGGAGGCAATTGGCGGTGAGTGTGCCGGAGCTGTCTCTATTCTTCCGCAAGTTGCTGCTCTGGGTGGTGAAGAAGGATATTTGTTGCTGCCGGATCAGGAAGTTGAGCAGCTCATGGAAGAAAATGCTGTAAGGCCGATTTTGATTATAAAAGATGAGTTGCGTCTTTCTTTGGCAGGCGCTCAAAACAAAATTCCAGTTTTTATAAATAACAACAATTTTTATTTGCCGGTTGGAATTGCGCCGAGTTCCCATATTCTTAAGCCCCAAAATCTGTATTTTGAGGATATGGTTCAAAATGAATACTTTTGCATGTTGCTCGCCGAAGCAGTTGGATTACCTGTCCCAAAGTCTTTTATATGGAAGGGCGAAAAGCATATTGCATACATAGTGGAACGCTATGACAGGGTAAAGAAAAAGGACGGAAGACTTACACGAATTCACCAGGAGGACTTATGCCAGGCACTTGGCTGTATGCCTGATCAAAAATATGAAAATGAAGGTGGACCAGGTCTGGCCGACTGTTTCCGTCTGATCGAAACATATACCATAAATCCTGTTTCAGACAAGCAGGCCTTGATAAAATGGCTAATATTCAATTGTTTCATCGGCAATGCAGATGCACATGGAAAGAATTTGTCATTTATCAGGACCGGGGGGGGCGGCATTCGCCTGGCGCCCTTTTATGATTTGATTTCAACCAGGGTTTATCCTGAGCTTTCCTCGAAAATGGCAATGAAAATCGGCATGGAAAACCGTTTTGACTGGGTTGTTGAGCGGCACTGGCTGCGGCTGGCAGACCAACTCGATTTGAAATTTGTCTATCTTAAACAGGTGATAGGTGAAATTGCATATACTTTTGAAAAAGTTTCGACTAAAATTGCTGATAAATTAATTGATGAATTTGACGGCAATAAAACTGTTCTAAAAATTTGTAATATTCTTTCAGATTACATAAAGCATGTCAGGCATTTTATATAGCGCTGAGAAGATACAGACCTTTTTAAATGAACTACCCCCGCCGCACGCAGCGCAGAATTAACCCCTACAGATTTCACATCGCACTTCATCAAGTGATTATAGTAATCTGTGTAATCTGCGAAATCTGTGGATTAAAA
>DATKXL010000002.1:0-3595 GCA_035529055.1 Bacteroidales bacterium
CCAAAGACAAAAGCCGAAGCACTTGATAGACTCAAAGACCCTAAAATTACTCCAGAAGATCGCAAGAAGTACACAGATTTAATGGATAATTTAAAAGAGTAAAAAAATGAGTTTAGAGATTAGTTGTGGGTATCTGCATACCATTCAGAGAATGGCAGATGACATCTGGGCAGACCCAATGAAAAACACCGATATGATAGCTGATGTTATCAGTCTGAAAGCTATTTTGGAAAATCAGTCTGTCAGATTCGAGGAAATTGAAAGAGCAAAGAACAACGAGCTGCGTGTTGAATGGCTTACCAAATGTAGTATCACACCTACCGAATGTAGTGATGACTGTGATATAACAGGTGAAGATGCTGATCCTTTATGTAAGGATTATGAGATAGGTTGTCTTTTTGAATCAAGTTTTAAAGTACCCCTTCGTCATTACCGTGACCGCACTATCGAGATGCAGGAGTCAATAGCATTTAATAAACTGATGCACATGAAGGCTCTTGATGAACGTCTTGTCATTTATGCCGGTGCAGGAGTGTTGGCTAACCTGGGTACAAACCTTTATACCAGTGGTGTAGGTAATGTATCAGGTACGACAACTTATATAGCAGCTCAATACTGGGATGATTCCATCTGGGGTTATTTTGACCAGGTACGCAGGTTGAATAAACTCGGTAATACTTATATGATAACAGGTAATAATCTTTACCAGTTACTTTTCAACCGTACCCTTGAGGCTTGTGATGCTGACGGCTGTGGTAACTATAAGAAACTACAGCAGTTTAAGATTTATCAGGATCCTGAAAATGTAGAGACTTATGCTCCCGGTGAGACATTTATGATTCATAAGACATCGGTGGCCTTCCTGAATAAAGCATGGAATAAGATCAATCCTATCAATGCCGAAGTAAAAGCCGGTCAATATTGGGAGTGGTCAGAAGAATCAAAGAACCTGCCAGGTGTATATTATGATTTTATCATGAAAGAGACCTGTGAGGGTGATGAGTTTTATCAGGCTTATAAGATCAAGGTTTCCGGGTTACTTGCAGTTAATCCGTTCCCTTGCGATGAAGACAACACAGGAATTTTAATGTTCGAATGCGGAACTGAATAAATAAAATTTAATGTTTAACATAAAATAAGGGTATCGGTTTAACTTGCGGATACCCTTTTATTCTTTAAGATATGTCAATTTATACTTGTCTTCATGATGTCATAGGATTTACACGCTCAGAGGATACCTGTGTGGATGACTATGATGCAAGTTATTCCGTTTCAGACTCAGGGTTATATATTGATGAACTGCCGGGAATGAACCTGCGGATACTTAACTCTACAGGTGGCAGTTATGGCATCTGGGATAAGATGACCAATGCCCGTGAAAATGCTATCAATGCCCTTAAGATAGATGCTATGCGTGAGGTTCTTAAGTATAAAGAACCAGCACGTCAAAGGTTTATAGGTGCTATCGGTGGAAAGTCGTTTTCTTCTGTCCTGTCATCAGATACTTATCATGGATTGAGGATGTATTCGGATATTGTCGGAGGTACATTTATATTACGTGGTGTCACTGTGATATTGTCTGTGACGGAAGCCCTAACCCTTGATGTTTATACCGGTGAGACTGATGAAGACGGGGCGGCAGCTATTGAAAGCATTGCCTTGACTTCACTGGCCGGAAGACCGAAATATAATGCTGTCACACCTATTGAATTTGATCTCGAAGGAAATCTTTATTTTCTTTACACCACTACTGGTGTTCCGTATAATAATAAGCTGACTTGTAACTGTGGAGGTTATAAATGGGTCTTTGATCCTAATGACCCCTGTTATAAGAATTCCCGTGACAAATGGACACAATGGGCTATGGTTGCCGGTACGCATGGTGCTGACCTGACAACCCGTGATGATTGGATCACGACACGAGAGACCCGTGGACTTATTCTGCATGGTGATTTTAATTGTGATGCACAGGGTATATTCTGTTCCGATAACTCCGATTGGACGGGTAATGAGATAGATCAGGCTATTTCCTGGGCATTGGTTTATAAGGCAGGATCGTTTCTCTCAACATATATCATGGATTCCGAAGAGGTCAACCGCTATACACTTTTGGGAATAGATCAACTGGGAGTCAATATTGCTTATTATGAAGAGAGATATAAGGAACTGATAGAATTTATAGGAGCTTACATGGAAGAGGAACGTAATGACTGCCTGAAGTGCCGTTCTCCTTTTGGCTATAAACGACAATCGCAAAGATTATGACATTTCCTGAATATGATAAGAAATTTCAAAAAGTCATCACTGATGCCAAGAGTCATTATAACGGTCAGATGATGGCTTCTATTGGAACAGCGGCTTTGAAAATGATCTATGACAGGGTGACAAAGACGGGTGTCAATGCCAAAGGACAGAAGTTTGCTCCATATTCCACGAGGCCGATGCTTACGAATTGTTCTACAATGATATTATCGGCTTGTAGTAAGGTTGCCGGTAGTAAAGAAAAACGAAAGGAATTGGATTGGGTGACAATAAGAGGTCATAAATTATTTGAGCTTCCCGGTGGCTATAAAGAGTTCCGTGAGTTACATGGACGGCAAACAGCTTTTGTGGATTTTTCCTTTACTAATCGTATGTGGAATGATATTAAACTTATAAGCAATAACGGTAATCATCAACGAGGCATTGCGATAATAGGTGCAAAGGATACTGAAGAGAAAAAGAAACTCGAAGGCAACACAAAACGTAAAGGTGATATTTTGGATCTCTCAACGAAAGAAGTTGATGAACTGAAAAAGACTTATAACCTGAGTATGTTACAGGTATTTAGAAGCAATGGATTATGAACCAGGCAATAGCAAATATAATAAAGACACATATCGAGGATTTGGACTTCGTGGATAAGATTGCCGGGCTTGTCTCGACTGTTAATATTGATGTCGGTCCTAAAGATAATCTTGTCACAAAATCCTATCCGGTAGCCTGTTGTGTAACTGCTAATGACTGTAAGTCGGGAGCATATAATGACCTGATGCCTGATTCTAAATATAAGACAGTTATTTATTTTGAGGATAATGGAATATCGTTTGTAAAAGCAGAAAGCAACTGGAAATATTACACTTCTTCTGTACGACTGGTATGTTGGATAAATGTAGCAAAGATTCTCGGTGATGCCTGTAATGAAGGGACAGCGTGTACGCTGGCTGCACATCTTATTGCAGAGATAATTCGTGTATTACCTGAGTTTCCTGAAAATCATGATGAATTTGATTTTGTTTACAGCGAAGTTGTCGGGCAGGTCATAAGAGACAATTCTATTTTCAGTAAATACACCTTTGATGAAAAGCATATTCAATATCTTATGTATCCTTATGATTATTTTGCCCTCGAAATACAGACTTCGTTTGCTGTTTGTTTGAAAAATACCGCAGTATATGATTCAGAATGTGATTGAAATATTTAAAATATCGGTTATAGTCTTTATTTTTATTAAGATAGGAGAGCCAGGGAATATATTTTCCTGGTATCAGAAGCTCATTGAGGGTCTGCCAGATTGGTTATGGAAGCCTTTAGGTGGTTGCGATAGGTGTTGTGT
>DATKXL010000003.1:0-2821 GCA_035529055.1 Bacteroidales bacterium
CAATATCCAGTATGCAATTTATGAAGATGTTGTATATATCCTGGAAGCCAATCCGAGGGCATCCCGTACAGTTCCTTTGGTTTCAAAAGTCTGCAATATCTCGATGGCAAAAATTGCCACCCAGATACTGTTAGGACAGAAGCTCTCAGAATTCAACCTTAAGAAAAGAACCATCAGGCATTACGGAGTTAAGGAGGCTGTCTTCCCCTTTAACATGTTCCCTGCTATCGATCCCCTCCTGGGTCCCGAAATGCGCTCAACCGGTGAGGTTCTGGGCCTGGCCGATACTTACGGAATGGCATTCTTTAAATCGCAGGAAGCTACACAGTCACCTTTGCCTATAATAGGCACAGTGTTGATAACAATCGCTGATCGTGACAAGCACCGTATTATAGACACAGCAAGGAATTTCAGGGATCTGGGATTCAAAATATTGTCAACGAAGGGAACAAGGCAGTTTCTTGCAAGTCATGGTATCGAAGCTGAATTGATCCTTAAAGTGCATGAAGGAAGGCCCAATATTGTTGATGCAATCAAAAACGGAGAGATAAACCTGGTGGTAAACACTCCCGCAGGACGACTCAGTGAGTATGATGATTCATATATAAGAAAAAATGCAATTAAATACAAGATACCCTACATTACTACAACATCAGCCGCACTCTCAGCAACCAATGGCATAAAGGAGAGGCAGAACGGGGAGTATAAAGTAAAATCGCTTCAGGATTATCACTCGGAAATTGAAGACTGAAATGCAAAAACATATACAAGAAACCAATCCGGCAGTTTTTAACCACGGGGTAACTCGGAGTCTCACTGAGTTATTTACGGAGTTAATCAGCTAACAAAGCAAACCGTGCTACTCAGTGACAACTCCGTGCAACACCGTGCTAAACTTTGTGTTACTCCGTGGTTAATAATTGTTTAAAATTATTCTATTCTTTTATTTTCTTCCGGAGATCTTCTATTAATTTGTTTTTGTCAGTCAGTTCTTTCTCCAATTCGCTTATTTTCTCACCAAGGTTTTCAACCTTTTTATTGAGTTTGGTGATATCATCTTTAAGGCCTGAGATCTCCCTGCTTAGCATAGCCTTATCATCTTCCAGACCTTTAATGATTGGAGTATAAACCGATTTGGCATAGAACCAGGCGGTAAGGTACCCGATAACTCCCGCAACAAGGAGAAGGACAATAATTAAGATTGTTGCAGCTGTCGTTGACATTGCCAGCATTAATATTAATGATTTCATGATTTTATTTTTTTATTGATATTTCTGTTCTTCTGTTCTTTGCCCTGCCTTCACTGGTAATATAACCGGCAATAGGCTGATCTTCACCTTTTGAGTCAGTGATCATCCGGGAAGCAGGGATCCCTTTACTCTCAAGATATTTCTGAACGACCTGAGCTCGTACAAGACCAAGAGCCTGATTATACTCCCGGGTACCGACAAGATCAGTATGTCCCGCGACCAGCAGCATGGATCCCGGGTATTTATCAAGCCAGCTCTTGAATTCATTCAACCGGCTTTCAACCTGTGGATCAGGTGTAAAACTGGTCTTATTAAATTCAAAATAGACCAGAATCTCTTCAGGCATCATCGCATAAATCCTGGCAAGCGAGTCAGCCTCTGTTGTTTTTGGTTCGGGATTTGCTTGTATCGCAACCGGTGCTTTTGCATCATGTCTCAAAATATCAACATAGAGCCATGTGGAAAAGAACGACCAGACAACGAAAACAACAAACCCGGTGATAAGGATTCTCATTTCTTAAAATGTTTTAGTTACAGATCAGGTAATTATCCTTACAAGTTAGCAAATTATTATTAATAAAACTACTACTTTCCGAAAAAAAGTAATTAATGCCTGATTAAATACAAGCCATCGTTCAGAAATGAGCTCCTTAATTGTGTTGATGCCGGGCAATTTGTCAGAAATTATTACCTTTAAGACTTATCCCATAGTATGCAGGATTCTTCGGGGATTGCAGATTAAAATGAAAATAGGCATAATTACAGATATCCATGAAAATGTTGAAATGCTCAGGGAAGCCTTGAGACTGGCATCTGTAAATAAATGTGATGAGATTGTTTGTCTCGGGGATATTGTCGGGTACGACCAGAGGTTTTATACTTTTATCCAAAAGAGAAGTGCCACGACTTGTCTGGATCTGGCAAGATCGAATTGCCGCTGGATTGTACCGGGCAATCACGATCTTTTTGCTGCAGGAAGAGTGCCGTCATATACCAACGGATTCAAATATCCCGATACATGGTTTGAAATGAATGCCGGGGAGAGAAAGAAAGTAGCACAAGGCAAGGTATGGTGTTACGATGCGGATGCACCAAATGACCTGAGCGAGGATGACAGGTCATTTATTAATTCGTTACCTGAATATATCACCTTGTCAGTTGATCAAATTTCCTGTCTCTTTTCACATTACATCTATCCTGATTTTACCGGATCTACTACTCAGTATCTTAAAAGGAACTATCAGCTTCAGGGCCTTTGGGAATTTATGAATCTCCAAAAGGTAAAATATTCTTTTTCAGGCCATTCTCACAGCCATTTTGCAGGTATTGCTTACAGGGGCAGAGGATCCTTTTTACAGGCTATCCATTCTGTTCCAAACCACAGTTTTAACCTGGGTGATGAAATGTTAATGACCCTTCTTCCTCCGCTTGCAGGAGAAAAAGGGAGATGATCCATGAAATAACATCTTCAGCATACAGTCTGCTTGAATATTATCACTCACTCGAGACCAGAGGAACTCTTGTGAGGGATGAAGCAGAGGAGCAGGCCAGATCAGCCATCAACACAATAA
>DATKXL010000004.1:0-7348 GCA_035529055.1 Bacteroidales bacterium
TTGCCTCCGGTCGTATAAGCGAGCCTCCCCATTCAATTCCTTTCCCGGTCAGCACTCCGGTGAATTCATTCCTTAACCTTTTATATTGTCCGAAGAGATAGCCTATTTCTCTTCCTCCAACTCCGATATCACCCGCAGGTACATCGGTATCAGCGCCTATATGACGAAACAGCTCTGTCATGAAGCTCTGGCAGAACCTCATTACTTCATTATCCGACTTTCCCTTGGGGTCGAAATCGGATCCCCCTTTTGCCCCTCCCATCGGAAGTGTTGTGAGGCTGTTCTTGAAAACCTGTTCAAATGCAAGGAATTTAAGAATACCAAGGTTAACGGTAGGATGGAACCTTAAACCCCCTTTATACGGACCGATAGCACTGTTCATCTCAATTCTGAAACCGCGGTTGATCTGGACCTCCCCTTTATCATCGAGCCATGGCACTCTGAAGATGATGGTCCGTTCGGGCTCCGCGATCCTTTCAAGTATTTTTGCGTGCTTGTATTTGGGGTTCTCTTCAATGAAAGGGATTAGCGATTCCGCAACCTCCTGAAATGCCTGATGAAACTCATTTTCCCCCGGGTTTTTGGCCTTGATCATAGCCATGAATTGTTGTACTTCTGAATCCATATTGTCATTTTTTAGGTGTAAGACTTCCTGGAGAATCAAAAGTATAAAAATTTCGGATTTCGGATTACGGAATGCGGATTTAATAATAAATCCGAAATCAACAATCCGCAATCCGCAATAATCCAACTTTTAAGTTAGATAAGCTATTATCAAATTGACATTACGTTACGTGCGATATAGATTCCCCGGATAGCACTTGACCGCTCCCTTGAATTCCATTTGAAGAAGCAGCGGCGAAAGTTTATAGATAGGTATTTCCAGTGTCCTGCAGATAACATCGATTGTCAGTTCACCTTCCTTCATAATCAGTTCATAGATCTTTTGTTCGGTTTCATTTAATTCTGAAAAAAGAGATCTTTGCAGGGGCTGTTTCATTTTCTCAGGTTTCCAGTCGAGGAAATACTCAATATCATCTGAACTTTCGACCAGAGCTGCTTTATTGCTTTTTATCAGACTGTTACATCCGGCGGACCATTGATCCTCGGGTCTTCCCGGTACAGCAAAAACATCGCGGTTATAAGAATTTGCCATATCAGCAGTGATAAGAGCACCTCCCTTTATCCCTGATTCGATCACCAGAGTTGCATCTGAGATACCTGCAATTATCCTGTTCCGTTTAAGAAAGTTGTTGCGTTCCGGCAAAGCGTCCGAAACAAAATCAGTGAGGAGTCCTCCCTTTGTTATCATTGTGTTGGCTATTGGCCTGTGTATCGCAGGGTAAGTGGTTTTAAAGCCATGTCCGAGAACTCCTACTGTCTGAAGGTTACTGGCAAGGGCAGCTTTATGGGAAGTTACGTCAATCCCGTAAGCCAGCCCGCTTGATATTATCAGGTCAGGATGACCCTCAGCGAGCCCTCCGATGATCTTCTCACAGATCTCTTTACCCCGTGTTGTGGCATTCCGGGTTCCGACAACACTCAGTATCTTTGAACTGTTAAGGTCACAACTCCCTTTAAAAAAGAATACTACAGGCGAATCATCACATTGTCTTAGTCTGTATGGATAGTCATTGTCAAGATAAAAGAATGTTTTGATTTTATTCTTTTCTACATATTCTGCCTCCTTTTCTGCCAGTGTGAGGTATGATTTCTCAGTTATATACCTGGCAATGCCCGATCCGATACCGGGTATTTTGATGAGATTTCTGTATGGTTCGTGAAAGACAGCTTCGACGCTTCCAAAATGTGATACCAGCTTACGGGCGTTAATATCACCAATCCGGGGGATAAGGCCTAAAGCAATTTTATGCTTCAGCGAGACTTCTGACATAGCACAAGAATTTGAGACATCACAAATATACAAAAAACCCCCCAACCCCCTTAAAGGGGGGCTAAATTACCCCCATATCGAGCATCGAATTTGCTACCTTCAGGAATCCGGCAATATTTGCACCTTTTACATAATCAACATAACCGTTTTCACGCTTACCGTGTTTAACACACTGACCGTGAATGTTCCTCATGATCTCATGGAGCCTGTCATCTACCTCCTTGCTGTTCCATCTGAGCTTCATGGAGTTCTGTGTCATCTCCAGTCCTGATGTGGCAACACCTCCCGCATTGGATGCCTTTCCCGGGGAGAACAGCAATCCGTTCTTATGGAAAACCTCGATCGCTTCAGGAGTGCCTGGCATGTTTGCTCCTTCACAGACGCAGATACAACCATTATTAATCAGCTTCTGAGCATCCTCACCATTCAGCTCATTCTGCGTGGCACAGGGAAGGGCAATATCCACCTTTACTTCCCATGGCCTCTTCCCTTCATGGAACTGAACTCCTTCGAATGCATAGGAATATGGTTTAACAATATCTTCATTGGATGCTCTCAGTTCCAGCATGAAATCAATCTTTTTACCTGAGATGCCATCGGCATCATAAACATAACCATCCGGGCCGGAGATCGTTACTACCTTCCCTCCAAGCTCGGTTGCTTTCAGAGCGGCACCCCAGGCAACATTACCGAAACCACTGATCGCTACTCTCTTGTCCTTGAATGATTCACCCCGTGTGGCCAGCATTTCGCTGGCAAAATAGACACAGCCGAAACCTGTAGCCTCAGGACGTATCAGTGAACCACCCCAGTTACTTCCTTTTCCGGTAAGAACACCTGTGTGATCACCCTTCAGCCTTTTGTACATACCATAAAGGAAACCTATTTCACGCCCGCCAACACCGATATCACCGGCAGGCACATCCGTTTCAGGGCCTATATATTTCCACAGTTCGAGCATAAACGACTGGCAGAACCTCATGATCTCAGCGTTTGATTTCCCTTTCGGATCAAAATCGGATCCTCCCTTGGCCCCACCCATGGGAAGGGTGGTAAGAGCATTCTTGAAAATCTGTTCAAAGCCCAGGAACTTAAGGATCGAGAGGTTCACACTCGGGTGAAAGCGAAGACCTCCTTTATAAGGGCCAATTGCATTATTGAACTGGATGCGGTAGCCAATATTGACTTTAACATTTCCTTCGTCATCTACCCAGGGAACTTTAAAAATCAATACCCGGTCAGGTTCAATGATCCTCTCAATAATGTTTGAAGATTCAAACTGCGGATTTTCATTATAGACCTCTTCTATTGACTCAAGCACTTCTCTGACTGCCTGTAAATATTCAACCTCCCCGGGATGCTTTTTCTCGAGGTTGTTCATTATCTTATCTACGTTCATTATTATAAATATTTTAGTTAGTATTTTTAATTAACCTAAGTTGCTGGTTGTACCCCGCACCCCACACCCTGAATTACCCAATCCAAAGATCGACTCTGCAATATGAATAGAAAATGATATAACTCATGTTATTGATTGATAAACATCAAGACTTCCTTGAGAGGATGTTAAGAGCTCTGAAGACCTTGTTTTTTTCTTCGCGGGTTAATGCGCTTATATAAATCGGAGGATACTTCGCCACTCCTTCCTGTGTACGCTGAAAAAGAGTGATGCTTTGAATAAGACCAAAGAGCTTTTTATCAACCTTATATCCCGAGAAGCTCTTTTTACTTATTTCAACAGAGTTTTTCCTCCCGCCTACTATCCCTGCATTAAAATACCTGAAGACAATTTTATCGCTATCATCCGAGAAGCGGATAAACTGGTAACTGAGGTACATCGGAAGGAAAACGACAACAAGATAAGCAGCGGTAAATATGAGTGTCCAGGCAGTATCGCTCAAACCCAGCACAGGATATTTTATCAGTTTGGCCGCATAGGTCAGAACAATAAAACCGAGAAATAATACAGTAGCAGCAAATAACCTGATCCTTATGTTTATTATAGTTTTACTGTTATCAAAGGTCATATAGACATTTTTTGTAAACTTAATCTGTTTTTTTCAGAAAGCCTTGTCTTATCGTCTGGTTTTAAAGAACTTTTTTACTATCTCACTGCACTCATAACCAAGCAATCCTGATGTTACTTTCGTCTTTGGATGAAGTAACGGTCCGGAAATCGTTGTAAACCCCTTTTTATCATCATCAGCGCCATAGACAAGTACGGCAGCCTGGCTCCAGCCAATTGCCCCGGCACACATGGCACAAGGTTCGAGCGTGACATAAATTGTACAACCGGTCAGATATTTTCCTCCAAGGTAATTTGTGGCGGCTGTAATAGCCTGCATCTCGGCATGAGCGGTAGGGTCATTTAATGTCTCGGTAAGATTATGAGCCCTTGCTATAATGATATCATTGCAAACGACTACCGCACCAACCGGAACCTCTTGTTTATCAAATGCTTTTTGCGCTTCCGCAATAGCCGCTCGCATAAAATGTTCATCCTTATTTTCAGCCATGACAGAACAGATTCCGGCCTAAATTTAAAAAGAAATCGCAACTCTTTAAGCTTTGGCTTCCTAAAGGGGAGAAAATTCAGTAAATCATACTGGATTAGAAGGTAGTGGGGTTTACCATTTTTTCTTATTTTTGCTGAAATTAAAACGAAACAGGATGTACAGAACACATACATGCGGAGAGCTGAACCTTACTTCTGTCGGGAAAGAAGTTATTCTGTGCGGGTGGATACAGAAGTCAAGAGACCTGGGCGGTATGACATTTATTGATCTTCGCGACCGTTACGGAATAACCCAGCTGGTTTTTAATATGGATACAAACAGTGTGCTGTGTGAAAAAGCAAGAAAGCTGGGGCGTGAGTTTGTCATCCGCACTAAAGGGAAAGTTAAGGAGAGAAGTAACAGGAATCTAAAGATACCCACAGGTGAAATAGAAATTGAAACGGATGAAATTGATATCCTGAACCGCAGTGAGATACCACCTTTTACAATTGAAGAAGAGACCGATGGTGGTGAGGAATTAAGGATGAAATACCGTTATCTCGACCTGAGAAGGAACTCCGTGAAGAACAATATGGTCCTGCGTCATCGTGTTTCACAGGAAGTGCGAAGATACATGGATTCGATCGGATTTATTGAGGTTGAGACACCCGTTCTTATCAAATCAACTCCTGAGGGAGCCCGCGATTTTGTCGTCCCTTCGAGGATGCAGCCGGGAACTTTCTATGCCCTTCCCCAGTCTCCGCAAACCCTGAAACAGCTACTGATGGTAGCCGGGTTTGACAGATATTTTCAGATCGTAAAGTGTTTCAGGGATGAAGATCTCCGCGCCGACAGGCAACCCGAGTTCACCCAGATAGATTGTGAAATGTCATTTGTCGAAAGAGATGACATCCTTGAGACTTTCGAGGGATTGGCAAAATATCTCTTCAGAGCGATCAGGGGGATTGAGTTCAATGAGCCCTTTTTGAAGCTTTCTTATCGGGAAGCGATGGAGAGTTTTGGAACTGATAAACCTGATCTCCGTTTCGGAATGAAAATCACTGACATGACAGAAATTGTTAAAGGCAATGATTTTGCAATCTTTAATACCTCTGAGTATGTCGGTGGGATCTGTGTGGAAGGATGTTCTGAATATTCAAGGAAGCAGACAGATGAACTGACTGAATTTGTCAAAAAGCCGCAGATTGGAGCTAAGGGTCTGATCTATGTAAAATATGGCATTGACGGAACCATAAAATCCTCGGTAGATAAATTCTATTCACATGAAGATCTTAAAAGCTGGGCAGCTTTGTTGAAAGCCCGTCCGGGTGATCTCATTTTAATCCTCGCAGGCGACAGGAAGAAAACTCTGCCAGCACTTTCTGAGTTAAGACTGGAAATGGGTGACCGGCTGGGAATCAGGGGTAAAAATGATTTTGTTCCGTTATGGGTGGTTGACTTCCCTTTGTTGGAGTGGGATGATGAATCAAAAAGGTTTTACGCAAAGCATCATCCGTTCACCTCTCCTAAACCCGAAGATATTCATCTTATGGAAAAAGATCCGCATAAAGTGAGGGCTAATGCTTATGACCTTGTTATCAATGGTGTTGAAATAGGAGGTGGCTCTGTCAGGATACATGATGCCGGGGTGCAGAAGCTTATGTTCAAAGTATTGGGATTCAGCGATGAGGAGGTAAATGAACAGTTCGGTTTCCTTCTGAACGCCTTCAAATATGGGGCTCCGCCTCATGGAGGAATTGCATTTGGTTTCGACAGGTGGGTGGCAATGTTCGGGGGTCAGGATTCGATACGCGATTTCATAGCTTTTCCCAAAAACAACTCAGGCCGTGATGTAATGCTGGATACACCTTCCCGGATAACCGACCGGCAGCTCGACGAATTGCAGCTTTTAATAAAACGTAAAGAATAAAAATCAGATCTCTACCTAACGTCCTTAGCGCCTATCAGATATTGATCAGAATCACACCGTTGGCACCTCTCGATCCGTAGATAGAAGCTGATGATCCCTTGAGGACCTCAATTGATCTTACCATCTGGGGCCGGATATCAGCAATTGAACTCACAGTTACTCCATCAACCACAAAAAGAGGTTCGGTGCTCAGCATAAAAGAGCTTGCCCCCTGTATCTTGATGCTGGTGCCCTGTACCTGGACTCCCGCAACTTCTCCGCGTATCATATCGTAAATCGAATTATATGATGCATATTTCGGATTTGTTCCATCAATTTTTGATACAGAAGTAGTAAGGTTCTTCCTTTTAACACTCCCGTAGCCAACATCAATATCCTCTTCACCCCGGTTATTTCCCTGTCCGGGCTTCCGCCGGGCAACTACTGTCTCAAAATTGAAATTAATCAGGGTTCTTTCATTTATCATTTCTTCAACCACGCCGTTTTCAAATGTGAAGATCCCGATCTTCTGAGCATCAGGACTGACCTTAATCTTATAAGCCCCCTTCATGCTGGTGGTAACATTGCTCTTTGTTTCATCCACCATTATGATTGCATTTACCACGGGATCCATATTGGCATCAACCACAAAACCGGTGATGGTGATCTTCTTGCCACCCTTCTGACTGTACAACGGATTTACCGTAACAACGGCAGCAAACAATAACAAAATTATCCCTGATTTCATAGACATTTTTTAAATCAAATGCAAGTTATAAGAAGTTATTAAAATAAACAATTAAATGATGTTAAATGATTTACTCACCTGTCACGGCCGCCAAGAAGGTTTATAACTATTACCCCGTTTGAACCTCTTGCACCATAAATAGATGCAGATGATCCTTTTAAGACCTGGATCGATTTTACCATTACGGGCTCTATATTTTCAACCGTTGTTACCGGTGTTCCGTCAACCACAAATAAAGGCTCATTGCTCCCGTATATTGAAGTTGCACCTCGTATTATCACGCTCGTCCCGTTCACTACAAC
>DATKXL010000005.1:0-3986 GCA_035529055.1 Bacteroidales bacterium
GTTTGCCTGTACTTTCTGTTTTTATCTTCGATACAAATATCACGGATGAATTACCAGAGGATGATCCCAGGATAAGCTTTATTCATGAAACACTTTCAGAGATTAATACCGGTCTTCAAAAGCAGGAAGTTCACTTTATATTCTTAAAGGAGATCCGGAAGAGAAATGGAATGAACTTATATCGGCATTTGATATAAATGGAGTATATATCAACAAGGACTACGATCCATATGCCATTCAACGTGATAAGGCGGTTGAAAAATTATTGGAAAGTAACCTGATCAGCCTGTTCCGGTTCAAGGATCAGGTAGTCTTTGAAGAAGGTGAAATCGTGAAACCGGACAACAAACCATACACTATCTTTACCCCTTATAAAAACAGGTGGCTGAAAAAACTTAATGAAAACCTGAATAATTTCTTCTCAGGCAAAGCTGAAAAACATGAGTTTTCTGAATGAGTTGATCTGGCGCGAGTTCTTTATGCAGATACTGTTTCATTTCCCAACTGTGGTTACAGATAACTTCAAATCGGTTTATGATGATATCCGGTGGAGAAATGATAAAAACGAATTTCAGAAATGGTGCAACGGGGAAACCGGTTATCCGATCGTAGATGCCGGGATGCGGCAGCTTAACAGAACCGGATATATGCACAACAGGGTCAGGATGATAACTGCCGGATTTCTTTGCAAGCATCTCCTGACAGACTGGAGGTGGGGAGAAGCATATTTTGCACAAAAACTTCTTGACTATGAGCTGTCGTCAAATAACGGCAACTGGCAATGGGCAGCCGGAACTGGTTGTGATGCAGTTCCATACTTCAGGATCTTCAGTCCCGATACCCAGCAAAAGAGATTTGATCCGAAACAGGAGTATATAAGGAAGTGGGTAGAGAATATTGACAAATCTGATTATCCTGAAAGAATTGTTGATCATGATTTTGCCCGTCAGAGGGCTATTTCGGTATATAAATCGGGCATTAAGAAAAAGCTGTTCTGAATCACACAGAATGATCCATACTGATCATACCCATGAACTTTTTGTAAAATCTATTGTTTCACAATTTATTATCTTTGCAAAACTAACATGTTGATAAGATGGCAGTAACCAGAGCAATTCCCCTTATTGAAATGGATGGCCGCAATTTATACTATACATTTATTGCAGGAGCTAAGAAAGTCATCGAACATCAGGTTGAGCTTAACAAAATAAATGTGTTTCCCGTGAATGACGGAGATACCGGTACCAACCTTGCGTCTACTATAAAATCAGTCATTGAATCTCTCCACCCTCACAGGTCTTATAAAATCACCGCTGACAGGATAGCCGAGGCTACTTTGCTGAATGCCAGGGGAAATTCCGGAATTATTTTTGCCCAGTTCTTTTACGGACTGAGCAATGAAACCGGTGAATACAAATCTGTTACAATGAAGCAATTTGCCGAAAGTATTCAAAAATCGGTAAGATATGTTTATGAAGCTGTTGCCAATCCTGTTGAGGGTACCATGCTTACTGTAATAAAAGATTGGGCAGACTATATTTATAAACGCCGTAATAAGTTTTCTGATTTCAATCATCTGCTTGTAAATTCCTATGAAACCCTTACAAGATCACTTGCTGAAACAAAATTTAAGCTGGAAATACTTGCAAAAAACAATGTTGTGGATGCCGGAGCCAAAGGCTTTGTTCTGTTTGTCGAAGGGATAATTGAGTTCATCAGGTTCAGAAATATAAAGGAATTGATCCTATCTAAAAATGAACCATTATCTTTCCCCAGAATCGAGGAGACAATTTCCGGGAAAACCGATTTCAGATATTGCACCGAAGGGATAATTAAGAATTGCAAAATAGATAACGAATCCCTTAAACAGACTTTGGGAAATTACGGAGATTCTGTTGTTGTGGCCGGATCAGATAAGATAAGAAGGTTTCATCTTCACACAAATAATCCTGCAGAATTATTCAATAATTTGCGAAATACAGGGATAATCACTTTTCAGAAAGCTGATGATATGGTCCGTCAGAGCCAGGCAGCTTTTAACAGAAAGTGGAAAATCGCTCTTGTTACTGATTCGACATGTGACCTGGATAACGAACTTATCGAAAAATATCAGATAAACATGTTACCGATTAACATCAGTTTCGGTGAGAATCATTATCTCGATAAAGTCACCATCCAGCCTGAACAATTCTATTCTCTTCTTGACGAAAGTCCCTATTATCCTAAATCATCCCAGATAAATGAGAAGACCTTTACAACCCTCTATTCTCATCTGGCCACATATTATGATTCCATCATTGCAGTTCATCTGAGCGATAAACTAAGCGGCACTTTTAACAGCAGTCAGAAGGCAGCACAGTCCATCAGCAGGGAGTTCAATAAACCGATTACCGTATTGAACTCAAAGAATCTCTCTGGTTCTCTCGGATTAATTGTACTACGCGTTGCACAGGCTATCGAACAGGATCATACACACGATCAGATAGTTGCACTGGCAGAAAAATGGATTAAGAACACATGTATTTTTGTCAGTGTGAGGACGTTGAAATATATGATCCGGGGAGGTCGGGTATCGGCAGCAAAAGGATTTGTGGCCAGATTACTCAATATTAATCCCATAGTTTCGATTGATCAAAGCGGAAAGGCGATAGTGTTCGACAAGGCATTCAATCAGAAATCCAACATGGAAAAAGTTATGGGTCATATCAAAAAAATCATTGATGAAAAAAAGATATGGAACTACATTGTTCTTCATGCAAACAATGAGGATGCTGCAAAATGGTATTCGGATAAAATGGAAAGACTTACAATGAAGAAACCGGTCTCTGTTGTTAATATCTCCCCTGTAATCGGAGCTAATGCAGGTGTTGGAGCTGCATCAGTCTCACTTCTCTACGACTGATTTAAACAAGTTCCTGGTTGCTGGTAACTGGTTTGTATCAAACAAGACAATATGGGATTTTTAAAAACTATCCAACATTTTATTATAATAATAATCTTATTAAACAAGCAACAAGCAACAAACAACAAATATCAGTTACTTAATCCCATGACTTTCATACAGATATATCTCCATGCATTTGTTATCATTATGGTAATGATGACACTGTTATGGGGCTTCAGCGTGATTCTTAAAAATGTAAGTATTGTTGATCTCTTCTGGGGCTTTGGTTTTGTGGTTACTTCCGGATTCTATTTTCTGAACGCCGATGGACTTTTGGCAAGAAAAGTAATTCTTATGTTACTTGTTGCTGTCTGGGGACTTCGCCTTTCTGCTTACCTGACCTGGCGTAATTACGGAAAAGGGGAGGATTTCCGGTACAGGGAATTCCGTAAGAAATATGGTGAGACCAGGTACAGGTGGGTAAGCTTTTTCCAGACTTTTCTTCTCCAGGGAGTACTTATGTGGCTCATCTCAGCGCCGCTTCTGGGGGCTCAATACTTTGGCCAGTACAAACCCATAGGGACTCTTGATTACATAGGAGTGCTATTCTGGATCATTGGCTTTACGTTTGAAGCGGGAGGTGATTTTCAACTTGCACTGTTTAAATCTGATCCCCGAAACAAAGGAAAAGTATTCGATAAAGGATTCTGGCGCTATACCCGTCATCCGAATTATTTTGGTGATTCATCAATCTGGTGGGGTTATGGATTTATCTGTCTTGCAGCCGGCAGTTATCTTCCGGTTCTGGGATCTGTTCTTATGACTGTTTTGTTAATTAAGGTTTCGGGTGTGACACTCCTGGAAAAGAGTTTAAAAGAACAGAAACCCGGATACAAAGAATACGTCGAAAAAACCAGTGCATTCATTCCCTGGTTCCCGAAGAGATAGAATTTTTCAGGATAATCAAAAATTAACCATTTTTTCGTAATTTAGAGGACTAAGGTTTTATCTTAACCTCTCTGTAATATGCCGAAAGTAGCAGGATTTGCAGCAATCTTCCTCCTGTTCTTTTCACAGGGAACAGAAGCATTTGTATTGACTC
>DATKXL010000006.1:0-39106 GCA_035529055.1 Bacteroidales bacterium
TATTTAATTATATATTCTTTTGGAGGGGACAAAAATAATAATTTTTTAAAAACTGTTTAAGAAACGAGGTTAGAATTAAGAAATTTTTATTTTCTTTGCACCAGTTTTTTGAAATACAGGAGTACCGGTTTTTCTTTCATCGTAAGTTTACAAAAAGTTTTTCGTCAGGGAAAAATCGGGAAGGAACCTGTTAATAACTTACATTTTTAAGTAAGATAATTTTATTTTTAAAATGTTTAAAAGGCTGATTACTGGTAATAATCAGGTCTGTTAAACATGTATGTTACAGTGTCTTGAAAAAAATGACAGACTTGTTTTTGAAATAAAAAATAAAAACAATACCTTTGCGAACCATTTTTTTGAGTAAAAATTAATGCTAAAATAACAGGATTTATGCCGACAATTCAGCAGTTAGTAAGAAAAGGCAGGAAAAAGCTGGTAGATAAGAGTAAAGCTCCTGCTTTGGATTCATGTCCACAGAAAAGGGGAGTGTGTGTACGTGTTTACACCACAACACCAAAAAAGCCAAACTCAGCAATGAGGAAGGTGGCCAGGGTCAGGCTTACAAACCAGAAAGAAGTAAACGCTTATATTCCCGGAGAGGGCCATAACCTCCAGGAGCATTCCATCGTCCTCATAAGGGGTGGAAGGGTAAAAGATCTGCCCGGTGTACGTTACCACCTTATTCGCGGCGCTCTCGATACATCAGGAGTTGACGGCCGTACCCAGAGAAGATCAAAATATGGTGCAAAAAGACCGAAGAAATAACGCTTAAAGGAACAAGATAATGAGAAAGTCAAAACCGAAGAAGAGAATTCTGTTACCGGATCCTAAATACAATGATCCGTACGTAACAAGGTTTGTAAACAATCTTATGTTTAATGGGAAAAAGAATCTTGCTTTTAAAATATTCTACGACTCTCTCGAAATAGTGGGAGACAAGTTTAAAAATGAAGGCAAGAGTTCGCTCGAGATATTCAAACAGGCTCTTGATAATGTTACTCCACAGGTTGAAGTTAAAGCCCGCAGGGTTGGAGGTGCAACTTTCCAGGTTCCTATGGAGATACGCTCCGACAGGAAAGTAAGTATCAGCATGAAGAACATGATCTCTTTTGCAAGAAAAAGAACAGGTCATTCAATGGCTGACCGACTCGCTGCTGAACTGATGGCAGCTTACAAGCTCGAGGGCGGAGCATACAAGAAAAAAGAAGATACCCACAGGATGGCTGAAGCCAACAAGGCCTTTGCTCATTTCAGGTTTTAATTGATAAACAGTATGCCAGCGCGATAATAAATTGATGGAAAAGGACCTGAAATATACCAGAAACATCGGAATCATGGCCCACATCGATGCCGGTAAGACCACAACGACAGAACGTATTCTGTTTTATACCGGTCGTACACATCGTATGGGAGAAGTGCATGACGGAAATGCACAGATGGACTGGATGGTTCAGGAGCAGGAGAGAGGAATTACGATTACATCCGCTGCCACAACAACATATTGGAAACACAGGGGAGAAGAGTTCAAGATTAATATTATTGACACTCCCGGTCATGTCGATTTTACTGTAGAGGTCGAAAGATCGCTAAGAGTTCTCGACGGCGCTGTTGGAGTCTTTTGTGCTGTAGGAGGTGTTGAACCACAATCCGAAACAGTCTGGAAACAGGCCAATAAATATGGTGTTCCGAGAATTGCTTTTATTAATAAGATGGACCGCGCCGGAGCAGATTTTTTCAGCGTTGTACACCAGATCAAAGAAAGGCTGGGAGCCAATCCGGTACCCGTTCAGATCCCTATTGGTTCAGAGGAGAATTTCAAAGGGGTTATCGACCTTGTTTCAATGAAGGCAGTCGTCTATTATGACGATGAGAACACAATAACAAGGCCTGAGATTGAGGATATCCCTGCTGAACTTGTTGAGGAGGCTGATGAATGGAGGGCAAATCTTATTGAATCGGTTGCAGAGGTTGATGATACTCTTCTTGCGAGGTTTCTCGAAGATCATGATTCGATAACCGGTGAAGAGGTGCTTACGGCACTAAGAAAATCAACAATAATGGGACTTGCGGTTCCTGTTATTTGCGGAGCAGCGTTTAAGAACAAAGGTATTCAGCGTCTTCTGGATGCTGTGGTTGAATTTCTCCCTTCACCTATAGACATCGGAGCCGTAAAAGGTATTGATCCGAGAAATGATAATGAAGTCATCCGCGAACCTGATGAAAATGAACCATTGGCAGCTCTCGTGTTTAAAATAGCAACAGATCCGTTTGTCGGTCGTCTGGTCTTCCTTCGTATCTACTCAGGCGTTTTACATGGCGGCGACACAGTTCTTAATATCCGTACAGGAAAGCGAGAGCGGATAAACCGTCTCTTCCAGATGCATGCCAACAAACAGCATCCGAAGGAGAGCATATCGGCAGGTGATATTTGTGCCGGAGTTGGTTTTAAAGACCTTAAAACAGGGGATACCCTCTGTGCGATCCATAAGCCCATATTACTTGAATCGATGGATTTTCCGGAACCGGTTATAGGTGTCGCCATTGAGCCTAAAACCCAGGCAGATGTTGACAGGCTTTCCCTTGCGCTTGGCAAGCTTGCCGAGGAGGATCCCACTTTCCAGGTAAAAATTGATCCCGACAGCGGACAAACGATAATCCACGGTATGGGAGAATTGCACCTGGAAATTCTAATAGACAGGCTTAAGAGGGAGTTTAAGGTTGAATGCAACCAGGGTGTGCCCCAGGTTGCTTACAAGGAGGCCATTACCACCAGTGCAGAATTTCGTGAATTATTCAGGAAACAAACCGGCGGCAGAGGGAAATTTGCAGATATATATATTGCAATGATGCCGTCAGATGACAATATACGCGGTCTTCAGTTCATTAATGAAGTCAGGAGCGGAAATATTCCGAAAGAATATATCCCCTCAGTGGAAAAGGGATTCCGTGAAGCGATGTCCAATGGACCTCTGGCTGGTTTCCCGCTCGAAAGCCTTAAGGTTGTACTCAAAGACGGTTCATACCATCCCGTTGACTCCGACGCTCTTTCATTTGAAATTGCCGCCAAACAGGCATTCAGGAAATATGCCGGAAAGTGCCATCCGGTGCTTCTGGAACCAATTATGTCAACAGAGGTTGTCACTCCTGAAGAGTATGTTGGCGACGTTATAGGCGATTTTAACAGGAGAAGAGGAAAGGTTGAAGGTATGGAATCGAAAGCAGGTTCAAGAGTAATAAGAGCAAAAGTACCTCTGGCCGAGAAATTCGGTTATGTCACAGTACTCCGTACCCTTACCTCGGGAAGAGCAACTTCTACAATGGAGTTTTCTCATTACGAGGAGGTGCCTGCAGAAATAGCAAACAGAATTGTGGAAATTACAAAAGGAAAAATTCTTTAAAAGATGAGCCAGAAAATTCGTATTAAACTGAAATCTTATGATCATAATCTGGTGGATAAATCCGCTGAAAAGATTGTGAAAACAGTAAAATCTACTGGTGCGGTGGTAAGCGGACCTATTCCTCTGCCCACCCACAAAAAGATCTATACAGTCCTTCGTTCACCGTTCGTGAATAAGAAGGCCAGAGAGCAATTTGAACTCTCATCTTATAAACGGTTGCTTGACATTTACAGCTCAACACCAAAAACCATCGATGCTCTGATGAAACTTGAGCTTCCAAGCGGAGTAGAAGTAGAAATTAAAGTGTGAAACAGGTAAAGCTATAAGAAAATGCAGGGATTAATTGGGAAAAAGATAGGAATGACATCCGTTTTTGATGAAAACGGAAAGAATGTTCCATGTACAGTTCTACAGGCTGGTCCGTGTGTTGTCACACAGGTCAAAACCATGGAAAAGGATGGATACGTTGCCGTACAACTGGGATTTGACGATAAAAAAGAGAAGCACACAACTAAGGCTGAACTGGGCCATTTTAAAAAAGCAGACACCTCTCCCAAGAAGAAACTCATCGAGTTTACCGGCTTTCCTGAAGGCCAGGTAAAGGAAGGTGAAGTTCTTACAGCTGAGCTGTTCCGACCCGATAACTGGGTAGATGTAAGAGGATGGTCGAAGGGTAAGGGCTTCCAGGGAGTAGTTAAACGTCATGGTTTCAGTGGTGTCGGCGGACAGACCCATGGCCAGCACAACAGAGGCAGGGCTCCCGGTTCGCTTGGTGCTTCATCGTTCCCTTCAAGGGTATTCCCTGGAATGAGAATGGCAGGACGCACAGGAGGGGAAAAAGTGATGTCAATAAGCATGAGAGTTATGAAACTCCTGACTGAAAATGATATAATTATTGTTAAGGGATCAGTTCCTGGTCCAAAAGGTGGTTACGTAATAATTACAAAATAATGGAATTAGCTGTTCTTAATATTGAAGGTAAGGAAACCGGACGAAAGATCAATCTTAACGACTCAATCTTCGGGATTAAGCCTAACGACCATGCTATTTATCTTGATACAAAACAGTTCCTGGCAAACCAGCGTCAGGGAACACATAAATCCAAAGAGCGTGGTGAGATAGCTGGCAGTACCAGAAAGATCAAAAGACAGAAAGGTACAGGTACTGCACGGGCAGGTAGCATAAAAAATCCGCTGTTTCGCGGGGGCGGCCGTGTCTTTGGTCCAAAACCAAGATCCTACGGATTCAAGCTTAATAAGAAAGTAAAACAACTTGCAAGAAAATCAGCACTTTCATATAAGGCATCCGGTAATAATATTATTGTTCTGGAAGACTTCTCCTTAGAAGCACCTAAAACAAGGGAGATAGTAAAAATGGGTGCTAACCTGAATATTGCAAATAAAAAATCGGTATTTGTTTTACCGGAACAAAATAAAAACATATATTTGTCATCCCGAAATGTACAGGGGGTTGAAGTTGTAATGGCCAGTGAGCTAAATACTTACGAGATAATGAAAGCTTCGACACTAGTGCTTGTGGAGAGTGCAGTTGACGTTTTACAGGCAACTTTTGAAAACCAGTAAACTTTGAGTGATGAATATTTTACTTAAACCAATAGTAACGGAAAAGATGACAAGCCAGGGCGATAAATTTAATCGTTATGGTTTTCTTGTTGCTAAGAAAGCAAATAAGTTGCAGATAAAGAAAGCGGTTGAAGAGTTATACGATGTTAAGGTCGAGTCAGTCAATACAATGCGTTATGCCGGGAAAGTGAAGACCCGCAACACTAAATCGGGCTTACTGTCCGGGAAAACTGCTTCAACAAAAAAGGCTGTTATAACTCTTGCCGAGGGGAATAAAATAGATTTCTATAGCAATATATAATAACCTAGTATGGCAGTCAGAAAGATCAAACCTGTAACGCCAGGTCAGAGACATAAGATTATAAGTGCTTTTGATACTATCACAGGCACAGTGCCGGAGAAATCCTTGCTTCGACCACACAGAAAAAGCGGAGGAAGGAACGTTAGCGGCAAAATGACAATGAGGTACATCGGAGGCGGTCATAAAAAGATGTACAGGGTTATTGATTTCCATAGGGAAAAAGATAACATGCATGCGACAGTGAAGACAATTGAATATGATCCTAACAGGTCATCGCGGATTGCCCTGGTGTTTTATGAGGATGGTGAGAAAAGGTATATTGTGGCACCGGCCGGGCTGCAGGTAGGGCAGAAGATCTCATCAGGGAAGAATGTTGCTCCGGAAATTGGTAACACAATGTTTCTTAGTGATATACCATTAGGAACCATTGTTCATAACATTGAACTTAAACCGGGGAAAGGTGCAGCTCTGGCTCGCAGTGCAGGGACTTATGCGCAGCTTTCTGCCCGCGACGGGAAATATGCAACAATAAAACTTCCCTCGGGCGAAACAAGAATGGTGCTTACAACATGCCGTGCTACAATCGGTTCTGTCTCCAATCCCGATCACAATCTCGAAAGATCAGGGAAAGCAGGACGTAAACGCTGGCAGGGTCGCCGTCCGAGAGTGAGAGGTGTTGTCATGAATCCGGTTGATCACCCAATGGGTGGTGGAGAAGGTAGAGCATCCGGCGGACACCCGAGGTCACGAAGAGGTATTCCTGCAAAAGGATTTAAAACCCGTGACAAGAAAAAATACTCGGCAAAGCAAATTATTGAAAGAAGGAAAAAATAACTGATATTTTATGAGCAGATCAATTAAAAAAGGCCCTTTCATTGATTTTAAACTCGACAAGAGGATTACGGGGATGAACGAGGGACAAAAGAAAACGGTGCTAAAGACATGGTCGAGGAGATCGGTGATCTCACCTGACTTTGTCGGACATACTATAGCAGTCCATAACGGGAACAAATTCATCCCTGTTTATGTTACCGAAAATATGGTAGGTCATAAGCTGGGAGAATTTGCACCTACACGTACATTCAGAGGTCACTCTGGTAACAAATAATGAGTGGTACGAACAATGAAAAACATTTAGAAATGGGTGCAAGAAAAAGAAATACAGCAGAAAGAAGAAAAGAAGCCGCCAAAAACGATTATCAGGCAATTCTCAGAAACTGTCCAACCTCCCCGCGAAAAATGAGACTGGTTACCGGTATGATAAGCGGAATGGAAGTAAACAAAGCACTGGATATTCTCAGGTACGCTCCTCAGGAAGCTTCACGCAGACTGGAGAAACTTCTCCTTTCAGCAATTGCCAACTGGCAGGCTAAAAATGAAGGTGTCAGGGTTGAAGAGAGTAAGCTCTTCGTGAAAAAGATCAGTGTTGACGGTGGCCGTGCGATGAAAAGGCTGCAGACAGCACCGCAGGGAAGAGCTCACAGGATAAGAAAAAGGTCTAACCATGTAACAATGGTGCTCGACAGTATGAATAAGGAAGTTGAAAAAACGACAAAATAGAATAGATGGGACAAAAAACAAACCCGATTGGTAACAGACTTGGTATCATTAAAGGCTGGGATTCAAACTGGTACGGTGGAAAGGATTTTTCCGGAAAACTGGTTGAAGACACAAAGATCAGGAAATACCTTAATGCACGACTTGCAAAAGCCAGCATCTCGAAGATAGTGATCGAGAGGACCCTGAAGCTTATTACCGTAACAGTCAATACAGCTCGTCCTGGTATCATTATTGGAAAAGGTGGCCAGGAAGTTGACAAGCTGAAAGAGGAACTTAAGAAGATAACAAAGAAAGAGGTTCAGATAAACATCTTTGAAGTTAAACGCCCCGAATTGGATGCAAATATTTTATCAAACAATGTTGCACGTCAGCTTGAAGGCAAGATCTCTTACCGCCGGGCAATAAAGATGTCAATTGCCTCCACAATGCGTATGGGAGCCGAAGGAATAAAAGTGGTTATTTCAGGAAGACTTGGTGGTGCAGAGATGGCGCGAAGTGAAACATACAAGGAGGGCCGTATTCCCCTTCATACATTAAGAGCCGATATCGATTATGCTTTAGCTGAAGCTCATACAAAGGTAGGACTGATAGGTATTAAGGTCTGGATCTGTAACGGTGAAGTTTTTGGTAAAAGAGACCTCAGCCCGAACATCGGAGCAAGGAATGCCAAGACAAAGAGTCTGAAGAGAAAAGCCAAGAAGTAAGCTTTTAATAAGTAAATAAAAATATAACATATTTGAGTCATGTTACAACCGAAAAGGACCAAATTCAGGAGAGCCCAGAAGGGAAGAATGAAGGGCAATGCACAAAGAGGCAATCAGCTTGCGTTCGGGTCATTTGGTATTAAAGCACTTGAGCAGAGCTGGATAACCGGCAGGCAGATTGAAGCTGCCCGTCAGGCTGTTACACGTCATATGAAACGTGAAGGCCAGTTATGGATCAGAGTCTTCCCCGATAAGCCAATAACAAAAAAGCCTGCTGAGGTTCGAATGGGTAAAGGAAAAGGAGCTCCCGAAGGTTTTGTTGTACCGGTAACCCCGGGCAGAATACTGCTTGAAGCTGAAGGAGTACCTTATGATGTTGCAAAAGAAGCTCTGCGCCTTGGTGCTCAGAAACTTCCTATAACGACAAAATTCGTTGTAAGACGCGATTACGTACAGGAATAAATTTTTTACAGAGATGAAAATTTCAGAAATAAGGGAATTAAGTAAGCCGGATCTTCTCGAACGCATTGACACTGAAAGAACCATGCTTGTTCGTTTGAGGCTTAGCCATGCAATTACACCTCTTGATAATACGCAAAAACTGAAACAGGCAAAACTTACGATTGCTCGTTTGTTAACGGAATTGCGTACCAGGGAGTTGAATAATAAATCTATATAGCCGGATCAGCAATGGAAAGAAATCTCAGAAAAGAACGTATAGGAGTTGTTGTCAGCAATAAAATGGATAAATCCATAGTAGTGGCCATCCATAGAAAGGTAAAACATCCGATTTATGGCAAGTTCGTTAACAAAACAAAAAAGCTGATGGCCCACGATGAAGAAAATTCATGTAACATCGGGGATACTGTACGGATCTCGGAGACCAGGCCTCTGAGCAAAAGCAAAGCCTGGAGATTAATTGAAATAATTGAAAGAGCTAAGTAATCATGATACAGCAGGAAAGCAGATTGACCGTTGCCGATAACTCAGGAGCCAAGGAGGTATTATGTATCCGGGTGCTGGGTGGAAGCAAAAAGAGGTATGCCACCGTTGGCGACACAATTGTTGTAAGTGTGAAAAGTGCGCTCCCTTCAGGCGAAGCAAAAAAGGGAACAGTAAGCAAAGCAGTTGTGGTAAGGACCAAAAAAGAGATTCGTCGGTCGGATGGTTCTTATATCAGATTTGATGATAATGCAGTTGTTCTCCTCAGTAATGTAAACGAGGTCCGTGGTACCCGGATATTCGGTCCGGTAGCCAGGGAGCTGCGCGATAAGTATATGAAGATTGTCTCACTGGCACCTGAGGTCCTGTAATGTATTTAGAAATACGGCGATGCAAAAGAAATTACATATAAAAAAGGGCGATACGGTTATAGTTATAACCGGTGAATCAAAAGGTCAGAAAGGCCGTGTCCTGGAAGTTGACAGAGAAAAGAACAGAGCTATTGTTGAAGGAATTAACATGGTATCGAAACATACCAAGCCAAACTCAAAATCGCCACAGGGCGGAATATTAAAGAAGGAGGCTCCGGTTCATATCTCTAATCTGATGCTTCTTGATCCTCAGTCGGGAAAAGCCACGCGGATCGGCAGGAGACTTAATGATAAAAATAAATTAGTTCGTTATTCTAAAAAATCAGGAGAGGAGATCAAGTAATGTACACACCTACATTAAAAACGAAGTATAAAGAGGAGATAGTCCCTGCATTGATGAAGGAATTTGGCTATAAGACCGTAATGCAGGTGCCCAGGTTGGAGAAGATAGTTCTTAATCAGGGAGTTGGACAAGCTATTGCTGATAAGAAACTGCTTGAATTCGGTGTTAAGGAATTATCAGATATAGCAGGACAGAAAGCAATTCAAACTTATTCATCCAAGGATATTTCTAACTTCAAGCTGAGAAAAAACATGCCTATCGGCATAATGGTGACATTACGCAAAGACAGGATGTATGAATTTCTTGAAAGACTTATTTCTGTTGCTCTTCCACGTATTCGTGACTTCAAAGGTATCAGCTCCAAACTCGACGGACGTGGAAACTACACAATGGGAATAACTGAACAGATTATTTTCCCCGAGATTGATCTTGATAAGATCGCCAAGATCATGGGTCTTCAGATTACATTCGTCACAACAGCTGATAAGGACGAGGAAGCACTGGCACTGCTGAAACGTTTTGGTTTACCGTTTAAAACATCTAAAAATTAAATAGTATGGCTAAAGAATCAATGATGGCCCGTGAAGTAAAACGTGCAAGACTGGTTGATAAATATGCAGCCAGGCGGGCAAAGCTGAAAGCCGATGGTGATTATGTCGGACTAAGCCGTCTTCCACGAAATTCAAATCCCAACAGGATGAAAAACCGGTGCAAGTTAACGGGACGTTCAAGAGGATATATGAGACAATTTGGTATCAGCAGGATTACTTTCAGGGAGATGGCCTCATTCGGCCTGATCCCGGGTATAAAGAAAGCCAGCTGGTAATTACATAATGATTATAAACTATATTAACTGAAATAAGAGATGACTGATCCAATTGCAGATTTGCTGACAAGAATAAGAAACGCGATCATGGCAGATCATAAGGTTGTTGAGGCTCCGGCATCCAATCTGAAAAAGGAGATTGCCAGAATTCTTTTTGAAAAGGGGTATATCCTTAGCTATAAGGTTGTTGAGGGTGAAAATCCGCAGGGTGTGTTGAAAATAGCACTGAAATATAATCCAAAGAGCAAGAAGCCTGCAATTCATTCAATAAAGAGAATAAGCCGTCCCGGACTGAGAAAATACATTGGTGTTGATGAAATGCCAAGGGTTCTTAACGGACTGGGTGTGGCCATAATATCAACTTCAAAGGGGCTAATGACAGATAAAGAGGCCAGTAAGGAAAAAATTGGCGGAGAAGTATTATGTTATGTTTATTAATTAGGAGGAGAGTTTAATGTCACGAATTGGAAAATTACCGGTAAAACTGCCCAAAGGTGTAACTGTCAGTATCAGCGACACCAATGTGGTTAGTGTTAAAGGACCTTTGGGTGAACTGACTCAGGCAGTTGATAAAGACCTTAAGGTTGAAGTGGTTGACAGCACTATTGTATTATCCAGGCCTACAGAATCGAAAAATCATAAATCGCTTCACGGACTCTACAGGGCTCTTATAGACAATATGGTTGTGGGTGTTTCACAGGGATACAGGAAGCAGCTTGAACTTGTGGGAGTGGGTTACCGTGCCGAGGCAAAAGGGCAGCAGCTCGAGATGAGCCTTGGCTTTTCACACGATGTCATTATCGAACTGCCCGAGGAGGTTAAAGTTGAAACAAAGACTGAAAGAAGGAGTAATCCGGTTATAACTCTGACGTGTATCGACAAACAGCTTATCGGACACGTTGCTGCAAAAATCAGATCTCTGCGTCCGCCTGAACCATACAAAGGAAAAGGCATCAAGTTTGTCGGAGAGCAGCTTAGAAGAAAAGCTGGAAAATCTGCGAGTGTGTAGGGAGTATTATAATCTGGTAAAAGTTAAAAATCATGGCCTTAACTAAATTGGAAAGAAGATCAAGGATCAGGATGAGGATCAGGAAAAAAATAAGTGGTACAGATGAGAAACCACGTCTGGCAGTTTTTCGCAGCAACAAACAGATCTATGTTCAGCTTGTTGACGACCTGAAAGGAGTTACGCTTTTATCAGCTTGTTCCAGGGAGAAAGAGATTGCCGGCAAAACGGGCATTAAGAAAACTGAACAGGCTGTACTTGTAGGAAAGATGCTTGCAGTCAAATGTAAGGAAAAAGGCATCGAGAAGATTGTTTTCGACAGGAGCGGATATAAATATCATGGCAGAGTGAAATCATTGGCTGATGCAGCACGCGAAGGCGGATTAAAATTCTAATGAAATATGGGAAACGGTATAAGAAAAGTAAAAACCAGCGACCTGGAACTTAAGGACAGACTTGTAAGTATCCAAAGAGTTACAAAAGTTACAAAAGGAGGACGCACATTCAGTTTTTCGGCTATTGTTGTAGTGGGAAATGAGGATGGTATCGTCGGCCACGGACTTGGTAAAGCAAGTGAAGTAACAACAGCTATCGCAAAAGGTATTGAAGACGCAAAGAAAAACCTTATAAAAGTTCCTGTTATCAACGGTACAATTCCGCATGAGCAGGTTGCAAAATTCGGAGGTGCAAAGGTGTTTATCAAGCCTGCATCCGAAGGTACTGGTGTTAAAGCAGGAGGTGCTATGCGTGCCGTACTGGAAAGCGTCGGAGTGAGAAATGTGCTTGCAAAGTCGAAGGGATCTTCAAATCCTCACAACCTTGTAAAAGCAACATTTGCTGCACTTCTTGAAATGCGTGATCCGTTCTCTGTTGCCGAGCACAGGGGTATCGCTATGGAAAGAGTTTTTAACGGTTAGAAAAACAGATCAGATGGCAAAAATTCGTATAACCCAGGTAAAAAGCAAAAACGGGAAACCCGAAAGGCAAAAGAGAACTCTTGAGGCTCTGGGTATCCGCAAGTTAAACCATAGTGTCGAACATGAGGCCACTCCTGCTATTCTGGGAATGGTTGAAAAGGTAAGACATCTTGTTAAAGTCGAGAATATTTAAGATATAAATGATATTATTGTTAAAGTTATGGATTTAAGTAACTTAAAACCTGCCAAAGGATCAGTTAAGAAGAACAAACGCCTTGGTCGCGGACAAGGATCAGGAAGGGGAGGTACATCAACAAGAGGACATAAAGGCGCTAAATCCCGATCGGGTTATAGCAAGAAAATCGGCTTTGAGGGTGGTCAGATGCCGCTTCAGAGACGCGTTCCAAAATATGGTTTTAAAAATGTCAATCGCAGGGAGTATAAAGGTATAAACCTTGTTACACTGCAGAATCTTGCGGAAAAGACCAATGTAGAAAAGATTGACATTGAGGTACTGTTAAAGGCAGGACTGATTTCCAAGAATGACCTGGTAAAAATTCTCGGGAAAGGTACTCTCGACAGGAAACTCGAAGTTCATGCCCATGCATTCAGTAAATCAGCAGTGGAGAGCATTGAAGCCAGGAATGGTACCGCAGTAAAAATTTAATTTCATGAGACTGATTCAAACCTTAAAAAACATCTTTAAGATAGAAGATCTTCGTGCAAGATTATTCTATACTTTTAGTATCATTCTTATTTACCGGATTGGAAAGTACATAACACTTCCGGGTATTGATCCTTCACAACTGGCTGGCCTTAAAAGCCAAACCTCTTCGGGCATTATGGGCCTCCTTGATATGTTCTCGGGAGGTGCCTTCTCGCAGGCTTCAATTTTTGCCCTTGGTATCATGCCATACATCTCGGCTTCAATCGTGGTGCAATTGCTCGGGATAGTATTTCCATATTTCCAGAAGCTGCAGAAAGAGGGGGAAAGCGGAAGACGTAAAATGAATCAGTACACAAGGTATCTTACAGTCCTGATACTTGTACTTCAGGCTCCGACATACCTTATAAACCTGTCGGCCCAGCTGCCGGCAACAGCATTTGTTCTTTCAGGATTCTTCTTCAAGTTTTCATCAGTTGTAATCCTTACAGCAGGTACGATGTTCGTGATGTGGCTCGGTGAGAGAATCACTGACAAGGGTATCGGGAACGGTATATCACTCATTATAATGATAGGTATTGTTGCCAGACTGCCGGCTAGCTTTATTTTTGAATCAGGAACAAGAATGAGCGGAGCAGGCGGACCTGTTACCCTTATCGCAGAAATAGTATTACTTTTTGTTGTTATTCTTGGTACAATATTACTGGTTCAGGGTACTCGACGCGTACCGGTCCAGTATGCCAGAAGAATAGTTGGAAATAAACAGTATGGCGGAGTGCGTCAGTATATCCCACTGAAAGTAAATGCGGCAGGTGTTATGCCAATCATATTTGCCCAGGCGATTATGATGCTTCCGATAATTATTGCAGGTTATTCCAATTCCAGTTCCGGTTTTGTGGTTGCCTTTTCAAACATGTACGGATTCTGGTATAACCTGGTTACAGCAATTATGATAATTTTATTCACGTACTTCTATACGGCAATAACCATTAATCCGGTACAGATGGCGGAGGACATGAAGAAAAACGGAGGTTTCATTCCGGGAATAAAGCCGGGAAGGAGAACTGTTGAGTTTTTTGACATGATTATGTCAAGAATTACATTACCAGGATCCATTTTCCTTGCGTTGATTGCCATTCTTCCGTCAATAGCAGTAAGGGCAGGAGTTTCTCCCCAGTTTGCGCAGTTCTATGGAGGAACATCTCTCCTTATTCTTGTCGGGGTTGTGCTGGATACACTGCAGCAGATTGAAAGTCATCTGTTGATGCGTCATTATGACGGCCTTATGAAATCAGGCCGTGTTAAAGGAAGAACAGGCGCGGTTACATCGATATAATAAGTTTAACGTTCTTTGATGTTGTATTTAAAGAGTGATGAGGAGATCGGGTTGTTAAGAGAGAGCAATATGCTTGTGTCGCATACACTTGCAGAGGTTGCTGCATATATCAGACCCGGGACAACCACTCTCTTTCTTGATAATCTGGCCGAAACATTTATCCGTGATAATGGCGGTAAACCGGCTTTCAAGGGATACGGGGGCTTTCCGAAAACCCTCTGTACCTCTGTCAACGACGAAGTGGTCCATGGAATACCCTCCGATTATATTTTAAAAGAAGGGGACATAATATCGATTGATTGCGGAGTGATTCTGAATGGATGGTATGGAGATAGTGCTTTTACTTTTGCTGTTGGCGAGATTGACGAAGAAGTGAAACGCCTTCTTGAATTTACCAAATCTTCCCTTGAGGATGGTATCAGAGAAGCTGTTGCCGGAAACAGAATAGGAGATATTTCATTTGCAGTGCAAAACAGGGCTGAAAGCGGAGGATACTCGGTGGTAAGAGAGCTCGTGGGACATGGCTTAGGTAAAAGATTGCACGAACCGCCTGAGGTACCAAATTATGGAAGAAGGGGATCCGGACCAAAGATGGAAAAAGGACTCGTACTTTGTATTGAACCTATGATCAATCTTGGTAAGAAAGAGACAATGCAGATGAGAGACGGTTGGACCATCAGGACGGCAGACGGAAAACCTTCGGCACACTTTGAATATGCCGTTGCTGTTGATAAGGGGAAAGCAGATGTGTTAACAACTTTTGAATTTATAGAAGAAGTTTTAAATAAATAGTAATAGTATGTCGAAACAAGCATCAATCGAGCAAGACGGTACTATCATCGAAGCCCTTTCCAACGCGATGTTCAGAGTGGAACTCGAAAACGGACACGTTATAACAGCACATATCTCGGGCAAGATGAGAATGCATTACATAAAGATCTTACCGGGGGACAGGGTGAAGGTGGAAATGTCGCCTTATGACCTTACGAAAGGAAGAATTACATTCAGATATAAATAGGAAACATTAAAATAATGAAAGTAAGAACATCTATTAAAAAGCGGAGCGCCGACTGTAAGATGGTAAGGCGCAAAGGACGCATTTATGTTATTAATAAGAAAAATCCCAAGTATAAACAGAGACAGGGATAATTTGATTAATTTTGCAACTTATTTAAGAAAAGTTATATATGGCACGTATTGTAGGTGTTGATTTACCAAGGAATAAAAGAGGCGAAATTGGCCTTACTTATATCTATGGAGTAGGTAAGAGTACTGCTCAGAGAGTGCTTGATGAGGCAGGGGTTGACAGGAATGCAAAGGTTCAGGAATGGACTGATGAACAGATCAACTCTATCCGCCGGATCCTGAACGATAATTTTAAACTCGAAGGTGAACTTCGTTCAGAAACACAAATGAATATTAAAAGGCTTATGGATATAGGCTGCTACCGTGGTGTCCGCCACAGAATAGGCCTGCCTGTAAGAGGTCAGAGTACCAAGAATAATGCCAGAACACGTAAAGGAAGAAAAAAGACTGTTGCAAACAAGAAAAAAGCTACTAAATAATCAGAGAACATGGCAAAGAAAACAGGAGCATTAAAAAAGAGGATTGTAAAAGTTGAATCAACAGGCCAGGCACACGTTCATTCGTCATTTAATAATATTATTATATCTCTGACAAATAACTCAGGACAGGTTATTTCATGGGCATCTGCAGGAAAAATGGGATTTAGGGGATCCAAGAAGAACACACCGTATGCTGCCCAAATGGCTTCGGAAGAGTGTGCTAAAGTGGCTTATGACCTTGGATTGAGGAAAGTAAAAGTATTCGTGAAAGGCCCGGGATCAGGTCGTGAGTCAGCAATCAGGTCAATTGCCAATGTCGGAATTGAAGTTACTGAAATCGTTGATGTGACACCGATGCCGCACAATGGATGCCGTGCACCCGGAAGAAGAAGAGTATAAGTAGTTATATGATTGATTATTTGCAAGTTATAAATTACAGACAATGGCAAGATATATAGGACCTAAATCAAGAATTGCAAGAAAGTTCGGTGATCCGATCTTCGGTCCCGATAAATACCTCGACAGGAAAAATTTTCCGCCCGGGCAGCATGGGATGAACAAAAAAAGAAAGAAGACATCGGAATATGGCATTCAGTTAAGAGAGAAGCAAAAGGCAAAATATACCTATGGTGTTCTTGAGAGACAATTCCGCAATACCTTCGAGAAAGCATCGCGTAGCAAAGGTGTTACAGGAGAGGTTTTGTTACAGCTTCTTGAAGCACGCCTTGATAATGTTATTTATCGTTTCGGAGTTGCCCCGACCAGGTCAGCAGCACGTCAGCTCGTTTCGCACCGGCACATAAGTGTTAACGGCAGTGTCGTTAATATACCATCATTCCAGGTTAAACCGGGCGATATTATCGGAGTACGTGAAAAATCCAAATCTCTTGAATCCATAACTGATTCACTCACAACCAGAAAATTTTCAAAACTATCGTGGCTTGAGTGGGACGATGCTCAAATGGCAGGTAAATTTATGAATGTACCTGAACGTACTGAAATTCCTGAAGATATCAAGGAACAGCTTATAATCGAATTGTATTCAAAATAATAATATAAGATAAATTTTATGGCCATTTTATCATTCCAGAAGCCTGATAAAGTAATAATGCTGGAAGCCAACGACAAGTACGGAAAATTCGAATTCCGTCCTCTTGAACCTGGCTATGGTATTACTGTCGGAAATGCACTGAGAAGAATTCTTCTTTCCTCTCTCGAAGGTTATGCCATCACTACGGTCAAGATCGAAGGCATCGATCATGAATTCTCTACAATTAAAGGTGTTATAGAGGATGTGACCGAGATCATCCTCAACATGAAACAGGTCCGTTTTAAAAGAACGGTCGAGGATGTTGATCATGAGAAAGTCGTCATCAAGGTAAGCGGTCAGGAGATATTTAAAGCCGGAGCACTGAACAGTTCTCTCAGCAGTTTTGAGGTTCTGAATCCCGATCATATCATCTTCAGAATGGAGCCTGATGTGAAAATTCAGATGGAGCTGACTATTAATAAGGGAAGAGGTTATATTCCTGCAGAAGAGAATCAGCCGGTTGACAGTGAGTTTGGTATTATAGCTATCGACTCAATTTTTACACCTACAAGAAATGTAAAGTATTCTGTCGAGAACTACCGCGTGGAACAGAAAACAGACTATGAGAAGCTGCTTATTGAGATTGAAACAGATGGTTCAATACATCCTAAAGAGGCTCTTAAAGAAGCTGCAAAAATTCTTATATATCATTTTATGCTCTTCTCTGATGAGAAGATCACCCTTGATTCGGATGATAAGCTGGCAAACGAAGAGTTTGATGAGGAGGTATTACACATGAGACAGCTGCTGAAAACAAAACTGATTGATCTTGACCTTTCTGTCAGAGCACTTAACTGTCTGAAGGCTGCGGAGGTTGAAACACTTGGTGATCTCGTCAAGTTCAATAAAAATGACCTTCTTAAATTCAGGAACTTTGGCAAGAAATCACTCACTGAGCTCGATGAGCTGCTTGAATCCATGAGCCTTTCTTTTGGGATGGATGTAAGCAAGTATAAGTTAGATAAAGATTAATTGGAAAACCGGTTAAGTAAGAATAGAAATGCGACATCAAAAAGTTATTAACCATTTAGGGAGAACGAGTTCACACAGGAAGGCGATGCTTGCGAATATGGCTGTATCACTGATCATTCATAAACGGATTACTACCACAACAGCCAAGGCAAAAGTTTTAAAAACCTATGTGGAGCCTCTTATAACTAAATCGAAAGAAGATTCAACACATTCAAGGAGAGTAGTATTCAGTTACCTTAATGATAAAACTGCTGTTGCCGAATTATTCAGGGAGATCTCCCCGAAGATTGCTGACCGCCCCGGAGGATATACCCGGATACTTAAGACAGGAAACCGGATAGGGGATAATGCAGAAATGTGCATACTTGAGCTTGTTGATTACAATGAAGCCATGCTGGGCGGTGGAGAAGCTGCAAAACCCAAAGCTGCCAGGAGAAGAAGATCTTCAAAGAAGACAAGCGAAGCTGCTGCAGGAAAGACGAAAAAAGCTGTTACAGAAAAATCAGTGAAAAAAGAAAAACCGAAAGAAAAAACCGGAAAAGCTGCCGGAAAGGCAGAATCTGAACCAGAAAAAAATATTTAAGTAACAAATTTTAAGAAAGAGGGATATCGCATAAAGAGCATATCCCTCTTTTTATGTAAATTGTATAATTGTTTAACATAAAATTAAATTACTATGGGTCAAATAGTTAATGTTCATGCCCGTGAGATTCTCGATTCACGTGGCAATCCGACAATTGAAGTTGATGTAACTACGGCAAGTGGTTATTCCGGAAGAGCAGCTGTGCCTTCAGGAGCATCAACGGGCGAAAATGAAGCACTTGAGCTCAGGGACGGGGATAAAAGCCGCTACCTGGGTAAAGGAGTTCTTAAAGCTGTTCATAATGTTAATAATGTTATAGCTGAAGAAATAATTGGAATGGATGTCACTGATCAGAGCAGTATCGATAAAAAGATGATAGATCTCGATGGCACCAAAACAAAAAGTAACCTGGGAGCAAACGCCATTCTTGGCGTGTCGCTTGCAATTGCGAAAGCGGCTGCAGCTTATCACGGACTACCGTTATACCGGTATATTGGAGGCTCAAATGCGGTAACCATTCCTGTCCCGATGATGAATATCATTAACGGAGGATCACATTCTGATGCCCCTGTTGCATTCCAGGAGTTCATGATAAGACCTGTAGGTGCACCTAATTTCAGGGAAGGTTTACGCATGGGTGCCGAGGTATTCCATTCACTCAAAAAAGTACTTAAAGAAAGAGGTTTAAGTACGGCTGTCGGTGATGAGGGAGGGTTTGCCCCAAATCTGGGGGGTACCGAAGATGCTCTTGAAACAATAATCAAGGCAATATCTGCGGCAGGTTATAAACCGGGTGTTGATGTTACTATTGCGCTTGATCCTGCTGCCTCTGAATTTTATGTTGACGGGATCTATGATTATACAAAGTTTGAAGGACCAAACGGGGCGAAGAGAACATCAGCCCAACAGGTCGAATATTTCGAGAAGCTGATAAGTCAATTTCCGATCGACTCAATTGAGGATGGGATGGCTGAAAGTGACTGGGATGGCTGGAAACTGCTTACCGACAGGATCGGAAAACGTTGCCAGGTAGTTGGAGATGATGTCTTTGTTACCAATGTTGATTACCTTAAAAAAGGTATTGACATGGGTTGTGCAAACTCGATCCTGATCAAGTTAAACCAGATCGGTTCACTTACTGAAACACTCAACGCTGTTGAGATGGCTCACAGGGCAGGCTATACGACAGTTATATCACATCGCTCCGGCGAGACTGAAGATACAACAATTGCTGATGTTGCTGTTTCGGTAAACTCCGGCCAGATCAAAACAGGCTCATGCAGCAGAACTGACAGGATTGCCAAGTACAATCAGCTCCTGAGGATAGAGGAAGCGCTTGGTGATCTGGCTGTGTATGGATATAAAAAGTGATCTGTAATCATCATACAATGATATCTTCCGACGTTATTAACAATTGTTAATAACGTTTGTTTATATCCCGTGGACAACTATGAAATGAATACTCTTTGTTGTTTCATTTTCTTATATTATATTTGTTCTATCAGGTGAGCGATAAAAGACTGCTCAAAAGATGTGGAGACGGAAAAAATTTCTTAACTGGAATCAGATCCATCTCAGTCAGACCCCCGGGTCTGCGCACCAGGAGAGCCGAAGTCTGAACCAGGGAACGCAAGTTTCTGATGTTCAGAAAGTCAACGAACCCGGAAACGTTCTTTCTGCGACTGAGTCACAGGGCTTCAGAGAAAAAGGGCCTCGGCCCCAAAGTAGCTGAAACTGCATGCCGGTTCCTCCGGGAACTGCCATCAGGGCCTGAAAGACACTTCGTCCCGGAAGTCCGCCTCAAAACGGACAAAAGGACAGCCGGAAGGTTCTGCTGTAACAGGCAAAACCCGAAAGCCATGGGTTGTAAAACCAGATCTTCGGATCGGGAATTACAGCCGGCCAGAATAACAGTAACCTGAGGCCGTATACGGCTTCGGTTGTAAACGGTGAATGGGAACTAATCTTAGGAATAGTTCCCATTATTGTTTTATACCCCTCGCCCTTAACCCTTTTTCACCATTTTATGCAGCTCATATTACCTTATTAAATATCTTTATCTTTCATTCCATATTGAAAATGGCTTACTCCGGACTTACAGATTTTATTAATGACCTTCAGAAAAAAGGTGAACTCCATATAATTAAAACATTTGTCGATCCGGTTCTTGAAATTACTGAGGTAACCAACCGGATTACAAAAACAGGAGGGAAAGCTCTGCTCTTTGAAAATACAGGGACCCGTTTCCGGGTACTTATTAATGCTTTCGGATCAGATAAAAGGATGGCTACAGCATTGGGAGAGGAGGATATTAACGAGGCGGGAAAAGAAATAGAGTCTCTCTTTAACTCGATCACAGATGTTCCGCCATCATTTATAAAGAAGATATCATCCTTGCCGGCTCTTCTCAAGATAGCCGGATTTATGCCTGCCCAAATAAACAAAAAGGGTACTTGTCAGCAGATTATTCACCGGGATTCTGATCTCGCGTTACTGCCGGTTCTTAAATGCTGGCCCCATGACGGAGGACGTTTCATAACTCTTCCGATGGTACATACCATTCACCCTGAATCAGGCAAGACCAATGTCGGAATGTACAGGATGCAGATACTTGATAACAAGACAACAGCTATGCACTGGCAGCGGCATAAAACAGGTGCAAACCATTTTGAAGCATGGAAACGATTAAACCGGAAGATGCCTGTATCTGTAGCACTGGGCGGTGATCCGGTTTATGCTTATTCTGCAACTGCTCCTTTGCCCGAGAATATAAGCGAGTATATCCTGGCAGGATTTCTGAGGAAGAAAAAGGTAAAGCTTGTCAGGTGTATCACAAATGACATTTATGTGCCTTCTGATGCTGATATTATTATCGAAGGATATGTCGATCCTGAGGAGGAACCGGTATGGGAGGGACCATTTGGAGATCATACCGGCTTTTATTCCCTTGCCGACTGGTATCCCAGATTTCATGTAACCTGCATAACTCACCGAAAAGATGCAATCTATCCGGCAATAATAGTCGGGATCCCTCCCCAGGAAGATTCATGGCTTACCAGGGCAACTGAAAAAATATTCCTTCCCCCTTTCAGGATGGTAATTCAGCCCGAGATTGAGGACTTCCATCTTCCGGAACCAGGGGTCGCCCATAATCTCGCCATCGTGAGGATCAATAAAACATATCCCGGACAGGGGATGAAAGTTATAAACTCACTGTTTGGCGCGGGGCAGATGATGTTTACCAAATATCTGGTCATCATAAGCGGTGATGTAAATATCAGGAATTACAGAGACCTGGCAGAGCATATTTTTGCAAACACAAACTTTACTACGGACATTTTATTCTGCAAAGGTCCCCTGGATGTTCTGGATCACTCATCCGACACCTGCTCGTTCGGGGGCAAAGCAGGGATTGATGCCACTGTTAAACTTCCTGAAGAAATTCAGCGCAGAACAGATAATCCCGTATCCTGGAATTCAGATAACTTCGAAGATCTTAATAAGCGGGTTGATGGTAACATTATTAAAAGCTTTGATAACAAACTGATTAAATATGGAATCCCGATCTTAATATTATCTGTCAACCCTTCTGAGGATTCAGGCGCTATCGACAAAGTGAAGGATCTTTTGAGGGAGGGAAACCAGGGGAAATTATTCAGACTGATACTTGCAGTTGACCATACAGTTGATGTAAATGATTATTTTACAGTCGCGTGGCAGATACTTGGTAATTCAGATCCGCAAAGAGACCATTCTTTTATTTCGCCCTCATTAATGATGATAGATGGAACAATAAAAATCTTCCATAAGGATGGATTTCCCCGTAAATGGCCCAATGTTGTTTGTTCTGACGCTGCTACAATAAGAAAAATTGATGAAAAGTGGGAATCATTAGGGTTTGATACATACATCCAGTCTCCATCGCTGAAACATATCAGACTCCTCCGCAACGGAGAGGCAAGTATTGATTATTAAAACTATGAATTTCTCCTCCTCTGGGAGGAGGAGTACCCCGAAGGGGGGAGGTGGTGGTTTTAACAGCCTCATAAGATTCTTTTTATCTTTTCAATGAGTGCCGCGGGTTGGAAAGGTTTGCTTATGTAGTCATCAATTCCTGCTGACAGGCATTTTTCCTTATCTCCCAGCATGGCATTTGCGGTGATGGCAATTATTGGGATATGAGAATCGGTTCCTGCTTCCATTTTTCTTATATTTTCAGCAGCAGCAAGTCCGTTCATTACCGGCATCATGATATCCATCAGTATCAGATCGTAATCTCCTGATTCAAATTTTTCGAGAGCCTCATTCCCGTTGGAGGCTGTATCAATACTGTAAACCAGCGGTTTAAGAGTTAGGAGCGTTATTTTTTGATTGATAAGGTTATCCTCGACCAGCAATATTTTAATGTCCTTCAGTTCTTTATGGATTTTCTCCACATATTCTTCACCTCTGGCAGTTACTGCCTGTTGACCTGACCCGGTGACGGGATTCAAGAATGGCAGACTGATATTCAGAACGGTATAGTTATTCCCAAATTCCTGGTTGAAACTGCCATTCCCTGAAGTGATAAGTCGGGCAGCAAGCCTGCCGGCAGTACCATTCTCATTAATGAGGATAATATCCTGGTCGGTTTGCAGCCTCAATCCCATAAGTCTTTCACTTCCTGTTACTTCTTCTGTTCTCAGATTTATTGTGACTTTGGCGGCTCTCTCTCTGCTTTGCCCCTCTATGGTATTAAAGAGGTCAAGGAAAATCTGTTTTAGTATAATCGGATCGCCCTGACACTCAAAGTCGCTGCCATCTTTTTTGTTGAGAATAAAATCTATATTAGCTTTATCTTTCAGGTTGTATAATTCAATAGTATTCTGGATAGTAGAGAGTAGATTAAATCTGATCGGCTTTCTGGGTAAAAAGCTGATATTACCGGCCGACTGCATTGTTAATTCATTAACAGTGGTTACCATATTATTTGTTGATGCAATAAAGGTCTCGATCAGATCTTTCTGTTTTTTCTGAAGTCCCGAAGCCATAAGCAGATCAGCGATTATAACCAGGTTATTCAGAGGCTCTCTGATCTTATGGGAGAAATCGGAGATGACATCCTCTTTTTGTTCGTTCGATGCAGATACATCAACAATTGATTCCCTGAAATTCTTAAGTAACCTTGATGCCTTTCTGACCGCAACAGCAATCAGGCAGGCGCCGGCAATGACCAGACAACCGGCCAGCAGTTTCAGGTCAAAAGAAATAAGTATTAAAGCAACGATCAGGCAGAAAAGAGCAATAATTGAAAAAATCTCAAATGACTTTCTACTTTTGTCAGACAAATCCTCTGAAGAGTGATTAATTAAACTGTCGTAAATAGTTTCTTTGGGATCAGTGACCATAAGACCCGGGTTTATTGCATTATTGTAAATTTAAACAAATATTTGATAAATATACATCCGGCTAAATTAACATCATTAAAGGAAAAGCTTATTTTTGTTCTTATGGTACAATATTTGAACTGGAAAAGTAAATCTTATACCATTATGAAGAAATTAAGCAGGATATTTATTTTGACTGGCATGCTGATAGCTGTTATGTTCAGCTATTCACTCACAGGACAGGAAAAGGAAGGACTGGTTAAATACACTCCTGACTTCAGATTCAACGATGGCATTTATCTTAATTTCGACCAGGTTAAGATGAATAGTCCTATACCTAAAGCCAAACTGCTTACCTCAACTGATTACAACGACAGGGAGTTCTTTAAAAAGTTGTTTGCAGGTGAAAAAATCTATTTTTACGACGGAATGGGGATACGGCAGGAGGTAGATAAGAATTCGATATGGGGTTATGCCCGCAACGGGGTCCTTTATATTCTGATCCAGGGGAACTTTAACAGGATCACTTTTGTCGGCAGCATCTGCCATTTTGTTGCTGACATTACTTCATATGATAACCGGTATTACAACTCACCTTATGGTTATTATGATCCATATTATTCTCCTTACTCATATTATTCCCCGTATTATTCCCCATATTCTTCGCCTTATTACAGGAATTATTCTTCTCCCTATGGTTCATATTATTCGCCATACGGCCGGAATATGACCCGTAATGAATTGAAACAATATCTCATCGATTTTGAAAGCGGAAAGATCCTTGAATATGATGTGAGTAATGCTGAACTTCTTCTGATGAAGGACGGCGAATTGTATGAGGAGTATGTCAAACTTTCCCGTAAGAAGAAAAAAGAACAGATGTTTGTTTATATCCGGAAGTTTAATGAAAAGAATCCTTTATATATTCCTGTAAATTAATGTAATACATGAAAAAAACTCTGTTGGTTATCTCTTTGCTTTTTTTATCGGTTTTATTGATTGCGCAGGCTCCCTTTCCAAACAGTAACGAGATAAAGCAATTTATAGCTTCGAAAACATGTGTGGTTCTTGAGGGTGATCAGTTGTCAGCGTATAACGTATATATTAAACGCGCAATGAATGAATACTGGAATATTACGCCCTTTGAATTTATTGATGTAAAGGACTTTAACATCAGGAGGTCAGATCCCTCTTATTCATTTATTGTTCTGACTGAGACAAATTTCGAAAGTGACAAATCAAATTCAGTTTTCAATTTCATCAACCTTCTCCAGGGAAAAGATGTGGAAAAACTTGGAGAACTGCCTGAGATATGTGCCATACCTCTCTCTTTTGCCGGAGAGGATGATCTTGAATACGGGTATAAGCTTGGTGCCGTACTTTCGTTCATGCAGAATCATGCCCGTATGATTTCGGACGATCCCTCACTTACCGGAAGAAGATATTTAAGATACTATAATAAGAATATCCCCCTGGTCAGAAACAAGACTATACTGGTTAAAGAGGAGGATCTTGCACCCGATATCAGTACCATAAGTCGGATAAAAGCAATATACTCCGGCGAGATAGAGATTGTACCTGAAGAGACTATTGTTAAGGCAATTCAGGAGAAGGCTCCCGGCACACTGATACTCCACAAGGTAGGCCCGGTTGGTGAAAGAAATTCAGGATACTGTTTTAAGATGCTGATAGGAGCTGACGATGCTGACATGTATTATTATAATCAGCACCTGATCAATAAGAGCAATCCCAACGGATTATTATCTGCCGATCTTAAACGGTTATCCAGGTTCTGAAGATGCAGCATAAGACAAACTGAAACGTCTTTTTTATAAATACTGAATTGTCATGAAAGAGATAAGAGAATTATCAGAAACAGAAAGAAACTGGGCAATGTTTTGTCACCTTTCAGCATTTGCCGGCTTTTTCTTTCCATTTGGAGGCATAGTAGGTCCTTTGATCTGCTGGCTGTCGAGGAAGGATGAATCGCAATGGATTGACCAGAACGGGAAAGCTTCTCTTAACTTCCAGTTATCAATTCTTTTATATATAGTTCTTGCAATACCCCTGGTTTTAATAATAATCGGAATTCCGATAATCATTATGCTGGGCACCCTTAAGATTATCTGTATCATTATTGCGAGTGTTAAGGCTGCCAAAGGAGAAGAATTCAGATATCCCCTTTCAATACCATTTATACAGTAACGATTTCCTGCTGAAAATTTCGTAAATCGGAGAAAAATTTGTATATTTCTTTTCTGATTAATTCTCTCATCAATGCCCGATCAGTCAAAGAACAAAAAAGTCAGAGTTGAGACTTTTCAGAAGAAGGACTTATATTATGATGTCAGGCCGGACAAAAAGAAAAAGCTGGTAAAAAAAGAATACGAAAAAAAGCTGCTGAAGCTCGAGATTGACCTGGTAAAGCTTCAGGAGTGGGTTAAAGCCAAAAAATTAAAAGTAGTTGTAATTTTTGAAGGGCGTGATGCAGCGGGTAAGGGAGGCGTGATTAAAACAATTGCCGGTTGTCTGAATCCGAGGATCTGCAGACTGGTGGCTCTTGGAGTACCTACCGAAAAAGAAAAATCACAGTGGTACTTTCAGCGGTATGTTTCACAGCTGCCGGCAGGAGGTGAGATAGTCCTGTTTGACAGGAGCTGGTATAACAGGGCAGGAGTTGAAAAAGTAATGGGTTATTGCACCAACGAGGAATACGAAGAGTTTCTGAGGTCGTGCCCCGAGTTTGAAAGGATGCTTATCAGATCAGGGATCATACTTATAAAGTATTGGTTTTCCATCAGCGATCCTGAACAGGAAAACCGTTTTCAGGACAGGATCAAGGATCCGACAAAGCGGTGGAAGATCAGCACTATGGACATTGAATCGCGCGATAAATGGGTTGAATATTCAATGGCAAAGGACAAGATGTTCTCATATACCGATATCAAACAATCTCCGTGGTATGTTGTTCCCGCCGATGACAAAAGAAGGGCACGGCTTAATTGTATCGATCATCTGCTCTCACTTATACCTTATAAGGATCTTACTCCTAAACCTTTCAAGCTGCCTGCCCTTAAACATGATCTGGCTTATGTAAGGCCTCCCATAACCGACCAGACATTCGTTCCGGAGAAGTACTGAAAACATTGTCATGCAGGTCAAACCAGTTTTGCAAGTCATGCAGGTGCCAAATTTCTTGACTTACACGACTTGCACGACCTGCACGACAAATATTTTTTATTGCTCTTATTTTAATACTTTTGCCTTTTTACTTTTAACTTTTAACTTTAATAATGAAGCCCTCCATTCCAAAAGGAACAAGAGATTTTTCACCGGGTGAGATGCAGAAAAGAGATTTTATCTTTGACACCATCAGACAGGTGTTCAGGTTATATGGCTATCAGCCTATCGAGACTCCGGCCATGGAGAATCTCACTACTCTGCTGGGTAAGTACGGAGAGGAGGGCGACAAGCTTCTTTTCAGGATCCTTAATTCGGGAGACTTCCTTTCAGCAGTTGATGATAGTGATCTTATTTCGCGTGAGCCGAACAGATTAACATCTTTAATATGCGAAAAGGGATTAAGATATGATCTGACAGTGCCCTTCGCACGTTATGTTGTTCAACATCGTGATGAGATAGTTTTTCCATTCAAGAGATACCAGATACAACCGGTATGGCGTGCTGACCGGCCTCAGAAAGGCAGGTACCGCGAGTTTTTTCAGTGCGATGTGGATGTCATTGGAAGTGATTCATTACTAAATGAGTATGAGCTGATTAAAATTATTGATGATATCTTTAAAAGGTTAAAGATCTCTTCAGTTATCAAGATCAACAACAGAAAAGTGCTTTCAGGGATGGCGGAATTCATCGGGGAAGCCGACCGGATCGCTGATATAACAATTGCGATAGACAAGCTTGATAAGATTGGCGTTGAGGCAGTTAATGAAGAATTAAAGATAAAAGGAGTTTCCCGGAAAGCAATCATAAAACTTCAGCCTGTTATCAGACTGGCAGGCGATACAGCTACGAAGATCTCATCTCTTGAAGATATTTTTAAAAATTCTGTAACAGGCAGCAAAGGTGTTGCTGAGCTTAGAACTCTCTTCTCCTTACTGGAAGGGGGACAGATATCCGCAGATGTTGAACTGGATCTGAACCTTGCAAGGGGACTAGACTATTACACCGGTGCGATAATTGAGGTTAAATCGAAGGATGTGAATATCGGAAGTATATGCGGAGGTGGAAGGTACGATAATCTTACAGGCTTTTTCGGTTTGGAAGGGACTTCAGGCGTAGGGATCTCTTTTGGCGCCGACAGGATTTATGATGTTATGAGCCAGTTAAGCCTGTTTGATGAACAGAACAGATCCGGAACACAGATTCTGATCCTCAACTTTGGAAATGAAGAAACCGGATTTGCACTAAAAATCCGCGATCTGCTGGCAGGTATCCGGATAAGTACAGAGGTTTATCCTGATGCTGTGAAGCTGAAAAAGCAGATGACGTATGCTGATTTCAGGAAGATACCTTATATTATTATTGCTGGTGAAGAGGAGATCAGAAATAATCTGGTCACTCTCAAAATAATGTCATCAGGAGAACAGAAAAAAATGACTCAGGAGGATCTTTTATCGTTTCTGAAATCTGAAAAGAATCTTTAAGAGCTTTATTAAAAGGATTGATTTACCCCTAAAAGTTATTGTTGGCGGATATTCTGATTGTTCCTTACCTCTCTTCTTTCCTGCAACTCATTTAATAATTGAGCTCTGTACTGATTCTCAGCCTGGTAAAGCCGAAGAACCTTTGCCGGTGGCAGAATTGTTTTTACTCTTTTGTGGAATTCCACGGCTAGCTCTGCTTCTTTAACCTCTAAACCTATCAGTTTGTCTCCGAGTTCAGTTATATCCCTGTCGCTCAAATTGGCTACATTCTGATTGAAGGCCCTGTTAAGTTGTTGTCTTTCAAGCTGTATCTTAATTCTCATATTCTGGTATTCATTATATACCGGCCAGAATTTCTCAGCTTCCTGTGATGACAGATTCAAACGCTTTGTAAAGAAAGCAATTTTAAATGCGTCGAGTCTCTCTCTGTTTGCAGTTTGAGCAGCCACCTGTGCAAGGGTAAATGCTGCAAATATCGCTAAGACAATTATTTTTCTTTTCATGACGCTAATATAACAACTGTTCATAAATATCATTAAAATCAATACTCTCAAGCAAAAGATAATCAATAATTTCCTTTTTATCTACTCCCGATCCTTCTTCAAAAAGAACCAGCGATGCTGCATCTTCCTCAAGTTTTATTATGTCTATATCGTTTATCCATATTTCAGTGAACGCCTCAAGATTAATATCAGAGAGTGAGGCAATTTGTTTGTCAGAGTTACTAAATTGGATTATTGCATAACCGATAATAACTAAAAGTGCCAGAGAAGCAGCTATGGCCATGTATGGCCTCAGTTTCCTGTATAAGCTTACCTTTTTTACTTCAGAAGAAAAACCGGAAGTAGCTGACACTATTTTTCTGCTGATCTCGTCAAAGTAGTTTTCCGGCACTTTAAACGGATTATCCTGCAATATTTTACCTTGTTTTTCCATTTTCTTTTTAGATGATACAAATTAGCAATGGTTTAAGTTTTAGTAATAATATTTTCTATTTTTTTTACCGCATGATGATATGAAGCCTTTAATGCACCCACAGATGTTTTAAGTATTTTGCTCATATCCTCGTATGTCAGATCTTCATAATATTTAAAATTAAAAACAATGCGCTGTTTTTCAGGCAATTGCAAAATAGCGTTCTGTAGTTTAACCTGAGCTTCATTTCCATCGAACCATGTGCTCCCTTCCCTTGAATTTGCAAAGATACTCTCCAGATCGTCAAGCGATACTTCGGAATTCCTGGCTCTTTTATTTATCAGAGTTAATGCTTCATTTGTTGCAATGGCATACAACCAGGTATAAAGTGAGCTTTCGTTTCTGAACTTGCCTATATTTCGCCAGGCATTTAAAAAAGTGTTTTGTAGCGCATCATCAGCATCTTCATGGAGGATTACCAGTCGCCGGATATGCCAATAAAGTTTTGTACTATATTGCTCAACAATAAGACTAAAACCTTTATTTATATCGGTTTCGAGAAGTTCAAATATATCGCTGTCAAGTTTTTTCCCGCTCAATTGCAAACCGTTTTTTTCTTTGATGTCTTAAAAATGTAAAGGTTTAAAGGTATGAGTCTTAATTCAGAAGACAAAAGACAAAAATAAAAAGATAAAAGTTCCGCTGCTTAAAGGGATTAGAGGCGGGCATAACTCTGGAAATATTGAAGAAAGTTGAAGAGAATTTAAGAAGTTGAAGAATTGATGGAATTATGATAAATTTGTCAGGATTGAATTAAAACGGAAATCTGATGGCTCTTCAATGCGGTATAATTGGCATTACAAATGTTGGAAAAACAACAATCTTCAATTGTATCTCCAACACGAAAGGCGAGACCAATGCATTTGCCTTCAGTGCTACAAAATCAAATATAGGTGTGATCCAGGTTCCCGATCAGCGTCTTTATGAACTGGAGAAGCATCAGGTTACGGAGAAGATAGTTCATACTACCGTCGAAATCGTCGATATTCCCGGCCTTGCAAGGGGCTCAAATAAAGGAGAAGGCGTCGGTAATAAGTTCCTTGGCGATATTCGGAACACCGACGCTCTTATTCATGTCCTGAGATGCTTCGATAATGATGAACTCCCTCATATAGAGGGTTCAGTTGATCCTGTCAGGGATATGGAGACAATCGATTTTGAACTTCAGGTCAAGGATCTTGAATCGGTTGAGAAGAAACTGCAACGTCTTGAGAAGCTGGTAAAATCGGGCGATAAGGATGCTAAACATGGAATCGGTGTTCTGGCACGTTACAGGGATCATATAGGTAACTTTAACAATGCCCGCACCCTGGACGTTAAAGCTGAAGAAAGAAAATATATTGACGATCTTTTTCTGTTTACCATGAAGCCGGTAATGTATGTCTGCAATGTGGATGAAAAATCGGCGCCGTCAGGTAACAAATATGTGGATAAAGTAAGGGAAGCCCTCAAGGATGATGATGCCGGACTGGTTATTATTGCCGGAGCTGTCGAAGCTGAAATAGCAGAGCTTGAAAACAGGGATGATCGTCTTGCCTTTCTTCAGGATGCTGGTCTTAATGAACCCGGTGTTGATAAAATGGTTCGGGCGGCTTACAGGCTGCTTAACCTTCAGACATTCTTCACGATGGGACCTAAAGAGATCAGAGCCTGGACAATAAAAAAAGGAATGACCGCTCCTCAGGCTGCCGGTGTTATTCACAGCGACCTCGAAAGAGGATTTATCAGATCGGAGGTGATGAAATATCATGATTTTGTCAGACTGGGATCAGAACATGCATGCAAGGAAGCAGGGAAATTCAATATTGAAGGCAGGAATTACATTGTGGAAGACGGCGATATTCTGCATATAAGGTTCAATGTGTAAAGCAGGCATGATAAAACAGAGTCGGTTGATATTATATGCACTCCTTTTCTTTACCCCCCTGTGCTATTCACAAAATACTGACAAAGAAGAGAGGTTACGTGAGATCATCAGAGAATATGGCCAGGCAGAGGTCACAATACCTTATCCGGGTATAGGGGCGATTGAGCATCTGACAAGGAATCTGTCGGTCAGCTCAGTAAAAGATAAAACTGTTCACATTATCCTTTCCCCCCGCACAATTGACTGGTTCCTCCTGTCGGGATACGATTATGCAATTATTGAAAGAGGCGTCATTAAAGGTCTGGAAACCTCATTGAATATAGCTCAGGCTATGGAATGGGAAAGCTATCCTGCCTGGGCACAGTATGATTCAATAATGCGTTTCTTTTCAGCGAATTATCCCTCATTGTGCATACTCGATACTATTGGCACCAGTATAAGGGGAAAACTGGTTCTGGCGATTAAGATTTCTGATAATGCTGCATCTGACGAAGATGAACCTGAAGTATTTTATTCTTCGACCATACACGGGGATGAAACGGGGGGATTTATACTTATGCTGCGACTGGCAGATTATCTCCTGAAGAATTATGACAGTAACAGCAGTGTAAAGTACCTCGTTGATAACCTTGAAATATGGATCAATCCCCTGGCCAATCCGGACGGAACATATACAACCGGCAATACTATCAGCTCTCCAACAAGAACCAATGCCAATGGATATGATCTTAACAGGAATTTTCCCGACCCTTTATCACCCAATACCGTAAAGCAAAAGGAGACACTTGATATGATGAAATTTATGCAGGAACACAGGTTTGTTTTATCTGCCAATTTTCACTCAGGAGCGGAGGTAGTTAATTATCCATGGGATCGCTGGGAAAGATATCATGCTGACAATGAGTGGTTTTTTAATATCTCAAGGAGTTATGTAGATACTGTGCACCTTTATTCTCCACCTGGTTATATGATCGATCAGAATAATGGCATAACAAATGGCTATGAATGGTACTCTATTTTTGGAGGCCGGCAGGATTATGTAACTTATGAACTTCAGGGACGAGAATTAACTATCGAGCTGGATGATGATTATATAACTCCGGCAAATCAGCTGCCGTTATTGTGGGAATATAATTATCGCTCACTTACCGGATACCTGGGCAATGCACTTCATGGGATTCACGGCATAGTTACAGACCTTCACTCCGGCGATCCGGTTCCTGCAAAAATTTTTATTGATGGTCATGATAAAGATAATTCCCATGTCTTTTCGGATACTCTGACAGGCAGGTTTATCAGACTCCCTGGACCCGGAATTTGGAATCTGACTTTTACTGCCGAAAAATACCGGGATACCGTAATAAATAACATTAATGTGACAGCAGGGCAGAGAACTGATATTCTTATTGAAATGGTTCCTGATTTTAATCCGGTTGATACTACAAACCCATCAAAACCGTTATTATATCCGAATCCCGGAAGCACATATGTAAGGGCGGTTTTGCCGGAAAATATGAGGGGAGAAATAAATGTTAAGATTTTTAATACAGCAGGAGTGAAGCTGGCGGACTTTTACACTGAAACAACCGACAGAGAGCCGGTAAAACTTGATGTGAGATGGCTGGCCGGAGGATCATATATCGTCTTATTCACAAATGTTGCCTCCGGGTTATCAAAAACAGGCCGGATTATTGTCAACAGGCATTTCTGATAATGCTTTAACCCCCTGGGTATTGCTTCTCAGGTTAAAAAGATTACTTTTGAACCTTGATTTTTAATGGGTATTGTTTTAAGGGTGAGACGGAGGACTAACATAACAGATTGAAATGGTTAAAAACGGAATTGCAGTATTGTTTTTGGGTTTATCTATTATATTAAAATCATATGGTCAGGGCGCCTATCTTCCGCCTGATAAACCAAAACTGGTAATCGGGATTGTTGTAGAGCAACTCAGGTCTGACCATCTCGAAAAATTTCGTGACAGGTTATCTGAGAACGGCATAAAGAGGCTTCTTAACGAGGGCACTTTCTTCCGGAATGCTTCTTACGCATATATGCTTACCCAGTCAGCTCCGGGATATGCAACAATTGCCACAGGTGCCGAACCATCATATCACGGGATTACTTCCGACAACTGGTACCTGCCGTTGAAAAACGAGCTTATTTACTGTACAAAAGATATTTCAGTGAATCCCGTCGGGGGAAGCTACGAAGCAGGGCTTCACTCTCCTGTGAATCTTCATGCCTCAACGTTCCCGGATGAACTTAAGATGGCAACCAACAGCAAGTCGAAGGTATTTGCCGTTGGACTTAAGGAGCACGCCTCGATTTTTTCTGCCGGTCATGCAGCGAATGGTGCTTTCTGGTACGACAATACCACAGGAACCTGGATGTCGTGTAATTATTACATGAACAGCCTGCCTTCGTGGGTAGGTGATTTTAATGCAATGAAATTCTCCGAATCATACCTGAATTCATCCTGGACCCAGCTTAAATCCCCAACAGACTACATGGACTGCCTTCCCGACACAAATAAATATGAAACAGGCTTTAACGGCATTAATTATTTTCCTTATGACCTGAAAAAATTAAGCACTAAGACCGGAAGAGGTTCAGTCCGAGATTTTTCAATGCTGCGGGAGACTCCTTTTGGCAATACTTTTACAACAAGCTTTGCTATCAGGTTAATCGAAAAAGAGGAACTGGGTAAAGACGATGTAACTGACTTCCTTGGTATATGTTATTCCTCAACCGATTATATCGGACACCGTTTCGGACCATCATCAGTTGAGACTGCAGATGCAATATTGCGCCTTGACCATGACATCGAAACACTTCTGACTTATTTAAATGATAACCTTGGCAAGAGAAATATACTCATTTACCTGACTTCAGCACATGGCATTTCAGAAATACCTGATGTTCTGCAAAGCAACAGGATACCCGCCGGCTACTTTAAGCAAAATCAGGCTCTTCAGTTGCTGAGGAGCTATCTTAATGCAGTTTATGGAGAGGGTGACTGGGTTAAAGGCTATTCTGAGAGGCAGATATTCCTAAACAGGACCCTTATTGAAGATGCAAGAATTCCCCTTGAAGAAATTCAAAAGAGAGTGGCCCGTTTTCTTGTCCAGTTTACCGGCGTGGCATCAGTTTATCCTTATTCTGCATTTGAAGCAAACGATTTTGGCAATGGTAACCTCCACAGGATCATAAATAATTTCAGTCCCCAGCGGTCGGGTGATGTTATTATTATTCTTAATCCGGGATGGGTTGAAAAAGAGAGTGACCAGGTTACCAACCATAACTCGCCGTATGAGTATGATACTCATGTCCCTCTTTTATGGTATGGATGGACCGTGAACAGGGCGTCAGTGACGCGAAAGGTGAACATTACTGATATTGCTGCTACTCTGTCAACGCTGTGCAAAGTTCCTTATCCCAATGCCTGCACCGGGGTACCAATGTTTGAATTGTTCAGATAAGAGTCTGGTTTATAATTGTATCCCTGACTTTACAGGCATCCTTTAATAATTCAGGATTCTTTTCACATCCATTGCCCAGAATAATAAGATTGGCTCCCGCATCAAAGGCATTTTTAATATCCTCCTTATTTCTCAATCCGCCGCCGACTGCAACCGGAATTGAAACATTTTCTCTTACCGCCCTTATAATTTCGACCGGCACCGGTGATGAGGCGCCGCTTCCTGCTTCCAGATAAATCATGCTGAGACCAAGCATCTCTCCGGCCAGAGCTGTCGCCACCACAATGTCAGTTTTATCGGCTGGAATAGCCTCTGTCTGACTTATATATTCCACAGATGTCTTTGATCCGCAGCCTATTAAAATATATCCGACCGAGATCAGCTTTTCTCTTACACTACGCAGAAAAGGAGCAGCAATCACATGATTGCCTATTAAAAGTTCGGGATTTCTGCCTGAGATGAGGGACAGAAGGAGAATGGCATCAGCTTTATGGCTTAGCTGGAGCAGATTGCCGGGGAAAAGTATGACAGGTATGCTGCACTGGGTTTTTAATAGGGATATCAGGTCATCAATACTGTTAAAAGTAAGGCTTCCTCCTGCCATAATAAAATCAGTATTGCACCCGGAAGCGACCTCCAGAATATTTTTCAGCGAATCTCCCCTGGTTTTATCAGGATCAAGAAGTAGTGCAATGCTTTTTTCCCCCGGGAAATTAAACTTTTTCATAATTTTTCTTTGTCCACACTATTGCGTAGTTGTTGTACCTGGAATAATACAGATCAAATGAATCATTTATTTTATCAGTCTTAACCTTTCCCTTTATTTCTCCCGATTCTCCGACCTCAAAGGGTTCAATTGTAATATTTTTTCTTATGCTAATTCCCTCTTTGTCGCAGATTTTATACAGAGCCTCTTTGGCACACCAGTGGAGATAAAGATGATACTTCCTGTTTTCGGGTACCCTGGTAATTTTTTCTTTTCTGTTAAGGAATTTAAATGCTATGGCACCTATATTGGCGCTCATATATTCAAGATCTATCCCCACTTTTTCATTTGTGCTTAAAAGTATGGCTGTAAGCTTTTGTGAATGGGAAATACTTATAAATCTTGAGCCATCTTTAAGAAATGGCTTATTGTTCTTATTATAAACGATTCGTGCATCTCTTCCGAGCAGCTCGGCCAGCAGCGCCCTTACACTTAGAAATTCAAGCTTTCTTGAGGTGCTTGCGAAACCTTTGTACTTCTTCTTGTCACTATTATCAAGAGTTACTGATTCAAGCAGGGTCTTCAGATCCTCCTCTATCTTCCATACACCCAGAATAGAGGACTCATTAAGATAATGTTTTGTTATACAACCCATTGACCTGGCTTAATATTATTTTTCTTTCCACTTAAGAGTTTCAATCATATGGACGATATCTTCTCTGAAAAAATTTATCACAGGGGCAAGCGAATCTGCATTCGGTTCTGCAGAGAAATATAATGATCCTCTAAGATAATGTTTTATACTGTCAGTAACATAAAACTGAACTGATGTAGCTGTATTGCCCTTCAGGTCATATAGAATTCCGTAGGTCTTATTTTCCTGGTTTTTAATGATTTGTTCGTTTATAGCGTCGGCTTTTGTAATATGGTTCTTAACATTCATTTCGTATGTCTGTTCAATAAGTTCTGCCAGGTCACCTTTGATATCTTTGTAAGTCAGATATATTTTAGCATTATATGCCTGGAAGTCAATATCAAACCAACCTGGTTCAGATGTTGTTTCAAAATTAAAAGAAATTTTTCCGTACGAGGGATATTCAAAAAAGAAGGGCAGGGCATTTTCTGCTGAAGGAGGCATATCGTAAGAAAGATAGTTCCTGGGTGGCAGATCTATTCTGAAGTAGCCTTTAGGCTTCGGGACAGCCAGCTCTCTGCAGCTCAGGAGGGCGGTTACAATAACCAGTGGTGCCAGCAATCTAATCTTCCTTAGGTTCAGGTTCATCTTCAATAATTTCAACATGAATTTCCTTTACTCTTCTCTTGTCAGCCGATTCAATCCTGAAGATAAAATTCTTATATTTTATAACCTGGTCTTTTTGTGGTATCTCTCCGGTCAGTTCAAGTATCAAACCTGCAAGTGTTTCTGATTCGCCTCTTACCTCTTCAAAAGGATCATCGTCAGCCTCAATGATCTTAAAGAAATCATTCAGCAGCACCTTACCCTCAAAGATGAATGATTTTTCGTCTATTTTCCGGAACATGGTTTCCTCCTCATCACTCTCATCTGTTATTTCGCCGACAATCTCTTCCAGGATATCTTCAAGAGTGATTATACCGGATGTTCCTCCGTACTCATCAATCACAACAGCCATATGGATCTTCTTTACCTGAAATTCTTTAAGCAGATCATTTATCCTTTTTGTTTCCGGAACAAAATAGGGGGGTCGCAGAAGGGTTTGCCAGTTGAAATTATCGGGACTGTTTACGTAGGGAAGAATATCCTTTGCGTACAAGATTCCCTTTACAGAATCGAAAGATCCTGAATAAACAGGAATCCTTGAAAAACCTGACTCGGTTATAATTGATAGTATTTTGCTGAATCCCAGTTTTATGTCAACGGCTGTCACATCGATTCTTGGACACATAATGGCGCTCACATTTATGTTTCCGAAATTCACGATTCCCTTGAGGATTTTTTCATCTTCGTTTATATCCTCCGACGCAAGTTCAAGAGCATCAGAAAGGTCATCCATGCTGATATTTGAACTCATGGCACCAGTACGTTTTTTGACAAATGCTGATGAAAGAATGAGCAGGGAAGCTACAGGTCTGAAGGTCTTTTCAAGAACCATCATAGGAATTGCCATAAAAAGAGCCGTAGGAATCTGATTATGGGTTGCATAGACTTTCGGCATGATTTCGCCAAAGATCAGAAGCAGAAAGGTTATACCGATAGCTTCAATAATAAAACCGAGAAGCGGGTAGGAGCTGAAGTCGAATGTCCTGGCGCTGAGGTAAGCGGCAAGCAAAACTACGGCAATATTAACAGTATTGTTTGCAACCAGTATTGTGCTCAGCAGTTTGTCAGGCATACTAACGAGTCTCAATGCAGTTTTTGCCCGTTTGCTCTTATTAATTTTCAGTTTTTCAATGTCCTCGGGACCCAAAGAAAAATATGCAACTTCAGAGGAAGACATGAGAGCTGACCCGAAAAGAAGAATCCCCAGAACAACTAATCCAATAATTAATTTAAAGTCAGGAGTATTAACAGTAAATACTGCAGGGATGAAACTTAACAAATGTAAATATCCGGCTTCCAAGTTGCTGACTTTTTCAAAACTGATTAGAAGGGCAGATCATCTTCATTATTAGCCTGGTATGGTGCAGGCGGCTCATTGATATCAGACTCAGGTGTCTCTTTTACCGTCGGTGTTGTATTATTCTCGTCGGGAGGTGCGGCTGAAGGGCTGAATCCCTGTTTCTTTTCAAGAAGGAGGAAAGCATCTGCAAGAATCTCGGTTATATATTTATTATTACCATCTTTATCAACGTAAGAGCGGGTCTTTATTTTTCCCACTATATAAACCTGGGATCCTTTTTTAACAGTTTTTTCTGCCACTTCAGCCAGTGCCCTCCATAAAACAATATTGTGCCATTCGGTTGTTGTTATGGTTTCGCCCTGCTGGTTGGTATATGTTTCGCTGGTAGCGAGAGGAAAGGTAACTTTGGCAACTCCTTTATCAAAATAACGAATAACAGGATCTTTACCTGCGTTTCCCACGAGTATAACCTTATTGATTGACATATAGTTAGATATTTTTGTAAATTAATAAATCTGAATTGTAAAGGTAAGAAAAAAACCGCTTCTGACAACCCCTGTTTTTTCATTAAGGGAAAATCCATATTATCAATATTTTACATAATCGGGTATTACCGGTTAAAGATCACTAATCATTTTGTCCCCGGGGTATGACTTTATAATGTAATTAATGTCTATTTCATTGTAATTTAGGCTATAATAATATTTAATTAAAAAAAATTATTCTGTAAGTGTTTCAATTTAAATAAATAATATTTTTATATTTGCAAGGTTGAAAAAAACGAATACTCAAAATAATTTGTTCAATTTTAAACTCCACACAAAATGACTAAAGCAGACATTGTTAATGAAATTGCCAAGAACACTGGTATTGAAAAGGTAACAGTTCAGAAGACTGTAGAAGCCTTAATGGAAACCGTAAAACACTCTATGGTAGCTGGTAATAACGTATATCTCAGAGGTTTCGGAAGCTTTATCGTTAAGAAAAGAGCTAAAAAAACTGCAAGGAATATTTCAAAAAATACTACCATTATCATCCCAGCTCATAATATTCCAGCTTTCAAGCCGGCAAAATCTTTCATAAACAAGGTAAAATCTCACCCCAAGAAGTAATCCTTTATGCCAAGCGGTAAAAAAAGAAAGAGACACAAGATGGCTACTCACAAGCGCAAGAAGCGTTTGAGGAAGAACAGACATAAGAAGAAGTAGAAGATCAAGAGAGTGGTCAGAATTAGTATATATTAAGCCTAAAGGTCTGATGATCTTTAGGTTTATTATATTAT
>DATKXL010000007.1:0-9924 GCA_035529055.1 Bacteroidales bacterium
GATGCAGTTGGCATGTCAACAACACCGGAGGTTATTACCGCACGGCATATGAAGCTTCCCTGTTTTGCTTTAAGTATAATTACCGATCTTGGTGTTGGAGGGAAAATAGAATATACTACTCACGAATCCATTCAACATGAAGCCGAAAAAGCCGAATCGCGCATGACAACCATTATGACGGAGTTGATTTCCTTATTGTGATTTTTTTTACCACGAGGCGCACTAAGGATTAAAAAATTACTCTTTTAATTCCATCTTTCAGGTGTTTGACATTAAAGTTTACTAATAAGCCCAATTTGCATCCTGATAATTTTAAATAAGTAAGTATCTGCGCCATATGTATATCGCATAATGCTTCTACAGATTTTATCTCAACAACCACCATATTTTCAACTAACAAATCTATCCGATAACCTGCTTCGAGAAATACTTCTTTATAAACGAGTGGTAAGGACTTCTGTTTTTCAACTTGCAAACCAATGTTTATCAGTTCATAGTATAAACATTCACAGTATGCACTTTCAAGTAAGCCGGGTCCTAATGCCGTATGAACCTGAAAGCAGCTGTCAAGCACTTTTCTGAAAATCTCTTCTTTATTCATTTTTGTCAGTTTTAAACTTTGTGTTACTTTGTGAATATCCTTTGTGTTCCTTTGTGGTTAAAAAAGAAATCCTAATGGCTAATAGATCAATCTCTTACTACAGCACAAACTTTTTTCCATTGGAAGGTTTTACCTGTGTCGTTAAATCCTGAAATAAAGATTATGTAGATCCCGGTTTTTACCAGACTGCCATCACCAGCCGTACCATCCCAGACCACTGTAAGCTCCGGACCGGAGAGAAGATTACTGGTAAGCCTCCTCACAAAGCTTCCGGTTTCATCAAAGACTTCAGCTGAAACAACGTTTCCCTTTCCGGTTAAACTCATATCAATCATTAGAAAATCCTCAAACCCGTCATTGTCAGGTGAAATTTTTGTTGAAGAAAAACGCACATTGTCGTCTGTGACAACCACTTCGGAAAAAACAGAGTTCGGAGCACCGGGAGTTCCCCACCCTGAGCTCTCTGAAGCTGAGTGCCAGCTTGTTTTTTCAATTGATGAGGCTTCCGGTCTTATCTTCTCAAGAGCAATCCCCTCATTGTTTGATAACAATGAATAGTGCATCTTCTCCAGGTAAAAAACCTCATCAATCAGATCCAGCTCCCGGTTTAAAAGCAGCAGGTGTCCTTTATCGTCTGCCATCGAAGGAAGAGATCCCGATTCGTATATATTTTCAGAATCAGATGACAAATATGTTCCGGTTACTCTCTCTTTATCTGTTGTAACGACATAATAAGATCCGGGAAGTAAACATCTTTTCTGTGCAGAAACCTGAACAAAGCCGGAAGTATCACCTGTTGCGTCATTAACCGACACCAGGAGCAGACGTGAAACATCAATCACTTTCCCTGAGCCGTTATACAACTCAATATAATCGGGGTCTCCGGGCAAGGGATTGAAAAGAAGCTCATTGAACATTACATCCCCTTTCATGGCGGGCTCAGGTATCCCGAAATAAAATCTCCCGATTTCGATCCTGTTCCCTGCAAAATCCCGCAAATCGTCAGGTACAGTTAATGAATAAACCTCTCTATGTTTAAGAGGTTTTTCAGGCTTAAAGGAAAACTCGCACTGGAGCAGATCAACAGGATGAAGGTCAGTTATTGTCATATCATCAACCATAATGGCGCCAGGTTGCTCCGGGAGATTAAAAACCGTCTCTGAAAACCTTACCCTGATGTTAAGACTATCATCAGGGAACACGTTCAGGATCCCGTGAAACAGATCATCCGGGTTGTTTCGTGAAACCGAGTTGTCCGAACCCGGAGTACCCCCTCTTCTTGATGATGAAGCTTTCCAGTTTCCACTCTGATAAAACGGGTACTCTGTATCAATCATTTCAAGCGACCAGCCGCCCTCAGCCTTCAGCTCATCGTCGTACCAGTCAGAAGTGTATTCCACTCCGCTTATAAGGCTGCCGGTAGTGTCTTTTAATGCAATGACCTTTCCTCCGTCGGTTAGTGTCGGGAATGATTTTAATCCTGTTATTTTGCCATATCCGACAAATGATGCCGTATCATAAATCGAACAGATTATCATATTCTCGTGCGGAGCTATCCTTCTCTCAGGAAATGAGATACTCTGATCTGTAGTTGTCAGCTTCCAGTTCTTAAGATCTAATGCATAGTCTGATGTGTTCTTTATTTCGAGGTACTCTTCAGCAGGCAGGGAGACCACAGGAACAGGATCGGCCATTATTTCAGCAATGACAATATCACCGGGTTCGGCCCATACAGGAAAAAATTCTACAGAAATGTTCTCTATGCAATTGCCCGATCTATCGCATAAAGTACCGATCATCAATTCATTTAATGTCTTGTTGATGAAATTCTCTTCAAATTCGATCTGGTAAGCGTTCCCGCTTTTCTTTACGATATTTTTCGCACTTATTTTTCCGGGAAATATCGCAAAATTTACCGGTGCCATTATATCATTTCGAGGTTCTGCATTAAATGATATCTCCAGAGAATTCCTTCCGGTGACTTTTATTCCTGTCACCTCAGGCGCTTTGCTCTCCTCATAAAAAACACCCTCAACAGCTATATCATCCAACCACAAAAGGCGGTCGCGTGTTGAGGAATATTTATAAGATACGATAAACCAGTCCGGAGTGAATAATTCAGGGTCGCTCCCTGAAGCTGTACCCGCCAGGCTCTCATCCGGACGGAAAACTGAGATGCTCCATTGCCCTGCCGGTGATCTTTCAACACTAATCGTCACCGCATCAGTGATCCCGATATCAGATTGCCAGTTGATGCTGCTGCCTGCTATCGCAGTAAATACTCCTTTTTTCACTTTCCATAACCTCAGTGTATCATCGTACCCGGTCTGATTAACACCGACTGCAAAACCATTCCAGCTTTTGTTTTGCAGCAGCAAAGCCGGATCGGTATCTGACATCAGAAAAACAGCCCAGTTGTTTGATGATGAAGGATCGTAACCATGGCGGATACTGAAGCTCCATTTTGTGTAACCTTCTGCTGGATGAAGGTTTTTCATTTGCAATCCTGTCAGGTCATATCCGGCATCAGGATTATCGAATGAATGATGCAGCGAAAAGTTTCCGGATATGACAGCTGTATTATCTGCAATCCAGTGTCCTTCAGGACTTTGAACCCAGTTGTTGATAGTGCCGGATTCGAAATTTTCCATAATCTGGCCGAATGCCATACCAGGCATTAGCAGTGCCAGTAAAATAACTTTGTTCATGCAGCGAGAGAATTGAAAAAAAAGTTACTTTTGACCGTTTTTAAAGTAATGTAAATTTAATAAATTACTTTTATATTAACAAATTAAATTATGAAGACAGCTGTTGTTGGTGCAACCGGAATGGTTGGCCGTACAATGATCAAAGTTCTTGAAGAGAGAAACTTCCCGTTAACACAATTAATTCCCGCTGCTTCAGAGCGTTCTGTGGGAAAAGAGATTGTTTTCAAAGGGAAAGCTGTTGAAGTGGTGAGTGTGATGGAGGCCGTTGAAGAAAAACCAGTCTTTGCGATTTTCTCTGCCGGCGCTTCAGTATCCAGGGAGTGGGCTCCCGCCTTTTCTTCAAACGGAACAGTAGTGATCGATAACTCATCAGCCTGGCGCATGGAGGAGAATGTTCCACTGATCGTTCCTGAGATCAACAGTCATGTACTGAAAAAGGGAGACCGGATAATTGCAAATCCAAACTGTTCAACGATACAGATGGTAATGGCGTTGGCTCCTCTGCACAGGAAATATAAGATAAAACGTCTTGTAATTGCAACCTATCAATCGGTTACTGGAACAGGTGTAAAAGCTGTCGATCAGCTTGAAAACGAACGGCATGGAATAAAAGGCGAAATGGCTTATCATTACCCGATCGACCTGAACTGCTTTCCTCACGGCGGTTCATTCCTGAGCGACGGATACACAACGGAAGAGCAGAAACTGGTTGATGAGACGCGTAAGATACTTGAAGACAACAGTATCCAGGTTACAGCAACTGTTGTCAGGATCCCGGTTATCGGTGGCCATTCGGAAGCAGTCAACATTGAGTTTGAAAAAGAGTTTAATCTTGATGATGTCAGGTTCCTGATCAGCCAGTTCCCGGGTGTTATTGTTTATGACAGTCCGGCAGAATATAAATACCCTATGCCAATTACTGCGCATAACAGGGATGAGGTTTTTGTAGGAAGGATAAGAAGGGATTTCTCCAGGGAGAGATGCCTGAATCTCTGGATCGTATCAGATAATATCCGAAAAGGTGCTGCAACCAATGCAGTTCAGATTGCGGAGTATATGGCAGCCAATAGATTGTATTAACACCTCACCCCCCTGAAGAGGGGCTGGAATAGAATGCTGGCACGGATTACAGATCCGCGCTAGTGGTGGAGGTTGGGGGCGATTCGTAGAGGAAATCATTATACGGGTACCTGCTGATGTGTATTTTCTTAACCACCTCATATAACAGTTTCCGGAGTTCCTCAACATTCTCTTTTGTCTTTGCTGAGATAAACATCGTCGGTTGAGTCCTGTCGGAAGCCATCCATGTTTTATTGAGATCGGAAAGCGAATAATTCTTCTTTTGTACCGGTGTCAGATCATCCTCTTCTTTAAGAGTGTAAGTGAAAGCATCCGTCTTATTAAATATCAGAATTGAAGGTTTTTCAGAAGACCCCAACTCTTTGAGAGTTTCGTTTACCACTCTTATCTGCTCTTCAAATCCGGGATGAGAGATATCTACTATATGCAGAAGGAGATCTGACTCCCTTACCTCATCAAGGGTTGATTTAAAGGATTCAACAAGATCGTGAGGCAGTTTACGGATGAACCCTACAGTATCGGAAAGCAGAAAGGGGAGATTACCAATAACTACCTTCCTGACAGTTGTATCCAGTGTTGCAAAAAGCTTATTCTCGGCAAAAACATCCGATTTGCTCAACAGATTCATGATTGTTGATTTCCCGACATTCGTATAACCCACCAGGGCTGCCCTGACCATCTTCCCGCGGTTCTTCCGCTGCGTGGCCATCTGGGTATCTATTTTCTTAAGCTGTTCCTTCAGCAAAGCTATCTTATCCCTGATTATCCTGCGGTCAGTTTCAATCTCCGTTTCTCCCGGTCCCCTCAGACCTATACCGCCTCTCTGCCGTTCAAGGTGGGTCCACATTCGCGTCAGCCGCGGTAAAAGATACTGATACTGGGCAAGCTCAACCTGAGTTCTTGCATGTGATGTGCGGGCCCGACTGGCGAAAATATCAAGTATGAGATTAGTCCTGTCAAGCACCCTGCACCCGAGAGTCTTTTCAATATTCCTTATCTGACTCGGGGATAATTCGTCATCAAATATGGCAATATCTATCTTGTTTGCAGACACATAACCCGCAATCTCATCAATTTTGCCGGAACCAACAAATGTCCTGGGATCGGGTATTTTAAGCTTCTGGATGAACCTGTTGACCGGCTCGGCTCCGGCAGTCTCTGTAAGAAATGAGAGCTCAGCAAGGTATTCCTCAGTCTCATGTTCATCCTGTCCGGGATAATTAATTCCTACAAGAATTGCCCGTTCACCCGGCCGACTGGTATCGATCATTTAGTTAATAAACCTCCTGTTGCTCTGTACTGCTTCCCTTATTGCCTGCTTTAATGCGTCAGAACAACGCATAACCATTTCTATGTCAGACGGGAAAGGAACGGGCTGCGATTTTGTCCGTTGGAGTTGTGCCGGGCTTAGGGCTCCGATATCACCAAGACCACGTGCCGATATATTTTCAAAATTTGACTGAGCTCCCAGGGGATCTTTTTTAAGGAGCTTATTCGGACTTACCTGTATAGCTTCAATATCACCGTCAATACGGCAGGCTTTATACTGGATTGTTTCAATCAGGGCACACTGAAGCATTTTGTATCTGATGGTTTTAATGTCGTTCCCCAGTGAATCCTTCATCACATTTCCCTTTTTATCGAGCTGGTAATTAAATCCGTCTTCAACCTCTTTTTTTACAACAGTATCGCGCTGCATGGTCTGATCGGGACTGACAACAATATTTCTCACATTCACATTGATAAAATAGTCATATTGTGTATCCGGATCAAGATTCTGTGTGTGGTACTCGACCCATTCACTGTTTAGTCTTGGGAGGTCAAGCGCCAGGAGATCCTGTTCAAATTCCTGCGGAAAATTAAGGATGGACTTATTCTGAATCGAAATAAAAACCCTGCTCATCCCAAGGTATTTGGATTCTTGAATCTTATTATCAATCCCCTCATAATCACCTACATATTGTTTGGCTCTGACAAATTCGTAAAAAGCCTGCCTATACGATTCTTTCAGGCCGTTCTTCATAAGTTCAATGCCGTGTGCATAATAGAAATCGGCCGATTTACGCTTGGCAGCGACCATTTCAGGCATATAATCAACATAAGGAAAATCAACCGTTCTTCCACCTGAGGTCAGAGGTGTTACAGTTCTTACGAGAGCCTGCCTGTCGCTGAGTCTTTTATTGACAAGATATATCTCGTCCCAGTTGCTTGGTTTATCTTCCAATTTCAGGAATCTTATCCTCTCATTGTCCTGTTCATTAGCTATTCTGTAGGATCTTTCAAGGATCGCAATTTGTTTTGACTCCCTCGGATCTTTACGTAACTGCTTGACAGCTTTGTCAATGGCAGCATCGTAGTTACCTCTTTCAAGCTGTTTTTTTGAGGAACCGCATCCGGAAATGAGGATGGTTAAAATGAAAATAATAGGCATGATTCTTTTCATATAGTTCTTTTTAAAATGAATATTGTGATAAAGGTATCAAAAACAATGGAATTTCAAATATACCCCAAGGCCTCTTCATCTGGTTATTAATGCTTTAAAACACAAAGGCGAGCCACATTGAATATCTGACTCTTACCGGTTGTCCCCGCTGTAATCCCGGGTTCCATTTAGGGGAAGCCTGGATAGCTTTTACCGCTTCGTTATCTATTAACGGATCAACTCCCCTCAGAATTGTGACATTTGTCACTGAACCATCTGGCTCTACAATGAATGTAAGGGATACTCTTCCCTGAATCCTGTTCTCGATTGCCTCCTGGGGATAGTTGGTCCGCTTCTGCACCCAATCGCGGAACTTATTAATATCTCCTCCTCTGAATGATGGCATGACTTCAACGATAAAAAATGGTTCGTCAGTGAATCCCCCTATACCTGATAAAAGGTCATCACCCGTTCCTCCGGCACCTGTTATCTCCACCTCCTCTTCAGTGTTTGATGCCAGAACCACATCTGTTGCAGCAAGTTCTTTTTCTGAAGGAAGAATTGTATCTACCACTACCGGCGGTACATATTTTACAATTTCCTGGTTTTGAGGAGCCTTGGGCGGCGGGGCTGCCGGCGGTACTATTATCTGTTCAGCGGGTGGTTCAAGATAATCCATCTGAACTGTGGTATAACTTATCCCTCCCCGTACTATTCTGTCGGAATCTGGTCTTGTAATAAAGGGAATGCTGATAATTAAAGTAACTAATAATGAAGCTATTATTATTCCTGTGCTGACTACTTTGTTATATCTTTTACGTAACTGGTATGCTCCATACTCCCTGTTACGATTTTCGAAGATCAGGTCATCGTAATCGGAAATCCTAAGGAGATGATCATCCAGTTTGTTTCTGATTATTTTGTTTTTCAGAACGGTTTTCAATTCTGTATATCTTTAACTGTAATGCCGGGCAAAATTACAAAATAGCTCTCTCCCTGCAAAACATATAACTGATGCTTTTCGCCTTTGTTTTATAATTATCACTTTTTTCTTAAATTTGGGCAGTTTTTATGGGGGTATAGCTCAGTTGGCTAGAGCGTGTGACTGGCAGTCACAAGGTCAGGGGTTCGATTCCCCTTATCTCCACCTTCGTCCTATGAAGCCTAGGCGAATCAGTAGAGACGCCCAATTTGGGCGTCTCTACTGATTTTTTGTCCTTATTAATCAACCATTAATCAAAATATCATTTTCAAAAATAATTCTGAACAATAGATGATTGAGCCTTCTATAGCCCTGGTTCTCTTCGTTTTAGATCTTCCGGTACATATGATAACTCAAATCTGACACAGTTTAATAATAAATTTTACCCGATTTTTGACGAACTGCCGGTGTTCTTATATGAATTAATAATTCTGATAATTATTTGTCGGAATTTGAAAGACAAAAAATTATAACCTGGCCTCATTTTCCCACTAATTGGGCTTTTTGTTCTTGACAGGAATAGCCTTATGCCCTACTTTTATAACGTTATTAAACAATCAAAATGATGGAAAGTATAGTATTACCGGACAACATTTGTTTCATTAACGACAATATTGAAGAGCCAAATATTAATAAGGGAAAAATCTCAGGCAAAAAATCGGGTTTTAGTCCAGCCATACTCAATATGGTTGCACGGGCAGGAATAAACTTTTTCCGTTACCTTAAAAGTATTGGTCTGGCTATGGAACCTAATCTGATAATACTCTCTTCAAAACACCATTATAATTATGATGAAAATGAATTAAAGAGTGTAAGGACATTAATAAACCTGAAGAAACTGAATTTGATAAAACATCTGGATATGTTTCTGTATTCTCTCATTCGTATTTTACCTGAGAATACCAATTTCATAGGATGCTTTTCAGACAACAAAACACTAAAAGGGAATGTGTTTCGCTTTTGTAAACCCTCGAGGTTATTTCATATATTCCTTAATCTCTTCGACTCCAGACCAGATCATAAAATGGATAAAAATGAAGTTTCAGAAGTTTTGGAAAGAAACGGTTTCAGGGTTGTCGATATGAAAGAGATAAACGGACTTACATATTTTTATTCGCAAAATGTCCAATAAAGTTTATTATTGCGTTAATGCCTGCCTCTCTATCGGAGGTATTTTCCCCGTATGTATTTCGAAAAGCCTTTTATGGGTCTCACGTGCAGCATCAACAAGCTCTTTGTAAGGACGGTCAGTTACATCCACCATCCCTATATTATAGTTCTCCCCATCACCCCGACCTGTCGACGGCTGATCCCACCACTGGAACCAGTGCGTCCCTATCAGCGAGGGATGTGCTACTGCATTCTCAACATAATAACGGTAAGCAACTCCCCGTTCCTCCTGACTGATGGTTTGCCTCAGACCGGGTGAAAGCCCGCGTTCCGGTGTCCCAAAATGAAATTCACCAATTATTATCGGCAGACCGGTTAAATCGTCTATTTTCTTAAGTCTTTCGGGATAAGCACTATAACCGTAAATATTAAGGCTGAACACATCAAACCCTATTGCTACAGATGCTTTAACAAGATCATCCGGCGGGTTTCCTCCAAAACGTAGTCCAAGGTTCAGGTGATTCGGATCGTGTTTCTTTATGGCGGCATTTACAATTGTAATAAACCTGGTATAGGTATTATACACAAAAGCTTTGCGGCGTTCGGGAGTATCACCGTCGGCAAGGTACTTTTGCAGAGCGGCCTTCATTGGTGTCTCATCTCCCTCAAGAATAACTTTCACCAGCTCCATCTCTCTGCCGGGCCATGGTGGTTCATTGCCCACGAAATAACCGAGCAGCCAGGGATCATCTTTAAGAGGAACACACTGACGGGCGGCAGATTCATCAACCGTTGCAGCGTAATCGGGTGCATAAACATCGGGCATGCCCATAGTCCTGGCTTCGAATCCCCATCCTCCCAGTGTTGCCACATAAGGTTTAACCTTACTGCGTCCCAGTGTGGCATCCGACCAGTTGGCAATAGTATTCAAACCCCAGTCGTCCATTCTCCTGACAGTGAAATCCATCCATTTCTGATAATAGTCAGACCCAAATCTGCGGTAAAGATTCCATGTAAAGAA
>DATKXL010000008.1:0-39349 GCA_035529055.1 Bacteroidales bacterium
ACAGCCATGGGAAATATAAGAACTGATATTTCCCTGCGTCCTGAGGGCAAAAACATGTTCAGGGTAAAAGGCCTGTTGTCAGGCAACAATATTGATCTGGGGGAAATCTCGGGAAATCCGGAATTGCTTGGAAAGCTTACAATGCAAACCAATGTCAATGGTTATGCTTATTCATTAAACAGATTTGCCGGAAATCTTACCGGTAAGATTGACAGTGTGGAAATAAAAAATTATGACTACAGGAACATTGTCCTTAACGGGGTCTTTACTGAAAAAACCTGGGATGGGAGTATAAAGGTCGCCGATAATAATATCAGAATGGATCTTCTTGGAATGTTTGATTTCAGCCAGGAATTACCGGAATTTGATTTTACTTTAAACCTGGCTGAAGCCAACCTGAACAGGCTCAATATCGATGAAGCGGATACCTCTTCGTCGCTGACAATGCTGATGACCGCTAATTTTAAAGGAAATAATATAGATAACCTTGACGGAGAGATCCGGCTTTTAAATTCAACTCTGAGAAAGTATAATAATAAGCTTGATCTTTATGATTTCTCACTCAGGACATTCACTGAGGAGGGTAAACCTGCAATCAGTCTGAGGACCGACTTTATGGACGCAGACATCAGGGGTTATTATAATTTCGCAGAATTAAAAACTGTATTAAAATCAACGCTTGCCACTCTTATGCCGTCAGGATTTCCTCCGCCACCAATTGATCTGAGAGAGAGGAAGAACAGTTTTAATTTCAATATCAACTTCAAAAACAGTGATAAAATAAGCACTTTCTTCCGTACCGGAATATACCTGGCTGATAAGAGTAATATCAATGGAGCTCTCTTTGCCGATAGTGCAATAAGAGTTACTGCCAGAACAAAGAGTTTGAATGTAAAGAATATCGTTCTGAATGACCTCCTGTTTAATGCGGATTTCACAGGGAAAAATATGTCTGTCAATATTAACACTTCTTCGCTTAACCTGCTGGGGCAGGCAAAATTATCAGATTTCTCCGCCAGTTTTGAAACTAATCCTGATAACTTCAATTTTTCGGCTGAATGGGATAACAAAGAGAAAATCCCGAATAAGGGATTCTTGTCCGCTATTGGTATTATAAACAATAATGGCAGCGACAAAACAAGTCCGACACTAACGATCAGCATTAATCCTTCAGATATCTATTCAGGGAATAACCTCTGGAAAATAAGTAATTCGGTTATTCTGATTGACTCAAGTTCAATAGATATCAACAAGCTCTATATCAGCAATAATATGAATTATTATCTGCTTGATGGCACAATTTCAGAGAATCCCTCCGATACACTTAACATGGAATTTAAAGGTATAGACCTTTATCCTCTTAACTCTGTCGTAAACAATGATGCCGATAATACAGATATGGCAATCGCGCTTGATCTTAAGGGCATTCTGAGCGGAAATATCATTCTCACAAATATTTACAGGAATCCTATGCTTGAAAGCAATATCGTAATCAAAGATTTTTCGCTGCTTGGAAGTGAATATGGCGATATTCTTGCTGAGTCGGTCTGGAATAGCGGGAACAAAGTAGCAGATATTGGTGCAAGCAATAATTTCAAGGGAGTAAGAATGTTTGACATCAAAGGGTTTTATGATCCCCGGGAAAGAGAGATAAACCTGGATATTGAAGCTGACAAGCTTCCGGTTGATGCTCTGAATCCTTTACTTAAAAGTTTCGCATCGGGGATCAATGGACTCGCGTCCGGCAGATTGAAATTATCAGGAGAATTTAACAAACTTGTTCTTACGGGTGCAATACTTGCCGAAAATGCATCAATGAAAATTGATTACCTGCAAACAAAATATAGACTTAATGATACAATCAGGTTTAATAAAAACGGTATAGAGTTTAATAATATAAGACTGACTGATGAAAGGGATAACTTTGCAACCATTTCAGGATCTGTAAATCACAGGTATTTCAAAGACTATGCTGCAGATCTACTGATCAATACCAACGAATCTCTTGTTCTTAACACGAGAGCTAAAGACAACGAACTATTCTATGGAACTGCATTTGCTACGGGTGTTACCACAATTAAAAGCGGACCCACCTTACTTTCTTTCGATATATCGGCCAGAACAGAAAAGAATACAAGAGTCTATATCCCTTTAAGTTCAGGTTTATCGGTATCGGAATATTCATTTATAAGTTTTGTTAATCCTGATACTTCTGCGGCTAAAGGTGCGGAAAAAGTTAGTCAGGTGACAACGGTTGCCCAGTCGTACGGACTTGAAATGAACTTCGACCTGGAAGTGACACCTGATGCTGAAGTGCAGCTCATTATAGACTCAAAAGCAGGGGATGTAATAAAAGGGCGTGGTTCAGGAAATCTTAATATAAACATTGACAAGAAAGGAGATTTTAAGATTTCCGGCGATTATATAATCGAAGAAGGCGATTATTTATTCACGCTTGGCAACATTTTTAACAAATCATTCAGTGTGGAAAGTGGTGGAAAAATAAGCTTCAATGGAAATGTTGAGAACGCTGAAATTGATATTAAGGCTATATATAAATTAAGAGCCTCACTTTATGAAATACTTCAGGATGATAGATTTAATGAAAGAATACCTGTAGAGTGCCAGCTTAATCTGTCCGGTAATCTGTTTAATCCAATTGTAGGATTCAATATTTACCTGCCAATAGCTGATGAAGAGACAAGGACATATCTGAAAAATGCAATTACCACTGAAGAGGAACTTAGCCGTCAGTTTCTTTACCTGCTTGTAATGAACAGCTTCTTATCGAATCAGGCTCAGTCAGAGTTAGGCACCACAAAAACAGGTACATCTGCGATGGCTGTAACTACCACCGAGATGCTTTCGAATCAGTTGAGCAATTGGTTGTCGCAGATCAGTAACGATTTTGATATTGGTTTTGTATATCGCCCGGGCGATAAAAAAGATATTAATTCGCAGGAAGTTCAGGTTGCTCTTTCAACCCAGCTGCTTAATGACAAGGTTTTATTTAATGGTAATTTTGATGTCAGGGGGGCTGATAATACCTATGGGAAGCCCATCACAGGTGATTTCGACATTGAATATAAACTGGCGGAAAAGATCCGGTTCAAAGTCTTCAACAGGTTCAATAATCCATATACGGGTAAGGGTGTTCCCTACACCCAGGGATTCGGTCTTCTCTTCAAACAGGATTTTAACAGATTCTCAGATCTTCTGCGGAAAAAGGACAAATCTGAAATGAAAAAAGAGGACGAAGTAATCCTCAATCAGTAAGAGTTAATAAATATTATACCATTGTTATTAATCCGATATAATAGACCGGGTCGTTTTTACGTTTTTTAATATCTTCGCCCATGATTTTTTCATGAGATGAGGAGTTTTTGAACTAATTAAACAATTATCTAAAAGAAAGAAAATGACATTTTTACAGTTAATCTTACAGGAAGGACCTGTTACTGTTGAGAGAACAAGCGCTATGAAACTGACACTTCTCGACCTGGCAATTAAAGGAGGGTGGGTAATGATCCCAATCGTTCTTTTATCTCTTGTGGCAGCATACATCTTCATCGAAAGGTATTATGTTATAAGAAAAGCATCAAAAGAAGATACCAATTTCATGAACAGGATAAAAGACTATATTCATGATGGGAAGATTGATGCAGCAATGGCACTCTGCAGGTCAGCTGACACTCCGTCGGCAAGGATGATTGAGAAGGGCATCAACAGATTAGGAAGGCCGTTACAGGATATCAGTACTGCAATCGAAAATGTGGGAAAGCTTGAAATCTCAAAACTTGAAAAGAGTTTCCCAACGCTGGCCACTATCACAGGCGCAGAACCAATGCTGGGATTTCTTGGAACGGTTATAGGTATGGTACGGTCATTTTATGCAATGTCACAGGCAGGAAATAACATTGAAGTATCATTACTTTCCGACGGAATTTATACAGCTCTCATTACAACAGTTGCCGGTCTGATCGTAGGCATACTTGGATATTTTGCATATAATACCCTTGTAGTGAGGGTTGAAAGAGTGGTTTTCAACCTTGAAGCCACGCTCACTGAATTTATGGATATTTTAAACGAACCACTAAAAACCGGACGTTAAAATGGCAATCTCTTCAAGAAACAGGGTGAGCATTAGCTTCAGTTCAACAGGAATGACCGATGTTGTGTTTAACCTTCTTATCTTTTTTATGTTGACCTCAACTCTGGTTCATCCTACTGCTCTGAAACTGATATTGCCACAAGGCAGCACGCAGACTTCAGCAAAGCCGCAGACCACAGTTTCCATAACACGGGATCTGAAATTTTATGTTGAACAGCAACAGGTTAGTATTGAAGATATGGAGGCAGTCTTAAAACAGAAGCTGGGAGAGAACCCGGAAACTTACATTGCACTCCATGTTGATAAAAGTGTTCCGTTCGAGAACGCTGTAAAGATAATGAACATTGCCCAGGCAAATAATTACAGATTAATAATTGCAACCTCGCCCAAATAATGATCTGCGCAGATTTCCTTCCGAAAGAAGGAAAGGGCTTATTGGCACTGTAATCATTCATACAGTGCTGTTAGCACTGCTTATATTCGTAGCATTCACTGCACCGGAACCCCCGGAATATGAAGAGGGGATCCTTGTCAGTTTCGGAACAGATGAAACAGGCTCAGGATTAATTGAACCTTCACCTGCAGCAGTCCAGGAAGAAACATCTCCTCCTCTTCCCAACGTTGCTTCTGATGTGCAACCCGAAGAACCTATCCTTACACAGAATATTGAGGAAGCACCTGTGGTTAAAAAAGTTGACCCTGAGGCCGAAAAGAAAAGACTTGAAAAGCTGGAAGCTGACCGAAAGCTTCGTGAACAGATAGAAGTGGAAAGAAAAAGGAAAGAACAGGAGGAGATTGAAAGGAAGAGAATTGAAGAAGAACAAAAAAGACAGGCTGACATAATGAACCGGACTAAAAATGCTATTGAAAATTCCAGGAATGCCGGTACCAAAACCACAGGGGAAGGTGAAACCGGAGGAGCCGGAAACCAGGGTGTGCAAACCGGTTCAGTCGATTCAAAAGTCAGGGGCGATGGAAGTGGTCAGGGTGATAAAGGAATCTCCTACGACCTTCAGGGACGCGGTTTCCAATCTCTTCCTGCACCAAAATACGATTACCAGGGTGAAGGAAGGGTTGTGGTTGAGGTAAGTGTTGACAGATCAGGCAAAGTGATTCAGGCAATCCCGGGCACCAAAGGTTCCACAACGCTTGATGAATACCTGCTTAAAGTGGCTAAAGATGCTGCTCTCCTTGCCAGATTTGAAGCAAAACCAGATGCTCCGGCAATACAGAAGGGAACGATAACTTATAATTTTATACTTAAATAATATCAGGCTTCCTTTTCAGGTAATTCTATTACTGACTGTGCAAGGTTAACATTAAGATTGTTGTCATCAGTGATAAAAAGTAGCGTCTATTTACTTATCTGAATTTACATTGAAAAGAGAGGAAAAGGTTTCATCATCGCCAGAACCTTTTCTCCTACCCTGGCAATTACAGTCTCATTATTTATATTGGAAATCACTTCATCTATCAATTCAACAATTTCTACCATATGACCTTCAACAAGACCCCTTGTGGTTATTGCAGGCGTTCCTACCCTCAGTCCGGATGTAAGAAATGGAGAACGGCTGTCAAAGGGCACCATGTTTTTGTTTACTGTGATATGCGAGAGTACCAGTGTATTCTCAACTTTTTTCCCTGAAATATCAGGAAATTTCGTTCTGAGATCGATCAACATGAGATGATTATCAGTACCGTCGGAGATTACTTTATATCCCTTATCAACAAATGCTTTTGCCATAACCGCGGCATTCTTCTGAACCTGAGCCTGATAATTCTTAAATTGCGGTTCAAGAGCTTCACTGAAAGAGACCGCTTTTGAGGCTATCACATGCTCAAGAGGACCTCCCTGTATTCCCGGGAAAACTGCTGAGTTAAGAAGTGAAGACATCATCCTTACCTCTCCTTTTGGGGTAGTTATTCCCCAGGGATTGACAAAATCCTTACCCATTAAAATAATCCCGCCTCTGGGCCCTCTGAGCGTTTTATGTGTTGTTGAGGTTACAATATGAGCATACTTTAAGGGATTCTTCAGTAATCCGGCAGCAATAAGTCCGGCTGGGTGAGCCATATCGACCACAAGAATTGCTCCCACATTGTCAGCAATTCTCCTCATCCTCTCATAGTCCCATTCACGGGAATAGGCTGAGGCCCCTCCTATGATCATCTTTGGCTTTTCTTTCAGGGCAATCTCCTCCATCATGTCATAGTCAACCAAGCCGGTCTCTTCCTTAACACCATAAGCTACAGGACGATACAGCAGACCTGATGAATTGACGGGAGAACCATGTGATAGATGACCTCCATGAGCCAGATTTAAACCCATAAAGGTGTCGCCCGGTTTAAGAACTGTAATAAAAACAGCCATATTAGCCTGTGCGCCTGAATGTGGCTGAACATTTGCGTATTCTGCATCAAACAGCTGCTTAAGCCGATCAATGGCAAGCTGCTCCGACTGGTCAACAATCTCACAACCTCCATAATAACGATTTCCGGGATACCCTTCCGCATATTTGTTGGTCATCACCGAACCCATCGCCTCAAGCACCTGCGGACTTACAAAGTTTTCTGAAGCTATTAGTTCAATCCCGTTAAGCTGACGTTGACGCTCTTTTTCAATAAGATCAAATATTAAAGTGTCTCTCTTCATGTATGATTAAATTATTTAACTGATTATGAGCATATTAATAACCTTATGATTCCTTGCCATTGATTGCAGGATATGCTCATGCCAGACAAATATAATGTTATTAAGTCAAAAACCCGTCAGACAAAATGATTTTTACTATTCTTCTGAAAACTGGACAAGAAGTTCACGGTAAGTGGAATATATCCGTGATTTGGAAATAAAACCGACATAATAGCCATTATCAAGGACAGGAAGGTTCCACGCTCCTGTCTTTCTGAATGTTTCCATAACAGTCTCAATGTTCTCGCGTTTATCTATATAAGATGGAGGAATAGTCATAAGGTCCCTCACAAGGGTTGTATTATATAATTCATTGTTGAACATTATCTCCCTGACATCATCAAGAGATACGACACCCTCAAGAACATTGTAGTTATCTACTACCGGAAAGAGATTTCTCTTTGACTTTGATATAATCTTAATAAGGTCACCAAGCTTATCTGTAGCTTTCACCTTGATGAGATCAGTTTCAATTTCTTTTCTCCAGTCCATAAAAGTGAGCACCGCCTTGTCCTTATCGTGAGTAATCAGTTCTCCCCTCTTTGCCAGCCGGACATGGTATATTGAGTGAGGTTCAAAACCCCTTGTAGTAATATATGCAACCGTCGATGTGATGATGAGAGGTATAAGCAGATCATAACCCCCGGTTATCTCAGCGATAAGAAAAATTGAGGTCAGCGGGGCATGCATGACTCCCGCCATCATTCCGGCCATTCCGACCAGAACAAACCTGTTATCGGGAATATCAACATTTGCAAATTTGTTTAAAAGGTTTGCAACCAGAAATCCGTTAACACCTCCTAAAAACAGAGTAGGCGCAAATATACCACCAACTCCTCCGGCCCCGTTGGTTGAACTGCTCGCAATCACTTTTACCATAACAAGACAAAATAAAAACAGAACATACAGCAGGTAATTATCCGCAAAGCGATTAAAGAAACTGTTGCCAAATACACTATCCATATCTCCCTGAAGAAGAGACATTATTGTGTCGTACCCTTCACCGTAAAATGGAGGAAACAGATAAATTAAAACTCCCAGGATGATACCCCCTGTTACCAGCCTTATGAAAATATTCTTTATTTTTTCAAACCTGGCCTCAAGAAAAAGTGTCATTTTTGAAAAATAGAGCGACACAAGACCCGAGATAATACCAAGTAACAGATACCATGGAATATTACGGATAATAAATGCTTCGGTTATTGTAAAGGAGAAAAGAACCTTATCGCCCATCAGGAAATAAGTGACAGTTGCTGCAGTGACTGATGAGATCAGAAGAGGAACTATAGATGAAAGGGTAAGATCAAGCATTAGTATTTCAAGGGTAAAGATAATCCCTGCAATCGGAGCTTTGAAGATTCCCGCCACTGCGCCGGCAGCACCGCAACCTATCAACAGGGTTATGTTCCGGTAATTCAGTTTGAAAAATCGTCCAATAGCCGACCCTATCGATGATCCTGTAAGCACAATAGGGGCTTCAGCTCCTACTGAACCCCCAAAACCGATAGTCAGGGTGCCTGCAACAATTGATGTCCATGTGTTGTGCAACCTCAAACGGCTCTTTTTCTTCGAGATTGCATATAAGACCCTGCTTACACCATGCCCGATATTATCCTTTACAATGTATTTTACAAACAATAATGTAAGCAACATTCCGACGACAGGATATGCAAGGTAAAGATAGCTGCCTGATTCCCTTGTTATGCTCTCTGTAAGTATTCTATTTACAAAATGTATTGAGTTCTTGAGTATTACGGCAGCCAATGCGCTGAGCAGCCCTACAACAAGACTTAAGATATAGATCAATCTTACCTGATCAATCAAGACCGGAGGAGTCGTCAGAAACTTTTTGAAAAACCGGCTCTTTATCATGATCCTGCAAATATAAAAACAATACCAAAGCTTCCCTGTTTTTTCCGTAAGTTTGTCTTTTGCCAAAGTATATCCATAAATGATAAAATATAGCCGCTTCATCCTCGACAATGGCTTGCGAGTGCTTGTGCATCACGACAAATCCACCCCTCTTGTCGCGTTGAATATGCTTTATGATGTGGGTTCGAGGGATGAGGATCCGGAGATGACAGGCCTTGCACATTTGTTCGAACACCTGATGTTCGGAGGATCAATTAATATTCCTGAATTCGATCTGCCTTTGCAGCTTGCCGGAGGTGAAAACAATGCATTCACCAATAACGATATAACCGATTATTATCTTACTCTTCCTGCTGATAATATTGAAACAGGTTTCTGGCTCGAATCCGACAGGATGCTTGAGCTCGACTTTTCACAAAGAAATCTTGATATTCAAAAAAATGTAGTGACAGAAGAATTCAATCAGCGGTATCTGAATCAACCCTATGGCGACACAATGCTGTTACTCAGGCCTCTTGCTTATAAAGTCCATCCATACCGCTGGCCCACCATCGGAAGAGACTTTTCGCATATCTCGAAAGTCAATCTGGATCAGGTGAAAGATTTCTTCTTTTCACACTACGGACCTAATAACGCCATTCTTTCACTGACCGGAAATATTACCCCTGACGAGGCATTCATAATGGCTGTGAAATGGTTCGCACATGTTGGTAAAAGAAGAATCAAAAAAAGGGACCTGTCGAAAGAACCGGAACAGAATGAAGAGAGATTCTTGGAAATAAATAAAGATGTCCCCGCATCGGCCATTTACAAAGTCTGGCATACAGGCCCCCGGAAGAGTGAAGATTTTTACACCCTCGATCTGCTAACTGATATCCTTGCTGGTGGTGAATCCGGAAGACTATACACAAAGCTTGTAAAAGAGAAAGGCCTTTTCAGTGAGATAAATGCCTATTTAACATCTGATATTGACCCGGGACTCGTTATTCTTCATGGCAAGCTTATGAAAGGAATTGATATCCGCTATGCTGATAAAGCAATAAATGAAATGATTGATTATCTTAAAAGTAAACCGCCGGATTCAGAAGAGATGGAAAAAGTGAAGAACAAGTTTGAATCTTCCACTGTTCTGTCAAATACAAATATCCTTAATAAAGCAATGAATCTGTCGTATTATGAACTTCTTGGAAATCCCGACTTAATTAACAGCGAAGTTGATTCGTATCGTAGTGTTACAGGAAGAATGGTGCTTGAAACAGCAGAAAAGTACTTCATTTCCTCCAATTGCAGCACTTTATATTACCTGTCGACACGAAATAATTGACAATGGACAATCTGCAACGGTTCCAGCCTCCTCTCTTTCCTGTCAGCACAGGAATAATCCCTGAAGCAAAAATTACTTGCCTCGGAAATAATATTCCGGTATATTTTATTGAATCGGGTACAGAGGAAATTATGCGAATCGAATTTGTATTCAAAGCAGCCGGACAGATCAATGAATGTATTCCACTGCTCTCAACTTCTACCAACATGATGCTTACTGAAGGTTCGCAAAACTACTCCTCAGAAGAATTAAACAAAAAACTTGATTATTACGGCGCCTTTCTGAACATGTCGGCAGAGAAGGATTCAGCCGGAGCTGTGATCTATTTTCTGAATAAACATATCAGCAAGATTCTGGAACTTGCCAGAGAGATTTTATTCAGGCCTCTGTTTCCGGTTAAAGAGCTTGATATCCTGATGAAAAAACGCCTCCGCTGGTACCTGGTAAACCGCGAGAAAGTTCACAATCTGGCAATGGATCAGTTTTTTGAGTCTCTCTTTGGAAGTCATCATCCATATGGAAGACAAGTGCTTGAATCTGATTTTGAAGGTATAACTCCAGCCCTGCTGATGGATTTCCATTCAAAATATTATGCTCCTGAAAATATGGCTGTTGTAATTTCAGGAAAAATACATGAAAAGAGTTCAGATCTTATGGATTCTTATTTCGGAGATCTCTATTCTCATAAAATCTATATTGAAGATACTGAAAATCAAATACGGGGAGAAGAAAGGAAAAAACTCAAAATTATGAAGAAGGGGAGCGTTCAGTCGGCCATAAGGATAGGTTCGGCAACAATAAATAAACGCCATCCCGATTACCCGGGACTCAAAATCCTTAATACAATACTTGGAGGATACTTCGGGTCGAGACTGATGAAAAATATAAGAGAGGAGAAGGGTTACACATATGGAATCACCTCAGCTGTCTCTACCCTTGACCTTTCGGGTTTCAAAGTGATTTCCACTGAAGTGGGTAAGACAAATACCAGAAAAGCAATCGACGAGATTTATAAAGAGATAAGGATTCTTCAATCACAACCTGTTGAAGAAGATGAACTTTCAGTGGTAAGAAATTATATGACAGGGGAGTTAATCCGGATGTTTGACGGGCCTTTCGCCCTGGCTGAGAGTTTTAAAGCAGCATGGGAATTTGGCCTTGACAATAACTACTATTATAAGCTGGCTGATAGAATAAAAACAATCAGTAGTGACGAAATAATTGAACTTGCACGTACGTATTATAATATTGAGGAACTTTATGAAATTACTGTTGGCGAAAAGTGAATAAAAAGAATATATATAATATACCAATTTTACTTTTTCTGCTGGCATATTGCACTTATGCCCAAAACACTTGTGAAACTCCATTAGTCCCGCCAGTACTGACATCTGTCTCGGTTCAGCCGGAAACAGGTACAATTATATTAAACTGGACATTGAGTCCGGACTCTGATATTGCAGCATATATAATTTATTCGTACAGCATCGATCAGGGAAGCAGAGGAGATCCTATTGATACTCTGTGGAATCCCACAGCAACAAGTTATTCTTATTCAAGCACGGCATCTAAATACTTCAGTTCTTCATTTGTTGTTACAGCATTCAGAATACCAAGATGCGAAGGGCCCTTCTCGAATGTATTAAGTACAATATTTTCTGAAACCCAAATAGATACGTGTAGCAGAAAGATTCTGATAGAATGGAACAGTTACTCCTCCGTTCCAAATAATGTCCTTGATTATTCTCTGCTGGTGTCAATCAATGGTGGCAGTTTCAGTGAAGCAGCCAGGATTTCTTCTGAAGCTAACAGTTTTACTTTGAATGATTTCGTGATTGATGCCTATTATTGTTTTTTTGTCAGGGCTAATCTTGAAGGAGGAGCTTTTTCCACATCAAACAAGGCTTGTCTTTCGACGAGGATGCAGAGGCCGCCACAATGGATCAATGCCGATTATGCTACGCTTAATAATACCGGAGATAAAATATTTCTCTCCTTCACTTATGATCCCTCTTCTGAAATAAACCTTTTCCGGCTTGAAAGAAAAAGCGGACCAACGGATACCTTTCAGTGGGTCGCGCACGAATATAGTTTCAACGGATGGTGGGTTTTCACAGATGATAAGGCTGACATACTGACAATTAATTATTACAGACTTTCAGCAATCCATTGTAATCTTCCTGTTGTAACTTCCAACATTTCGTCGAATATTGTCCTTACGGTGAACAATACGGGAAATGAGATAAAACTGCAATGGCCCTCATATAAGCAATGGCGGGGAGATATCGCTTCCCATACACTTTTCATGAACACGGGCCGAGGATATGTTGAAAAAGCATCTTTTCTGCCGGCCGATACAACCTATACCTTAAATTATACTGAGATTATGTATGATATAAGAACAGATAAGATCTGTTTTATGGTTACCTCAAGGGAAGGTCAAAATAATCCGTTTGGTATAGAAGGGGTCAGCCGTTCAAACGAAGCCTGCATTGATATACTTGAAAATATAACAGTTCCAAACATCTTTACACCTGATGGCGATCTCATAAACGACCTGTTCAGGCCGGTTCTTTCTTTCACACCAGCAAGCTACCATCTGCTGATCACCAACAGGCAGGGGACTGTACTTTTTGAATCCGGCGATCCGGCCGAGGCATGGGATGGATCCCGTAACGGGACTCCCTATCCTCAGGACGTTTGCCTTTGGTTTTTGAGAGTCAGAACTCCTTCAGGTAAAGATATTTCAAGAACAGGTACAGTATCAGTATTCAGAAACAGATAATAAAATCCATCCTTTCACCTCTGTTTTATTGAACTACTTTAACTGAATAAAGCTATCTTTGCATTAAGTGGAAAAGAGTGCGTGACATTTATTTATGGGGAACAAAGACTTTTTTGATGAAGAAGATATAAAACATATTCAGGATGAATATGATTCTCTTGTAAACAATCTCCTCAGGTGCAATAAGCCCGGTGACAGGGAGATGATTGACAAGGCTTTTAAAATTGCGAATGAGGCTCACTGGAATATGCGTAGAAAATCAGGAGAGCCTTATATTCTACATCCTATTGCTGTTGCCAAGATAGTAAACCAGGAGATCGGGATCGGAGCCAAATCAATTGCAACAGCTTTGCTTCATGATGTTGTTGAAGACACTGATTATTCTCTCGAGGATGTTGAAAGGGATTTCGGTCCGAAGATTGCTTCACTTATTGATGGGCTGACAAAAATATCGAGCACCTACAATAAAGAACACTCCTCTTCACTTCAGGCTGAGAATTTCAGGAAAATGCTCCTGACTATTTCCGACGATCTCAGGGTTATACTGATCAAGATTGCTGACCGTCTTCATAATATGAGGACCCTCGATTCGATGCCTGAGAATAAGAAGATGAAGGTTGCAGGTGAAACAATCTTCCTCTATGCTCCCCTGGCAAACAGGATAGGACTTTATGCTATAAAAAGCGAACTTGAAGATCTCAGTTTCAGGTTTCGGCAACCGGCTATCTACGAGGAAATTGCATCCAAACTAAAACATGGCGAGAAGAAAAATACCGCACTTATCAATAGATTCAGCCTACCGATAATAGATAAACTGACCGGGACAGGATTGAAGTATGATATAAGCGGCCGCCCTAAATCCATCTTTTCCATCTGGAAAAAGATGCAATCGAAGAATGTTCCATTTGAGGAGATTTATGATGTTCTCGCCGTAAGAATAGTCTTTGAGCCTGTTCCGGGTATATCTGAAAAAACAACCTGCTGGAACATTTATTCAACTATCACCGATATTTATCTACCAAAACCTGACAGGCTGAGGGATTGGATAAGCAGGCCAAAACCAAATGGTTATGAAGCATTGCATCTGACTGTAATGGGACCTGAAGGCAGGTGGATTGAAGTGCAGATTCGAAGCAACAGGATGGATGAAATAGCGGAAAGAGGTTATGCGGCTCACTATAAGTACAAAGGAGACAACTTGCCGGAGACAGAACTTGATAAATGGATAAAGAAGATCAGGATGATGCTTGAAAATCCACATGAAGATCCCTATGAGTTTCTGGATGAGTTCAAACTGAATCTTTTTTCTTCTGAAATAATGGTTTTTACTCCCAAAGGCACTCTTGTCAGTCTTCCCAAAGGAGCATCCGCACTTGATTTTGCATACGAGATCCACACTGAAATAGGGAACAAAGCAATCGGAGCAAAAATAAATTATAAACTTAATCCTATCAATGCAATCCTCATGAGCGGCGATCAGGTGGAAATCATAACATCGGATATTGCAAAACCCGAAAAAGAATGGTTATCATTCGTCCGCACTTCCAAAGCCAAGGAGGCAATAAAAAATAAATTAAAAACCGAATCATCCGACCGGATACAAAAAGGGATGGATATACTCGAAGCCAAATTAAATGAACTTGGGGTCAATCCCAATTCCGAAATTCTTAAAAAGATTATGCTGTCGTATGATGTGCTTAACAAAGATGAACTCTATTCAGGTATTGAACTGGGAATTATCAAGCTGGATAACCTGAAAAAAATTATAAAAAAAAGCCCGTCCAAAAACGTGATTAAATACTGGGAGCTCAAACTTCTCGGAACAAAAAAAGAGAAGAAGGAGGAAGAGGTCCTGCCTGAAAAAATTGACATCAATGCCCCTTTTCTTCTGAGGGAAAATGTTGAAAACGCACAGCAGTCATATGAGATAGCAAAATGCTGTAATCCGATCCCCGGAGATGAAGTAACGGGTTATCGTTCACCCGAGGGGCCGATCATCATTCATAAACCCAAATGCCCCGTTGCGATCCGTATTATGTCGAACGAAGGAAACAGAATAATTGCCGTTAAATGGGCTATGCATAAGCTGGTCTCTTTCCTGGCAAGGATCAGTATGACAGGTGTTGACAGAATCGGACTTGTTAATGAGATAACAAATATTATCTCTTCCGAGCTGAAAGTCAATATGACCAGTATTAATATAAGTGTACACGACGGGATCTTTGAAGGAACAATTGACCTTTATGTTCATCATACCCAGGACCTTAACAACCTTATTTTAAAAATCTCAAATATCAAAGGGATCGAAAACGTCATTCGGGTAGAAGATTTCTCAGAATAATATCGGAATTATCATCTTTCAATACTATGTAATAAAAATTGCATATTTTTGTCATTATTTTAAATTAGTCCAGATATGATTAGTGATGATACAAGAACGACCGTAAAACAGATCTTCACGGAATATCTTGAAAAAAAGGGGCACAGAAAGACTCCCGAGCGATATGCAATTCTTGATGAGATATATTCCCGAAGCGGGCACTTTGACATTGAATCACTCTATATCTTCATGAAGAATAAGAATTACAGGGTGAGCAGGGCTACGCTCTATAATACTATCGAGTTGCTTCTTGACAGCAATCTTGTCGTAAAGCATCAGTTTGGGAAAAATATAGCTCAGTTCGAGAGAGCATTTCAATGCGGACAGCACGATCATCTCATTGATATAGAAACAGGGAAAGTTGTCGAATTCTGCGATCCCAGAATCAACGAAATAATCAAAACAGCCAGCGATCTGTATAATTTCTCACCTCAATATCACTCGCTCTATATTTACGGAAATCTTAAAAAGCAGAAGAAGGATTAATATCAGAAAGCATAACCAAAACTAAAGCTAAACGGGATATTAATACTGGCTTTGTTCTTAAATACCTCCTGATCCCAGTCTTCACCTGTTATATCCCAGTTTCTTGAAACAAAACCCATCCCGGTGAAAATATCAAGAGTAAATCCTCCGGAGGTTATCATTTGATATCCAAATACTCCATTTACATTGAACTTTGAAGCCTTGATACTGTTAGCAGTATTATCCTTGTTCTTAAGTTCAGCCGATGCATAGGAGATATGAGGTCCTACATAAAATCCCTCCGGGGCTGAAAGGTCGCGGCTGAGGAAGTATTTATACATTCCCTGTATCCGGAAACCGCTGGTTTTTATCCCGCTTACCTCACCTTCATCTCCTGTAAGTTCATCCAGATTAAGTAAAACGCTCGGACCGAGATAACCTGCGCCGACCTGAATTGAGGACTTTTCATTTACAGCTGCTTCAAAAAGTAATTTGTATTCACCTGTAATAGGAACAATCAACAGCCAGAAAGGGCCACCAAGAGCGGCAAGCGGGTTTGTCTTAATGGTAAATCTAAAATCTTTTTCCTCAGAACCACCCTGTGCAAATGCAGGTGACGAATTAATTGAGAAAATCACGCCGATTATTAATAATAGAGCTGCTTTTTTCATAGTGGATAAAAGTTATTAATTAGTTACTGTTCAATTAATTTATAAAATTACATCAGGTCAATAAACTATTCTGTGCTAAAAACATTTCTTGTTGACATTCCCATCCCATTTATCAACAATGTATTATCAACGTGATTTTCACACAAATTATTTTGTAACTTGGAATCTCTTTTAAAATTCAGATATTTTTAATATGATGAACATTGACATACTGTTAGGCCTGCAGTGGGGTGACGAGGGAAAAGGTAAAATAGTGGATGCCATAAGTCCTGATTATGATATCATAGCACGGTTTCAGGGTGGTCCGAATGCAGGTCATTCACTTGAATTTAACAATGTTAAGCATGTTTTACATCTGATCCCTTCTGGTATTTTTCATCCTGAAAAGCTTAATATCATCGGTAACGGAGTTGTTCTTGACCCGGCTGTTTTTAGAATAGAGATAGAAAACCTGGGCCCGCCTGTCAGCGAACTTTCCAAAAGACTGATAATTTCGTCAAGGGCAAACCTGATACTCCCGACTCACAGGATACTGGACGCTGCTTATGAATATCAGAAAGGGTGCACTAAGATCGGATCAACTCTTAAAGGTATAGGCCCCGCTTATACCGATAAGGCTGGCCGTAACGGCCTGAGAGCAGGAGAAATAATCCGGGATGATTTCAGAAAAATTTACAATGAGCATGTTAAGAGCCATCTGGCAATCCTGAAAAACTACGACTTTAAATTTGACCTTAAGGAGTACGAAACCGGCTGGTTTGAAGGAATAGAAATGCTGAAAAAGTTCAGGGTAATTAATACCGAATATCTTATAAATGATCTCATTTCAAAAGGTAAGAAGGTACTGGCTGAGGGTGCTCAGGGAACTATGCTTGATGTTGATTTTGGCTCTTACCCTTTTGTTACTTCGTCAAATACAATAAGTGCAGGCGCATGTACAGGTTTAGGGATCAGCCCGGGGAAAGTAGGCGATATTTTCGGGATCTTTAAAGCCTATTGCACAAGGGTAGGCAGCGGTCCCTTCCCCACCGAGCTGAAGGATCAGACTGGTAACAGATTAAGGGAAACCGGTCATGAATTCGGATCAACGACAGGACGTCCCCGCAGATGCGGATGGCTTGACCTGCCTGCATTGAAATATGCTATTATGATTAATGGAGTTACTAAGCTCTTTATGACAAAAGCTGATGTCCTGTCAGGATTTAAGACAATAAAAGCTTGTACATCATACAGGATAGATGGGAAAGAGTGCACTGAGATTCCTCTTAACAATGATTCTGTTATTGAGCCGGTATATGCAGATTTGCCCGGATGGGAAGAGAATATTGAAAAAATTAGGGGGTTCGATAATCTGCCGGTAGCTCTGAAGAAATATATAGAATTTGTAGAAGAACATACCGGCGTCCCTGTCACTATGGTTTCTGTCGGTCCTGACCGAGAGGAAACAATTCTGAGAGATTAATCCTGCCTGCTATTTTTTGACGTACATCCAGGTATCGATATTGACAGTATCCTGGAACTGATGAAGACGGGTAACTGCTTTGCCATAACCTTCATGCGATTCAACAGCTACAAATTCAAACCTGCTGTTATTACCCCTGATTATTTGAGGATCATAACCCATATTACGATACTCCTCAGCCCATGCTCTGGCATACTCGGGCGTAATAAAGCTTCCAACAATCAGATTATATTTGTATCGGGCTTCCCATGATAATTTTTCCTCCTCAGCCATCCGGATTGAATCAAGCCGGACCTCTTCAAGGGCAGCTATCCTGTTTTGAATAATCTTTAAAGAATCTGCCCTTCGGATAGCATCCTGCTGAGCTTTAAGCATTGCAAGTGTTTTGGCCTTTTTACCAAACAAACCTCGCTCCCTGATATTCTTGCATGAGGGGAGGACAACCAGGAAAGCAATTAAAAGAAGGGATGATAGAAGTCTCATAATAAATTATTTAAAGTCTGACTAAAACTATTTACAATAATTCGTAAACGACAATAATCAAATATACAAAATATTGAAACCTAAACCAAATGATATAAAAATGAATGCAGACAGACTGATTTCACCGGATTTCGTATATTAGACAATTGAAAATTCTTAAACACTTTAATAATAGACCAGATGAAATCGTTAATTCAGTTTTTTGAAGAAAGTGTAGAAAAGTTCAGCAACAATGTTTATCTGTGGGAAAAACCTTTTGATAAATATGAAGGTACTACCTATAATGAGACTAAAAAGCAGGTTTACGAATTTGCGGCAGGTTTGATGAAGCTGGGTATAAAGAAGGGCGACAGGTTGAGTCTTATCTCGGAAGGTCGCAACAGCTGGGTGATAGGTGAACTTGGTATATTGTACGCCGGAGCAATGAATGTTCCCCTCTCATCAAAACTTAATCCGGAAGAAATAAAATTCAGGATTAATCATTCCGAATCAAGAATGGTGCTGACTTCATCCATCCAGGCACAGAAGCTGAAGCAGATAATTGGTCAGTGCAGAACAATAGAAAAGATAATTCATTTTGACACACAGGAAGAATATGCCGGGAATGAGATCCATTTCAATGAAGTCAGGAAGATTGGCAGGGAATGGCTTGAATCTCCTAAAAACATGGCTAAATTCGAGGAGATCTCAAAAACCATTACACCATCCGACGTTGCAAATATCTGCTACACATCAGGGACAACAGCCGATCCGAAGGGCATAATCCTTACACACGGCAACTATGTGACTAACGTCTATCAGGCCTACAGCCTGATAGACATCCCTCCCTTCTATAAAACTCTGCTTATTCTGCCATGGGATCATTCGTTCGGCCATACTTGCGGCATATATGCTTTCATGGGTAAAGGTGCAAGTATTGCATCAGTAAAAACCGGTAAAACACCGATGGAGACTCTAAGAAACCTCCCGGCCTGCCTCAAAGAGATCAAACCAAACCTGCTGATGAGCGTTCCTGCCATAGCAAAGAACTTCAGAAAGAATATTGAGAAAGGGATCAGGGAAAAAGGGAAAATGATCGAAATTCTATTTAATCAGGCAATCAAAATGTCCTATTCTTATAACAAAGAGGGATGGAATAAAGGAAGAGGTCTGCAGAAAATGAAAAAACCGTTGCTTGATCTGTATGATAAAATACTTTTCAGCAAGATCCGGGAAAGTTTTGGCGGGGAACTTGACTATTTTATTGGCGGAGGCGCCCTCCTTGATATAGAACTTCAGAGATTCTTTTTTGCCCTGAGAATACCTATGTACCAGGGTTATGGCTTAACTGAAGCATCTCCTGTCATCTCTTCAAACTCGCCGGGAAAACACAAGCTTGGATCATCAGGTGTCCTTGTCAATAACATGGACCTCAAAATCTGCGACGATGACGGCAACGAAGTGCCTGTCGGTCAGAAAGGGGAAATTGTGATCAGAGGAGGTAATGTTATGAACGGATACTGGAAGAACGAATCAGCAACAAAAGAAGCTATAAAGGATGGATGGCTTTACACAGGCGACATGGGCTATATGTCAGAAGATGGTTTTCTCTATGTCCTGGGACGATTCAAAAGCCTGCTGATCGCAGATGATGGCGAGAAATTCAGTCCGGAAGGCATCGAAGAGGCTATAGCGGAACAATCAAAGTATATCGACCAGTGTATGCTTTACAACAATCAGAAGCCTTATACGGTCGCACTTATTGTACCTAACCAGCATGCCCTTAAATTATATCTCGAGGAGAAAAATATGACAGCCGCTTCAGATGAAGGCAAAAGAACGGTGATTACACTTATTGAAAGTGAAATAAATGAATACCGGACTAGCGGTAAATATGGGATGATGTTCCCGCAAAGATGGTTGCCGGTAGCTATCGGAATACTGGATGAGAGCTTTACAGAAGATAACGGCCTGATGAACTCAACCATGAAAATTGTCAGGGGTAAAATAATGGACAAATATCAGGACTTTATTGATTACCTTTATACTCCTGATGCCAAGGTGGTTACAAACGAAAGAAATATCGAAGAGGTCGAAAAAATGAAACTCGGCTGATTCTTTTAATATCAATCCCTATGAGACATAATCAGATATTATCCTTATCATTCCTCTTGCTGATAAGTATATCCTGTACACCTGAAAAAGAGGTTAACTGGATGATAGCCGAAAATCCTATTCTAACAGAATGGGCTTCTGAAGTTGATCCCCTGAAACCCTGGCCGGAATATCCCCGGCCCGACATGATCCGTAAAGAGTGGATCAACCTGAACGGATTATGGCAATACTCCATAAGTGCCAGAGATACCAGACCAGAAAAATGGGATGGAGAAATACTTGTTCCATTTCCTGTTGAATCGGCACTATCGGGAGTAAAAAAAAGAGTCTCTGAAAATGAGAATCTCTGGTACAAAACAACATTCAGGATACCTTCGGCTTGGAAAAAGAAACAGATCCTCCTGAATTTTGAAGCCTGCGACTGGGAAACAAAAGTATGGGTTGACGGGAAAGAGGCCGGGAAACATCGTGGCGGCTACGATCCTTTTACCTTTGATATAACCGGATCATTAGGCGATCATAAAATACATGAACTACTTGTATGTGTATGGGATCCAACCGACAAGGGGCCTCAGCCAAGAGGTAAACAGGTAACAAATCCGGGCGGAATATGGTACACACCGACAACCGGAATCTGGCAAAGTGTCTGGATTGAACCGGTAAACAAATCATATATATCTTCTTTCCGCATCATTACTAATGCCGATGAAGGTAAAATAATCTTTAAAACAGTGGTTGTTGATCCGGGCACCAGTGACTTGCATTTCACAGTAAGGAGCGAAGGAAAAACAGTTGCATCGGTAACGGGGAAACCTGATCAGGAAGTCGCAGTCACCATTAATGATCCTGTTCTCTGGTCACCTGATAATCCGTTTCTATACGATGTCACGATTGAACTGAGGGACGGGAAAAAAGTCATCGACCTGATAAGCACATATACAGGCATCAGGAAAATATCCCTTGGGAAAAAAGAAGACGGCTTTACCCGGTTGCTTTTCAATAATGACTTTGTGTGGCAGAATGGTCCGCTCGATCAGGGATTCTGGCCCGACGGGATCTACACCCCTCCTACCGAAGAAGCAATGGTTTATGACCTTGAAATGACAAAAATGATGGGGTTCAATATGCTCAGGAAACATGTCAAAGTTGAAAACAGGAGGTTTTATTACTGGTGCGACCTGTTAGGCCTGATGGTATGGCAGGATATGCCCAGTGGTGACAAATATATAAGCCGCGCCGAGCCTGATATTGTCAAATCAAAGGAAGCTACTGAACAGTTTGAATTTGAGTTGAAACAGCTTATTGATACCAAATATAATCATCCGTCAATCATTATGTGGGTTCCGTTTAATGAGGGGTGGGGGCAGTTTGATACTGAAAGGATTACAAGGCTGATTGCTGATTATGATCCGACCCGGCTTGTTAATAGTGCATCCGGCTGGACAGACCGTGGTACCGGAAGCGTAAATGATGTCCATCATTATCCCGATCCTGTTGTACCTCCTGCTGAAGAAAGCAGAGCAATAGTACTCGGGGAATTTGGCGGACTTGGATTACCGGTGCGGGGACACACCTGGGAGCAAAGAAACTGGGGATACAGGAATATGGAAGATTCCCTTCAACTACTGACAAGATACGAATCATATTACGATCAGGTCCATATGTTTGTAAAAGAGAAAGGATTGAGCGCTTCTATTTATACCCAGACCACTGATGTTGAAACAGAGACCAACGGGCTGATGACATACGACCGGAAAATAAATAAAATGGGAGCTGAAAATGTATTTAAGGCAAATGCAAATATTATTCCTCCGGCCCTTCTCTCACCGGTTAATATATTTACTGACACTTTTAAGATTGCACTCGGCAATCAAAGGCCGGGTGTTAAGATTTTCTTTACAACCGACAATAGTGAGCCTGATGAAACATCACCCATATTCTCTGAACCTTTCACTATAACCCAGTCTGCTACCATTAAAGCTTTCTCTTCATGGGATGATGCCATAAGCAGAACAATTGCCTACCCGATTGTTAAGAAAGATGTTATACCGGAGTTATCAGGTGTAAAAGGAAAGCGTTGACTCAGTGAAACCATTTCTGACAGCAGGTATCGCTGATCGGCGCAGAAGATCGAATTATAATATCAGTCTGCTCTTAAATGGAAGGAATGTCATAAAATCAGCATGATGGACTATATATGCTTCCGTTGTGCGCTTGACAAGGTCTCCTTCGTGAGCGTGTGCTGCAATAATATGACATACTTCTGGTGGTACTCCGCACTCTTCAGCCAGTGAGACTCCTGAAAATGGATGCCGGAGATACTGTCCGTATTTCCCCTGTACAGCTTTCCCATTTGAATCAAGCTCATATTCAAGCAGTTTACCAACATCAGCCAGTATGGCACCCGAAATAAGGACATCCATATTAACGGGCAGATCATTACCAAAGAACTCATTCATTTTTTCACCACTGGCTTTTGCCACATGAACAACGCACCTTTTATGAGCCATAAAACTGACTTTCAGATCAGGTCCGCACAGTAGTGTAAAAGGAATTCTCTCGAGATCATCAGGATTCAGGGGACTCCTCTCAAGGGCTGTCTCCCATGTCCTTTCGGTTTTTTCCCTGAGCGATACATCATTTATCCATTCAAGCTCAGGCCATAGTTTCTTGATCCTGTCGGTCATGATATAAAATTTATGAATTACTCTAATCTGGCAATAATAGCATCAGTCATCTCAACTGTCGATGCTGCGCCGTTCTGTAATACCTCATGTCTACCGGTCATTTTCATCATATCATAGGTCCTGACTTTCCCGTCTTCAATAACACCGGCAATTGCTTTGCGGATACTGGCAGCTCTCTCCTCCTCATTCAGATAGTCCAGCATCATGCAGGCAGATTCAATCATCGCGATAGGATTAACTATCGGCTCCTTGTAATCTGCGTATTTGGGAGCCGATCCGTGAGTCGGTTCAAATACGGCAATACCATCGGATGAGAACTGGGCGCTGCAAGCAAAACCAAGACCGCCAATAAGTCCGGCAAAGCCGTCAGAAACGATATCACCGAACATATTCCCGGCAACTATCACACCATAATCTTCCGGATTCTTCGTCAGCCACATCATCTGGGCATCGATGTTGGAGTTTATCAGTTTAATTTCCGGGTACGAACTCTTCTGAATCTCTTTCGACAGTCTCCACATTAACCCGGATGTCTCTCTGATAACATTAGGTTTTTCACACACAGTGACCGATGAATACCTGTTCTTTCGTGCATAATCAAAGGCAGCTGTTAAAATTCTTGTGGTTGCATTCTTCGTAAATATTCTGGTGGAGATTGACAGTTCTTCAACAGGTACTTTTCCAAAATTTTCAACAAACTTCGGATGTGTCATAAAAGCCCTGTAAACCTGATCAGGTGGATTGGTCCATTCAACACCTGCGTATAAACACTCCGTATTCTGCCTGAAAATCACCACATCAATAAATGGCTCTTCAATAGTATCGCCTTTGCTTCGCCTGATGAAGTTAAGCGGATTGCCTTTGTATGATTTGCAGGGACGGACGCAGATATCGAGATTAAAATATTGCCTTAATCCGACTATGGGGCTTGAATAAGAGTATCCTTTTCCCTTGAGCGAAGGATCAAGTTCCACACTGGCTTCTTCCTTGGGTTTTGAAGTAATGGCGCCGAAAAGAGCCGTTTTATGCCTGGCTATAAGATCGATAGTCCGCCCGGGTAAAGGATTGCCCTCTTTACACCAGAATTCCCAGCCTATATCACCATGAATATAATCAGCTTCAAATCCCGCAGCATCAAGGACACGTAAAGTCTGTTCAAGTACAACTACTCCTATTCCATCGCCTGGCAAAATTACAATTGAATGTTTAGCCATATGATTGTCTTTTCTTAGTTTAAATCAGTTCCACTTCTCAAATTTAGCTAAAATTTGTCAGGTCATTAAGCTCAATTTTATTTTATATATCTCTTCAGTCAGTTGGAAAAAGAGTATTTTTGCATTTTATAAAGTCTTCATAAACTATAGCATGAGTGTTTTGTCTCAACAGAATCCGGCGCCAATCTGGATTTACTTTGAAGAGATCTGCAATATACCGCGTCTGAGTAAGAACGAGGAAAAGATCAGAAGTTACCTTCGTCATTTCGCTGACAAGCATAAGCTGGAATCGAAAGAAGATGAGGCAGGTAATATACTGATTGTCAGGCCTTCGTCTCCAGGGATGGAAAACAGGAAAACAGTTGCTCTGCAGAGTCATTTGGATATGGTTGGAGAAAAAAATGCTGATTATCCACACGACTGGAGTAATGACCCTATTATTCCCTATATAAAGGACGGATGGGTGGCTGCCAGAAGTACAACGCTCGGAGCCGACGATGGAATAGGTATAGCATCCCAGATGGCCATCCTTGCAGACAAAAATATCAAAGCAGGAAAGATTGAATGCCTTTTCACTGTCGATGAGGAATCGGGTATGACAGGCGCCGTTAATCTTAAACCTGATTTTTTTGAAGGAAAAATTCTGCTGAATCTTGACTCGGAAGATGAGGGAGTATTATACATCGGCTGCGCGGGAGGGATGGATACTATCGGCACCCTGTCGTATAGCCCCACTGCTGTTACCGTGAAAGATCCGGTAAGTTTAGAAATTTCCATTACCGGCCTGCGTGGAGGTCATTCAGGAGATGAGATCCATAAAGGTTTTGCAAACTCGGTTAAATTAATGACCAGACTCCTGAGGAATCTTTCAGATCAGTTTGACATTTACTTAAGCAGATTTGATGGAGGTAATCTGCGAAATGCAATACCGCGTGAAGCTTTTGCCACCATAGTGACAGACAGGCCTTATGCGGGAAAGGTTAAAAAGTCAGTTGAGAGTGCTCAGGTTGCTATGAACAATGAGTTCGGCGATCTCGAAAAAGACCTTAAAATAACCATGACAGTTGCAGATATTCCATCGGTTACGATGGACAGAGAGACCCGGAAAAAATTGCTCGACGCTTTGGATTGCTGCCCTCATGGAGTTATTGCATGGTCCCGTGAGATGGATAACCTGGTGGAAACATCTTCAAATCTTGCCTCAGTAAAATTCAATGAAGATTTTACAATAAAAATAGTAACTACCCAGAGAAGCTCCATTGAATCATCAAAGCATGATGCGGCAACTATGGTAAGGTCATGCCTTAATCTTACCGGTGCAACGGTAGTTCATTCAGAAGGTTACCCGGGATGGAAGCCAAGTCTTAAATCCGAAATCCTTAAAATAACTCGCAATTCGTATCTCAGGCTTTTTGGCAAAGAACCTGCCGTAAGAGCAATACACGCCGGACTTGAGTGCGGTTTATTTTACGAAAAAGTAAAAGGGATCGACATGATTTCTTTCGGGCCAACTATCAGAGGTGCCCATACTCCGGAAGAGAAAATTGAGATAAAAACTGTTCAGATGTTCTGGGACCTGCTTCTGGATGTCATAAGTAATATTCCCAAAAGATTATAGACTGGACTTTTAATCATAAACAAAGAACTCCTCCTTCCCTGCAGCACAAATCGGACAAAGATAGTCATCTGGAAGATCGCTGAAAGAGACCCCCGGTTCTATACCTGAAGCCGGATCACCTTCTTCAGGATTATAGATATATCCACAAATGACACATTTATATCTTTCCATTTTTTTCAGGATCAGATTTTTATTTTTCTTACTACATCAATTACCGTTCCATCAACCCACTTGATAGCTGCAACAATATCCTCTTCAAATTGAGCTTTCTGTGGTTTGCCGCAGATTTTTTCAGCCTCCTCCTTCAGATCCTTAATAGTCCTCAATGGAAGTCCGCTGTTTCTGGTTTTCTCAATAAGATCTGTTCTCAAAGGGTTTATAGCTATTCCCCGCTCAGTAATTATAACATCGATCAGTTCACCTGGTCCGCAAAGTGTAGTCACTTCATCAATTATTACCGGTATTCTGTCGCGGAAAAGAGGAAGGGGTAATATTACATTCCTTGCATGAAGACAGTTCTGCCACCCCCCTATTCCATGGAGAAGATAACCATCGCTATGCGTCACTACATTGCCATTGAAATTCAGATCAACCTCTGTGGCTCCAAGGATCATGATGTCCATCATGCTTGTAAGATTTCCTTTGGAGTGATAATTATATGCATTGAAAACCGAATAAGCTATATGATTGGGATTTTTACCAATTGATATCACCGAATCAAGATCAAATGCCTGTGCATCAAGAATATAACCCATCTGGCCCTGCTCAAGCATTTCAACCATGTACTTTGTGCTTCCTCCAAATCCAAACTTTGATCTCCATCCTTTTTTCTTTAAAATATCATGCAGAAACACCGCAATTGCCAGTGATGTACCTCCTGCTCCCGCCTGAATTGCTACTCCATCTTTCAGAATACCCGATTTTTCAAGGAAAGCGGAAGTCAGTCCGGCAATCAGAAGTCTGTCAGGACTTTTTGTGATCTGGGTTGTACCGGAAATAATTCTCTCAGGAATACCTATCTTATCCACAACAACCACATAATCAACATAATTTCCTTCAATCTCCATTGGAAAGCATGGAAGCTCAACAAGATTATCGGTAACCACAATAACCTTTTCAGCATACATGTAATCCGCCCTGGCATATCCAAGCACACCGCATGCTGATGTCCCACCTGTACCCTTTGCATTTCCGTAAGAATCGGCGGAAGGAGCGGCCATAACGGCAATATCAATTTGAACTTCACCGTCCTGAATTGCCTGTACACGACCTCCGTGTGAGCGGAGAACTGCAGTACCCTTCATTCTGCCTTCAGAAACATACCGACCCAGGGGACCGTTCATGCTGCCTTCAATCCTGTTTATTGTACCGTTATCGAGATATTTGATTATTGGTTCATTACACGGGAAAGAGGCTGAAGGAAACCAGACAAGATCCCTCACTCCCATCTCTGATGCCAGGTCAAATACCCTATTACTTATCAGATCCCCATCACGCAGATGATGGTGGGTCGATATTGTCATGCCATCACTCAGACCGCATAAACGGAGAGCCTCTTCAAGTGAAGAAACAACTTTGTTGCCGTCATCAGGATAATCAGAACAGGTTGGAATGGAAGGTCCCTGTTTTCTTCCATCAGGACGGTGTTTTCCGACTCCTTTGAAGGGAATTGCAGGTCTCCCGTTAATTTCCAGAGGTACTGACCTGCCGGCTGCATTTATTACAGTTGGGATCGCCATTATATATTGCCTGGTATAACTTATTCTTTCTCTTCAAAATTTTCATGAATCCAGTCTTCTGATAATAATCCCATTTTGACAGCCAGCGTAATAACCTTCTGGGCACGGGAAACAACCGGCGGATCAATCATCTTCGAACCCAGCGCAACAACGCCAACTCCCTTATTCATTGCATCCTCATAAGCTGTTATGATCTTTTTTGATTTTTCTATTTCCTCCTGCCCCGGAGAAAAACCCTTTTGAATCACAGGGATCTGCCTGGGATGAATACAGCCCATACCTTCAAACCCCAAAGATTTGGATATCAATACATTCTTCATCAGGCCTTCCATATCTGCCACATCCGAAAAGACAGAGTCAATAGGTTGCTTACCCGAAGCTTTTGCCGCCATAACTACCCTGCTCCTTGCATAAAATGATTCATCCCCTCCTGCGGTTCTCGGAACTCCCAGGTCAGCAGTCAGATCTTCAAGGCCAATGGCCACTGCCACCACATTTACAGAAGATGAAGCGATCTCAAAAGATCTTTCAACTCCCAGGGCACTTTCAACAATGGGCATAAGATAAACCGGGTTTGTGAGATTGAATCTGTTTTTAATCTCAGCAATATTTTTTTCAACATTATAAATAATCTCAGGACTCTCACATTTCGGGATAAGTATAAGGTTAACATTGTGAGGGATAACATATCGGAGATCGTCTAATCCCATCTCTCCCTGGTTTATCCTGACCATGCGTTCGGCACCGTAGAAATTGATCTGCCGTAATGCATTTCTTACCAGTATTCTTGCCTCATCTTTTTTATCGGGAGCAACCGAATCTTCAAGATCAAGAATTATACAGTCAGGAGAATGAAGACCTGCGTTTATCATTAAACCGGGAGTGTTGCCGGGCAAATAAAGACGGGTAAACCTGAATTTGTCAGGGGTTGTGGTGTACTTATTCTCCTCAATAAAATCGGGTAAATATTCCTTATCAACACTAACAATCTTTTTTACTGCAGATTCCAATCGTGCGGAAATAACAAATGGTAAGGCCCCTGAATCCTCTACTTTGAGGTATGCATCCCTGATCCCGAAAAAATTCAGAATTTCAAAACACTGCTTTCTTATTGACGTTCCGTACAGGGTTTGAACCTTTGACTTCAGATCAATGATAATTCCCCCTTCAGTTTTTAAGTGCAGGGTAATAGCACAGTCGGACCTGACTTTTGGGTCTGAATTTCCAGCGGTTGCTACAGCTTCATTCATAATTACCCTAAAGATGTTTATCTTTTACAAACCTACTAAATTTTTACCGCATACCGGCAGACTGAAAGATCAGTTTGTCAAGATCATTTCCTCACTTCACAAAACTCTATAAGAACTCCCGATGTTGACTTAGGATGCAGAAATGCGATATCAAGACCTTCAGCTCCTTTTCTGGGAGCCTGATCAATAATCCTGACACCCTCCTTTTCTGCATGTTTTAAATGCTCTTCAATATCACTGACTGCAAAAGCTATATGGTGAATTCCTTCACCTTTTTTCTCAATGAATTTTGCAACCGGTCCTTCCGGATCGGTGGATTCCAGCAATTCAATTTTTGTCTGCCCAAGATTAATTTTCGAAAATATTCGAAATCAGAAGGGAAAATCTTCAGGGGCAGTAATATCAGATTGTACATTTTCAGGCTTTTTAGCCGCCTGGTGAACAGGGTTCCCGTCGACAAAAATTGCTTTGTATGGTGTAGTCGGGCAGGCAAATTCACAATGACCGCAGCCGATGCAAATGTCCTGATTGACCTCAGGAATAACCAGATTCCCTTCATAAGGGATCATAAAAACTGCTTTTGTCGGACAGCCCTCAGAACAGGCTCCGCAATCAGTTTTCTCAGTTTTAACAATACAGTTATCTTTTATGAAGTTAACCTTCCCGATCTGTGTAAGCTTCTTAGCTTCCAGAACAAGTGGTTTCAGAGCATATGTGGGGCAAATCTCTGTGCAGATTATGCAGTTATATGTACAGAAGCTCTTGTGATAATCCATTACAGGTTGCATGAAACCTGCTACACCGTATTGCCTGACTGCCGGTTGAAGCACATTGTCAGGGCAGGCGCTTATGCACAGGGAGCATGCTGTACAATACCTGTTGAGATCTTCTATCCCTCCGGCTCCTGGAGGACAAACAGGGTATGTTCTGTTCTCTTTTACTGTTGAAGGTTTCTTGGGTACAGGTACGCTTTTTTCCTGTCCTTTGGTGGAACGCGATAATCCAAATAGCAGGAGAATTGATCCGGCGATGAATTTACGCTTGCTTTCATCAACTTCATGCTTTTTCATCTTAAGTTTTACAAGGCCATAGGATATTGCTTTATCCGGACAGGTATGAATACAATTAAAACAATCGACACATCTGCTTATATCAATATCAGCATTCAGGAAATCAATACATGATGATTTACAGGTTAATGAACACCTTCCGCACCTGGTGCAGATACTTTCATTAAATCTGATTCTGAAAACAGATACTTTTGCAAGAAGTCCCAGTAGAGTCCCAACCGGACAAATCATATTGCAATATAATCTTCCCTTTGTAAACGAAAGCGTGCCGACCAGAATAAGGAAAGCAGCCGGTATTGAATAAGCAAGAAGTTGATATCCTTTAACGGGTTCATGGGCAAGGGTATATAAATCGAACTTGCCAAGTATCCCTGCAAAGAAATTATTTATGAGAATTACTCCCGGTTTTGCGAAATAGGTCATAAACCTGCCAAAGATACTGTAGGGATCAAGAAGAGTTAGCAGATAGATGCCCCATACTAAGGTAACTATCAGTGTTGCAGCCAATAATGAGTATCTTATAATTGTATATGGCCTTTTGAATCCGAACCTCCTGAATTTCTTCCTGAACCTGCCGCCAATTCTGCTGAAAAGATCCTGCCCGATGCCAAGAGGGCATAAAAAGGAACAATAGGTTCGTCCTGAAAGTAAAGTGAGTATTAGAATAACAATACATCCTCCGGCAGCAAGGGTTTCAATATGAACGAATTTTATTGCAGAGGGGATGAACTGCAGATATTGCAGGTAATTAATATATGTTCCCGGTATCAGCGATCTGAAATCAACAAAAACCAGAATAAAGAAAATAAGAACAATAGATGAAAAAACAATACGGAAACTACGTAGAAATGATGAGGTCATTACCATTTACATTTTAATCCTCTTGATATTCAGCGAGTCCAGCTTCATGTTGCCAAGTCCCATTTTATGGGCAATAGGTAAATAGTCTATTTTTTCAGCTTCAACGCCCAGCATTTTAGCAGCTGCAGCATCTCCGGCAACCCAGTCGGTGGTGAGTATCTGCGATTTCATCTGTACCACATCCTCCTTGGAGACACCCTGGGGACCATGCTTAACCATTACATTATAGCAATCAATTACATTAAGAGCCGGCTTCTTTTCATATAATGCAAAATCAGCTATGCACTGATGCAAATTGTTTGAATGCCAGTATCCGCGGTCCCAGACAATACCCATTGTATTTTTAAGGCAGCAGGTCATTCTGGTGGAGTTGTGATCTTTCAGGATCGGGACGTTTATAAAGACATCTGTGCTTAGTAAGAGCTCATGTACTTTTGCACTTTTAAGTTTAACGCCACCCGGTATATTGATGGTCTGATAATAGTTTTCAGAGTTTCCGGGGACGACTTTAGCTCCTGCACTTTTCGCAGCTTTTGCAATTCCCGAGTTTTTATATGTATTCACCCAGTTGTCGCAGGTATGATCAAAAACGTAAACCTCCCTGGCGCCGGCCTTAAAACAATGTTCAATAATTCTTTTTACCAGAAGGGGATTAGTATTGGCTGCAAGCTCAGGAATAACATCCCACCCGATATTAGGTTTTACCAGAACTTTCTGTCCCTTTTTCACAAACATTCCCATTCCCCCCAGCTCCTGAATGCCAAGATCAAACATTGCGTCAGGATTACCGCCCATAACTGCTATCATATCATATTTTGCAATGGAAGGATTAGTTACCCATAGTTTTCCATATCCGCCCAGACTTAGTGCCGTTCCGGCGGCCAGCCCTGCTCCTGCCGATTTCTTAAAGAATTCTCTCCTTTTCATACTTCAAATAGTAGTTAAAAATCATTTATGAAAAAGCCTCGAAAAATACGATTTTTTTTTATTATACCATAATGATTGTAAGTAGTATATTAGCAACATGAATCTGTTTGACATCAAATAATTGTGATTTTGGTTAACATTCTTTATTATTGATTGTTTTTTATAAACTATTGTTATTCTGATATGAAAATACTTTGTTACGATTGTTTTTCAGGAATTAGCGGAGATATGAACCTGGGTGCCATGATTGACCTTGGGATAGATAAAACATATCTTATCGGGGAACTTAATAAACTGAACACAGCGGGATGGGAACTTGTTGCTGAGAAAGATCAGAGACACGGGATAAGCGGCACTAAGGTAACTATCCGACAGATTAGTCATGAGCATGCTCACAGGCATCTTTCGGATATTGAAAAAATCATCAATGAATCCGGACTTTCCAATGAAGTTAAGGCTCTCAGTATTAAGATCTTTATGAAGGTCGCTGAAGCTGAAGCATTGGTTCATGGAATTCCTGTTGAGAAGGTGCATTTTCATGAGGTGGGAGCAATTGATTCAATAATTGATATCGTTGGAGCAGCTATCTGTTACAGGGAGCTTAATGTCGAAGGAGTCTATGTGCAGGAAATTGAGCTTGGAGGAGGATTTGTTAAGTGTGACCACGGAAATCTTCCAGTACCTGCACCGGCAACAGCGGAAATAGTCAGGGGAATGCCCGTCAGAAAAGGAGGTGTCAACTTTGAGGCTACAACCCCCACCGGAGCAGCAATTCTGGCTGCACTGGGAACTCATTTCAATCCGTCTTTCCCATTTATAATTGAAAAAACTGCATATGGAATCGGACATAAAGACCATCCCGATCTCCCTAATCTTCTGAGGGTTTTTCTTGGCAAAACTATGGATAATTCAAGGAGTGGCCACGAGGCGCTTCTTCTGGAATGCAATATTGACGATATGAATCCTGAGTTTTATGATCATATCGCCGAGAGGCTTTTCAGAGCAGGAGCTTCTGATGTGTTTTATTCAGATATCATAATGAAGAAAGGGAGACCGGGTATAATCCTTAATGTTATTTGTGAATCTGAATTGGCTGACAACGTGAAAGAAATAATCTTCACCGAGTCAACAACTATCGGGATAAGAACTATTCCATTCCAGAAAGATACCCTTGTAAGAGAATTAGGTATGATCAATACAATTTACGGGGAAGTAGCTGTCAAGCGTTCATTTTACAAAGGCAAAGAGGTATCACACAAGCCTGAGTATGAAGAATGCAAAAGAATCGCCATGGAAAAAGGTATCCCGGTAAAAGAGGTGTACCATAATATAATGTCATTATTGGAACAAAATAAAAGCAGGGAAAAATGACCAGAAATAAATTGAAAAGACTCGACTCAATCCTTAAAGAATTAAAATCTATCGTTGTTGCATATTCCGGAGGTGTTGACAGCTCGTTCCTTCTGCACAGAGCAGCTACACTTACAGATGTAAAAGTAATCGGGATTACCATCAGAACTCCATATATCCCAGCCAGGGAAATTGAAGATACCCTTGAATTCACAAAACTCTACGGGCTCAATCACAAAATTATCGATGTTGCGTTCCCTGAAATTATAAGGAATAATCCGGTTGACAGATGCTATCTGTGTAAAAAGCTGCTTTTCAACGGGGTACTTGAATTTGCCAGGAATAACGGTTTTGATCATGTAATTGATGGCAGCAATGCTGATGACCCCGGCGATTACAGGCCCGGTCTGAGAGCATTAAAAGAGCTTGGGATCAGAAGCCCGCTGTTGGAAGCAGAAATTACAAAGAAAGACATAAGAGAGATATCCAGAGAGGAAGGATTGCCAACCTGGGATAAGCCTGCAATGGCCTGTCTTCTTACCAGGATTCCTTATGATACAGAAGTCAATGAGGGAACTCTGAGGATGATTGAACAGGCTGAACAACTTCTTTTTGAAAAAGGATGTGTTGGAGCCAGGGTCAGAATTCACGGGGATCTGGCAAGAATTGAGTGTTTGCCGGGTTATATTGAAAAAATCATCCATAATCCTGACAGAGAACATATTATCAACGATTTTAAGAAAATAGGATTCAGATATGTATCTTTGGACCTTGAAGGTTACAGGTCAGGAAGCTTAAACCCGGAAAAGAGAAGAATATGACGAAAAATGATTTAGAAAAATTGCTTGGTGATGTAAAAAGCGGTCATTTAAGTGTCGCTGAAGCGCTTGAACTTCTTAGAAATTTTCCATATACCGATCTTGGTTTTGCAAGGATAGATCATCACCGCGAAATGCGCACCGGTTACCCTGAAATAGTTTATTGCGCCGGCAAAACAGTTGAACAGGTAGCTGAGATCTTCCGGGTCATGGCGGAAAAGGAAAACAATGTTATTGGCACCAGGGCCAATGAACAAATGTACGAAGCTGTCAGAAAGATTTCTGAAAGAGCTGTTTTTTACAGGGAAGCCAGGATAATCAGCATTCAGAATAATAAGCCCGTGCCGCCTGAAAGCAGTATTGCTGTAATAACTGCCGGGACATCCGATATCCCTGTCGCTGAAGAGGCTGCCGTTACCGCCGAGCTTCTTGGAAATAATGTTCTGAGAATATACGATGCGGGAGTAGCAGGCATTCACAGACTTGTCGATAAGCTTCCCGAAATAAGGACATGCAGGGTAATTGTTGTCATTGCAGGCATGGAAGGTGCTCTTGCAAGTGTTGTAGGTGGACTGGTTGATAAACCGGTTATTGCTGTTCCCACAAGTGTGGGTTATGGCGCCAGTTTCGGAGGTATATCAGCCCTGCTTGCAATGCTTACAAGCTGCTCAACAGGTGTTACTGTAGTTAATATTGATAACGGTTTCGGAGCCGGATTCTCAGCAAGCATGATAAATCAGATGAAATGATTTTGGGTGATGCCAGGAATAATACTTCTTTCCACTGCATACCTGCCACCGGTTGAGTACTTTGCACTTATAAAAAAAGCTGACAGGATCCTTATAGAGAAGGAAGAGAATTACCTTAAGCAGACCTACCGCAACAGGTGCAGGATATTGTCCCCGAACGGCCTCCAGGTAATTTCTGTGCCCGTAAAAAGAGGAAGTCTCCATAAAACAAAGCTGAAAGATATCGAGATCGATTATTCCAAAAGATGGCAACAGATTCATCTGAGAGCTATCTCCGCATCTTATGGTTCATCTCCCTATTTTCAATACTATTCCGGCGAACTTGAAAGAATAATCACCAGCGACCACAGATTCTTGCTTGACCTGAATATGAAACTTCTTGAGTCAATCCTGTCAATGATAAAAATTAAAGTGCCGGTTATCTATACGTCTGTTTTTGAACCCGTTAATGAATCAGATCATGATTTCCGGTACAGAATAACCCCGAAAGTCAACTCAGGGTATTGTGCGAAAGAATACTATCAGGTATTCAGTAAGAGAGGCTTCACACCTGGTCTGAGTATAATTGATCTTATTTTTAATATGGGACCCGAATCGTCTGGATTACTGTAATAAAAGTTATTCAAAGTATCAATACCCGAATTTATACCCGAAGGTAACAGTGAAAATATTTCTGGTTGTATTCAGATCTGCTATTGCATTCCCGGCCGAGCTGGTATAGAGAATGTATTTCTGTGGATTTGAAAGACTGGTAAAACCGAAATCAACCGAGAGATTCTGTTCCCTGAATCCGGCTCCGAATGAGACCGACTGGTGATCCATATTTGCATTATCTTCACCCGAAGTAAATGCTTTGCCATAATATCCGTAACCCGTTCTGAAATAGAACTTATTGAGTCTGAATTCACCACCCATTCTCAGGTTCCCTGTTGACTTAAGAGTATTTTTAATCTCCATGTTTTTCCCGGAATAATCATACCCATCACCTGTTTCAGAGAATCTTGAAGAGCCATAATCAACAAATTCATATTCAGCGCTCAGGAGTGCAAATTTCTTCAACTGAAAAGCTACTCCCCCGATCGCCCGGAAAGGTGTTGTAAGAGCATAACTGTATCTTAGGGGATCGTTTGAGAAATCATAATGGTCATCACCTTCAAAATTTGAATTTATATTTTCATAGAAGTATTCATTAATCTTGTAAAGTGTAGGTGAATGGAAGGCGAGCCCTATACGAAGCGATTCGACCGGTTTGATTATTGTCCCGATTTTTAAATTAAAACCGGTTCCGTTGTTTTCATAATGATCGGTAAATGTGAAATTTTCAAAACCGGAGGCAAGTGAATAGGATGCCGATTCAAGATGTTCATAATGACCGATATAATTTAACCTGCTTATACCCAGAGTAGCTCCGAAGTAAATTTTGTTTGAGAAATTACCACCGATTGAAATGGCATGTTCTCCTGTAAAACCCTCGTTGGTAATAATGCGCCTGATATTCTGACCATATACCGAGGGAGGATTATCTCCATAATTGGAAAAGACTGTACCATATAAATATCCCGGGCCCGTTCCGGTTATTGTATCAATTACCCAGGCGTCATATGCAATGCCTTCAGCTCCTCCAAGATCAGAATAATAAGTTCCATCACTCAGATCAGCCCAATAGTCTGCCAACGAGCTGCGGGTCTCGATACCTTCTATTCTGGTGGAAGAATTCAGGTTGTTTGTTCTGTTATAAGAGTACCCGAAATTGAGAGTAATAAGGCCTGATGTATTATTGTTTGAAATAATTTTCCATGCAATGCCTGCCTGGCTGAGGTTAAAGTTATACAGATAGTCTGTTGAAGTACCGTTGAAACTTGCTGATGTTTTGATGTGATACAACTGAGGTGAGAAAGTTATCTCTGAAGATCTGAATAATCCGAGGCCGGCGGGATTCTGGCTAAGGGTTGACAGATCGCCGCCCAAAGCTGTAAAGGCCCCTCCCATGGACTGAAACCTTGCGGTACCGCCATAAAACAACTGTGAGTACCTTAAAGCATCATCAACGTTTTGAGATGAAACTCCGGAAACCATCATGATGATCGCTGATAATATAAAGATTATTTTTTTCATAAGAACTTATTTTTTGTGAAGAGTATTCCAGCACTCTGAAATAGAATGAATTCAACTTGTTAATATAATATTGTTTTAATCTATTGTCTTCTGCCTGACGAGGAGCTGCTTGATGAAGATCCTGATGAAGAACCCGATGATGAGGAACCTGATGAAGAGGAACCCGATGAATATGAGCTTCTTGAAACAGATCCTGATGATCCGCTTCCGGTAGAGTTATAAGATCTCGATGAGAATGAACTGCTTTCACCGCTTCTTCTGGAAGGCACTGAGTAAGTACCTGTATTGCCTGAGGAAGAACCGGATCGGCTTTGAACTGGTGATGCAGATGAATTGGTTCTTCCCGTATTTGAATTCTGCGTCGGGCTTGGGTTTGTTCTTCCTGTATTTACGTTACTATTAGTCCTGGTGTTATTAATAGTATTATTGTTCTGGTTTACATTGGAATTAACCCTTGTGTTATTATATGACGGCCTTGTGCTCAACTGCGGATTATTGTAACTTGGGGTGTATGTTCTGTTAACAGAATTATATTCAGGTCTTCTGGTGTTAGCAGAACTTCCGGATGGTGTTCCTGAAACCCTTTCCGTTCCTGACTTAACAGGATCCTGAGTCATTTTTGTATCCGATGCATTTACAGCCTGAGGGGTATTGACCGACGACTCTACAGTTCTTCTGGAAGTAGTTGACAAAGACTGTGTTGCAGAAGCCGGTCTGCCTGCACTATTTGTCCCTGATCCGGTTGAAATATAGCTGTTTCTTCTCGAAGAAACACCGGTTGCAGAGGAAGAACCACCGCTCCACCTTGATGAAAGTGTGCTTGCCCTTTCCGTTCTGCCATAACTGACGGAGTTCTTTTCACCGTATATGTAAGAACCGGGGAAATAGTTGTACCTGCTGTAGAAAGGAGAATAAAAGGAACTGTAATAGGGTGAATAATATCCACCGTAATTACCTCCGTAGTAGTAACTGGAAAAGCCTCCATAACCATAATAAAACGGATCGTAGTAGTCATAGTAAGATGGAAATCCTCTGTAACCATAATTATATCCGAATGAAGGGAATCCCCAGCTGAAATAGAAAGGATCTCTCCAGTAAGGGCTAAAGTAGTTGCCGTAGAAATTTCTTAACCTTCCTGAATATGTGTAATTATCGTAGTAATCATATCCTCCGTTTCTGCCATACTGATTATAAAGGTTTGCATCATCATAATCTACTGCATCAGAATATTCCTGTGCAACAAGAGTATCAGCAGCATAAATATTATCATAATACTCTTCAGCCTTCAGATTACCTTCAGCCATCCTTTTATTCAATGAAAGAGTATTTACAACAACCGGCTGGTCCGATGTCAGATAGTAAAGATCATCATATTCTGTGCCCACATAAAGCCCTGATGAACAAGAACCTAACGTGAGAAGTGCAACGCCGAATATGTAATATAATGCTTTCATTTTAATTTCCCCCACTATTTTATTTATTTACTTGCAAATTCTGTACCAAATAATCTTATAATTGGAGTGATCTTCTTTCTATCTAGCAAATTTAACAATTTTTTACCGAAGTTACAACTATTTTAAATTAAATAGAACCTCATAAAAAGGCCCCGGTTATTTCCTTCTGCTTTTTTCTGATGAGGAAGAAGATCTTGTACTGGAAGCATTTGAATCAGATTTACTGCTTGTGGTTCTCTGTGACGATACAGCAGATCCTCTCTGACTTGAACCTGAGCTCCTTGCCGGAGCACTCATGGTCCTGTTCTGGCTTGAGCTTCTTACTGGTGCGTTTATTGTTCGGCTCTGGTTTGAACTTCTTGCCGGAGCACTCATAGTCCTGTTCTGGTTTGAGCTTCTGGCCGGAGTGCTTATTGTACTGCTCTTTGTATTGGACTGCTCCATACTTCTGACAGTATTCTGATTCCGACTTTGGTTTTGGCTCAGAATCTGATTCTGATTCTGATTCAGATTTCTGTTGTTATTTACAGCATCAGCACTCCTGCGTGTATTACTGGCAGCATTACCCTGGTTAGTAGGAATACTGTTATTGGTGCTGCTGCCCTGCTGCCTGCTGACAGCCGGGGTAGTGGTTCTTCTGGTTTCACTCATCTGAACACCACTATTTGTTCTTTCCTGTACCGTATTCCTGCTTACCTGCGGTTGACTGGTCGCCGATATCTCCCTTCGTGACAGGTTCCCTGAAGTGTTTGTATTGGTTGGGACAGATCTGCGTGTCTGATACTGAGGTGAAGAGTATCTTGTCGAGTATCTGGTGCTGCCCGAAGAATAATTATTGAAGTTGTATGTGTTATATGTGTTGTAAACGGATCTGTAACCGTAATTCCACCTGTAATCATTGTACCACCTGTTGTGTCTGTTCCACGAATAGTAGTGATTCGGCCACCTGTTCCTGAAATTAATGTTGATAACTACAGGGCTGTACCAGTAGTTGTAATAGAACGGATCGTATCCCCTGTAGTATGAACCGGAGTAGTATGGATCGTACCACCCGTAATTATACCCGTAATAATAATCCCAGTCATATCCGTAATAGACCGGGTAATATGTATTATATCCCATACTGAACCCTAATCCACCCCTGTAAATGCTTAATCC
>DATKXL010000009.1:0-15454 GCA_035529055.1 Bacteroidales bacterium
TACGGAACTTCCGAATGAGCCTGATACAAGCATCGCAAAACTCTCATTGACCCTTACACTGTTTAATCACAGCGGAGCAAATGATGCAGGAAAACTGGTAGTGAAGATATCTCCTGAGAATTTCAAAGGGAAATCTTACAAGTTCACAAAAAATGTCGCAGTCGGCAGGGAGGCTTCAAATGTTATTGAAATGAAGGCCGGGAGCATCAAAGAACTTAATATCAGCAAGCCCGGTATCTGGTGGCCAAATGGTTACGGCAAGGCAAACCTTTACAGGATACATCTTCAGTACATCAATGGTTCCGGAGTATCCGACGACACAACATTTGTATTCGGTATCAGGACAGTATCTACAAAAGCTGTTGATGTGAACGGGAGCTGGAGGCGCGATTTTTATGTTAATGGCCGGAGAATCCATCTGACAGGGGGAGCCTGGGTACCCGATTTCATGCTTAACCGCGATTCGTTAAGATACGATTACGAGATGCGTTTATGCCGGAATGCAAATATTAACCTTGTCAGGATATGGGGAGGCGGAGTAACCCCTTGTGATGAATTCTTTGAGGCTGCTGACAGGTATGGACTTCTTGTATGGTCGGATTTCTGGATAACGGGGGATACCCAGGGTGAATTTAAAGGATCGCCCGACTGGCCAATCGAAGGAGAAGTATTTAAAAAGAATGTCACAAGCACAATACTCAGGATAAGAAATCATCCCAGCCTGCTGGTCTGGACAGGCGGAAATGAGGGCCATGCCCGGAAGGAACTTTATGATTTTATGAGAAACAGCATTATTGAACTTGACGGGACAAGACCTTTCATTCCAAGTTCCTCGGGATTTGCCCATCTGCCTGAAGGATGGCCGGCTTCATGGCCCGATAACCTTCCGGGCGGCGTCTATAGCGGCGGTCCTTATACGTGGCAGGATCCGAAAGCCTATTACGCCCGGGCTATTGCCGGTAAAGACTGGGTGTTCAAGGACGAAACAGGGATCCCTTCAATGACACCTTACAATATGCTGCCAAAAATCATCCCCAACCTTGTATGGGATAAAACACTGCCTTTTCCTTTAAACCACACCTGGGGATATCATGATGCTGCTACAGGTAATGGCCGCTGGGATCTCTATTACAGGGAGATGGTACGGAGATATGGTGAACCTGAAAGTATGGAAGACTTCTGTAACAAAATGCAACTGATGAACGCGGCAGGTTACCAGGGGATCTTTGAAGCAGCAGGACATAAACTAAATGATATCGGCGGTGTGATGCTCTGGAAACTGAATGCCGCTTTCCCCAGCGTGGTATGGCAGGTATATGACTGGTTCCTTCAACCTAATGCCGGTTATTATTTTATGCAGGGCGCCTGCGAACCTGTTCATATTCAACTCAATCTGAATAACCATAAGGTGACCGTTCTGAACCGGACATATAAACCTGTATCATACCTGACAGCACAGGTCGATCTCTTTGATCTTCAATCTAAAAAAATATTTCATGAAACTGTAAGTGTCACTCTTACCCCTTCCGATGTTAAGGAAACAACTTCAATATCTTCAGCGCTTTCTGATGCAAAAGGTGTTACATTCGTTGTTATGAGCCTGAAAGATCCTTCAGGGAGAGTGGTTTCGCGAAATATTCACTGGATTTCATCCGATAACGATTATAAAGCAATGAGTGAGATGCCGGAGACTAATGTAAATATAAGTGCAATTAAACAGGAGAAAGGGAAAAACGATAAGAGATGGACCTTCCGGGTTACAAATACATCTGATAAGCTTGCATTTTTTATTCGTCCGCAGTTGATGGCAGACGGTGAAGAGATACTGCCTTCCTTCTGGTCGGAAAACTACTTTTCACTGGCGCCGGGAGAAACTACCTCTGTTACCGTTACCTGTCCCTCTGCAAGACTTATAAATGCAACTCCCGTGCTTAGAGTTTCGGGATGGAACGTACCAGATCAGGAGATAGAGTTGATTAAAAATTAAGTTGCACGATCCAATCACCTCTCCCTCTAAGTCCCCCTCTCGCAGGAGAGAGGGGGACTTTCGATCCCCAGTTAATATTTTAGCCCCTCTCCCCTGGGAGAGGGGTTGGGGTGAGGTGAAAAAAGGGGATGTTTGGGGAGAGGTGCATTTTTAAGAGGATAGTTGTAGGATATAAAAACTCGTTATTATGTTAAAAGCCCTAATCAACGCCACAATATTTACGGGCAATGAAACACTTGCAGGCAAAACAATCCTGATAAATAACGACAGGATCGAATCAATAATCGATCCTGGATCAATACCGAAAAATTATGAAGTTATTGATTGTGGGGGTAATTACATTGCCCCCGGACTATTAGATCTGCAGATTGCCGGGAGCGGGGGATTTCTTTTTTCAGCAGAGCCCACTGCAAAGGCATTGCAAGCCATTACTGAAAGTATAATTAAAACCGGCACAACCGGATTTCTTATTGCAATCCCGACAAATTCACCTGATGTTTATCGTAATATTATCAAAACGGTTAAAGCAAACCCTCACCCTGCTGTACTTGGTTTACACCTTGAAGGTCCTTATATCAGTCCGGCCCGGAAGGGTGCACATATGAAGGATTATTTAAAGCATCCCATTAAGGATGAACTTGAAGCATTAATCAAGGGAGCAGAAGGTGCTGTGAGGATGATGACAGTTGCTCCTGAGATATGCAGCGGGGAGATTGTCAGATTGTTGAATGATCATGGTGTTGTGGTCGCCGCAGGGCATAGCAATGCCACTTTCAGGGAGGCTGCAGAAGGGTTTAAATGGGGAATAAAGACAACTACCCACCTCTTCAATGCAATGTCGCAGCTCCATCATCGTGACCCCGGACTGCCGGGAGCAACTTTCGAAACAGAAAATATTTTTGCAAGCATTATTGCAGATGGGATCCACGTGGATTATAATACTGTTTCAATAGCAAAAAAGATAATGAAAGATCGGCTTTACCTCATAAGCGATGCCGTGGAGGAAAATCTTCATGGATCATATCAGCATGTAAAAAAACATGATCGCTTTACCCTGCCTGACGGGACCTTATCCGGTTCAAAACTTACAATGCTTAAGGCTGTGAGAAATTGTGTGGAACATGTTGATATTCCCTTAGATGAAGCATTACGCATGGCATCAGCTTACCCTGCCCGTTTGATAAATGAATCTGACAGAGGGAAAATAGCTCCGGGATATAGAGCTGACCTTGTCGTTTTTAACAGGGATTTTGAAGTAAAACAGGTCTGCCTCGATGGTGTGTTTAACTTTTAACAGGAGATAAATTTTATCACTATCTGCCTGAGCTTATTGAAGAACTTAAAAACCGTGGTTATCAATTCGTAAAAATTAATGTTCTGCTCGATCAGATATTATTTTAATGATTAAACAGGCTTATTATGTCGCTTTTAGGTATTGATCTCGGAGGCACTAAACTTTCATCAGCCATCTTTTCTGAAGATGGTACTCTTTTATTAAAAGAAACAGTCGCACTCGAAAATCGCCGTGGTAAAGAGGTCGGGCTGCTTATTACTGATCAGATCGGTAAATTTCTGAATTCAGATAAATTGAGCAGCAATGAAGTCAGTTCAATCGGTATTTCTGTTCCGGGGATCAGTCATACTGAATCCGGTACTGTCTGGGCTCCAAATATCCCGGGATGGGACGATTACCCGTTATCAGAGGAAGTAAAATCAGTTTGCGGCTCAATTCCTGTATCAATTGACAGTGACAGAGCTTGTTATATGCTGGGAGAGTTATGGCAGGGCAATGCCAGGGGATGCAGGAATGCAGTTTTTCTGGCCGTGGGTACAGGTATAGGAGCAGGAATACTTGTTAATGGTGAGATATTGCGCGGCAGTCATGATATTGCCGGAGCAATTGGATGGATGGCGCTTAACAGACCATTCGACGACAAGTATATAAGCTGTGGATGTTTTGAGTACTATGCATCAGGGGAGGGAGTAGCAAGAGTGGCCAGGGACTTATTAAAAGAGGATAAAACCTATTCCGGAGAACTGAAAAACAAACAGATTGAAGGAATGTCATCATATGATGTGTTTTCAGCATTTGAAAATGGTGACTACATTGCACAAAAAGTTATCGGGATATCAATAGAATTCTGGGGAATGGCAGTAGCGAACCTTGTGAGTCTGTTCAATCCAGAGAAGGTAATAATGGGAGGAGGAGTATTCGGTCCTGCGGTTAAATTAATTCCGGCAGTAAAAAAGGAGGCCGAAAAATGGGCACAGCCAATCAGTATTAAACAGGTGGATATTACTGCTTCGGGCCTGGCAGGTGACGCAGGTGTTTTTGGAGCAGGATATCTGGCTTCAAAGACCAAGCGGTAACTTAACAACTAAAACAGCCAAAATGTACAATAAAAGACTGATTTTCGGGGCTTCATGTGTTGGGATGCTGTTATTTGGAATTTCCCTGATAACCCTTGGTTCAATTGCTCCGGATCTTCAGGAGAAGCTGAAGCTCGATGGGATAGCTTCCGGAACGCTCTTTTCAATCCTGCCACTGGGGATATTGACCGGCTCACTGCTCTTCGGACCTATTGCCGATAAATATGGTTACAAACTTCTGATGGGCATCTCCTGTCTCTTCATGTTTATCGGTTTTGAGGGTATTGCATTTATACAATCACAACACCTTTTAAGAATATGTGTTTTGCTGTTCGGTTTTGGAGGAGGAGCGATCAATGGAGCTACAAATGCCCTCGTTTCTGACATAAGTGATACAAACAAAGGTGCCAGTTTAAGTCTGCTGGGCGCATTTTTCGGAATCGGTGCCCTGGGCATGCCTCTCATATCAGGATTACTGAAAACACAATATGGTTTTGAAGTGATCCTGGCTGCAGTAGGTGCCATAACACTGGTTGCAGGAATATTATTTCTGTTGATCAGATATCCCCTGCCAAAGCAACCTCATGGCTTTCCTTTTGCCGGCAGTGTTAAAATGTTAAAAGATAGTGTTTTGATTATTATTGCTTTCTTCCTTTTCCTGCAAAGCAGCTTCGAAGGCATCTTAAATAACTGGACCACCACTTTCCTGATTAACAATATTTCCATCAGCCAGAGCAAAGCTTTATATGCTCTTTCGTCATTTGTATTCGGTATGACAGTGATGCGATTGTTACTGGGGACACTATTAAGGTCTGTAACAATAACAAGAATATTATCTTATTCTTTTGTATTGATACTGGCAGGGGTTGTCTTATTAAGATCGGCCAATAATTTTAATATGGCTGTAGCCGGATTAATATTAACAGGAGCAGGCCTGGCCGGCGGATTCCCGATTATGCTGGGTATTGTCGGCAACCGCTATAAAGAACTTTCCGGAACGGCTTTCAGCTTTGTACTTGTTATTGGATTAATAGGTAATATGATAGTTAATTTTATGATGGGATATATAGCTCAAAAGTTTGGCATTCAGCATCTCACAACAGTTGCATTTACGGAATTATTTGCAATGGTTCTGCTCTTTGTGATCCTTCTGAATAGAATTAAAAACAACGAGAAACGCGAAACGATAAACGAATAACTAAAAACGACTTAAAAATGTTAGCAAAACAATGGCTTGCAAACGCAAGAGAAGTAATGTCACGCATTGAGGAAACACAAATGGATAATATACGCCTGGCTGCTGAAGCAATGGCTGATACAATTGAATGTAACCGCTGGGTTCATACCTTCGGATGCGGTCATGCCACATTACCGATAGAAGAGATGTATCCCAGAATAGGCGGCTTTGTCGGATTTCATCCGATGATCGAATTACCGCTCACTTTTTTCACACGTATAACTGGTGAAATGGGTGTGCATCAGTTTGTGTTTCTCGAGAGAGTCGAAGGTTACGGCGTTGAGATAATGAAAGGGTACGATTTTGACAAGCGCGATATTATGTGGCTTTTTTCGCACTCAGGGATCAATAATGTTAATATTGATATAGCACTCGAAGCCAGGAAAAAAGGGATGAAAGTGATAGTATTCGGTTCTGCTGCTGCAGCGAAGGGTAAGAAAACAAGACACTCCTGCGGAAAGACTATTTTTGACCTTGCTGATATTGTTGTTGATACCTGTGCACCCCTTGAAGATGCAAGTGTGACACTCAAAAACCAACAGGACAAGATAGGACCAGTGTCAACTATGGCATTCGTGACCTGTGTATGGATGACCATTACCACAGTAGCGGAAATTCTGGCTGAAAGAGGGGTGAAATTGTATATCCATCCTTCTCACAATGTGCCGGGCGACAACACAGCCAAACAGCGTCTGGATGAAGCGTTGGCGGAGTATAAAAGAAGGATTGCCGGGGTTTAAGAAATTTAAGTCACATCAGGGCTGCCGGAAAACATGGAGAGGAACTGGTATACCTGGTTCTGATTCTGGATATTGAACCTTGCTTTTGATGGAGTACTACCAACTTTTATTGTAAAACCATGCTTTGGGATCACCTCAAAGAGATCTTCATCCGTTCGGTCATCACCCATTGCTAATATAAAGTCATAATTTCTTTTGCAGATCAGTTCTGAAGCTGCTATGCCCTTGTCATATAACAGGCTTTTAATCTCCAGCACTTTATCTCCTTCAAGCACCTCAAGTTTTGATTCACTCTTCAGTATTTCCATGAGGTCATCTTTAAGTTCATTGATCCTCAGTGATGCAATTTCTTCGTCAGCATTGCGGTAATGCCATGCAATTGAGGCATTCTTCTCTTCCACCATCGAACCATTGCACCTGTCAACGTAATCATTCAACACCGGCAGGAATTTTTCTTTCCATGTGAGATCTATTTTCACACTGATAATCCATTCTCTTCCGGGATATTTAATAAGATATCCATGTTCCGCAATTAGAATTACATCCAGGTTTTTAAACTGATTCTCTACAAATTCATGCTTTCTGCCGCTTATTATTACCACTGTGTTGAGTTTATCTGAAATGATGTTTTTTAACAGCGATTTCGTCCTTTTATCTAATAAAGCCATCTCAGGGACTTTAGCGATTGGGGTCAGGGTCCCGTCGTAATCGATCAGAAATAGACGCTCCCGGGTCTCCTGATATTCTGTTACAATACACTTTAAAGCATTATCATCCAGATATTTAACCTTTATGTATCTCAGCTCCTTTTTAATAGCCGTCACCTGCTTTAAAAAATCAGAAGCCCATGTATAAACATTATAACGCATTAATCTGTTCTGCATTTTAAGGATCTTTTTCTCTTTTTCTTCTGCAGGCATATTGAGAGCCCTGTCGATGGCATCCGAAGTTTCCTCAATGTCGGTAGGATTAATAATTAATGCTTCATTTAGTTCTGAAGCAGCACCTGCCATCTCACTTAAAACCAGTATTCCATGCTTTTCAATCTGACAGGCAATATATTCCTTGGCTACAAGGTTCATGCCGTCGCGCAGCGGTGTTATAAGGCCCACATCACTGATATTGTAGAGTGCAACAAGCTCATTGAATGGGATTGATTTGTACTGATAAATTACAGGCCGCCAGCTCAGATTACTATATTTTCCGTTTATCCTTCCGACTGATGCTTCTATCTCTTTTTTTATCTCACGGTAGCCTTCAATATTATCTCTTGAAGGTACAACAACCATGTTGAATACAACTTTATTCTGCCAGGAGGGATATTTTTCAAGAAAGTGTTCAAATGCTTGTAATCTGTTGAGAAGTCCTTTTGAATAATCAAGTCTGTCAACAGAAAAAATTAGTTTTTTCTCAGCCAAATGCTTCAACAACTTCTTTTTCTGGGTGATCGTTTTGTGAGAATGGCATGCGTTATGGAATTTTTCAAAATCAATACCGAGGGGAAAAGCATCAGCCTTGCATAATCTGTTTTTTACATGGATGAAGTTATGGTCAACCTTATAACCAAGAGTGCGTCGTACTGACTTAATAAAGTATTGTGTATAGTCGTTAGTGTGAAACCCGACAACATCAGCTCCGGTCATGCCTGCAAGGATCGATTCCCGCCATTGGTGGGGGAGTAAGCGGAATAATTCAAAGGAAGGGAACGGTATATGAAGAAAAAATCCTATATCAGCACCGGGGAAGGATTTTCTTATCATACTGGGCAGCAGGAATAACTGGTAATCATGGACCCAGACAAAATCCCCGGGTTCTATTAAATTCCGAAGGCTATCGCAAAACAGATTATTAGCTGTCAGATATGCATCAAAGTAGCTGTTATCGTAAACTGTCCGGGAAGGAAAATAATGAAACAATGGCCATATTGTATCGTTACAGAAACCTCCGTAATATCTGTCATTTATCTTACGTGGTATTTCTACGGGAATTAGTTTGAAATTCGGATTTATATTTTCACTTCCCAGCTTAGCATTTCCTGTCCCGACCCAAAGAATTTTTGATTCTGTATTAATCCCCGGATTTATTTTCCCGGATAGTGAAAGAATAGCTGAAACCAGGCCCCCTGAATTCTGAATTGACTTGTATTGGTCATTCTTTTTAACCAGCTTGAAAGGCAATCTGTAAGCGACTATGACAATCCTCTTAAATTCAAGCTGGTTAAAAGTTTTCATGACTTAAAGGAATATGGGTTTGTTGAGTTTCGTCTATAATTTGTGCACTGCATTTACCAGTCCTGCAAGGATAACCCTCAAGAAGTTCAATCTTTCTGAAAAGCATCAGGGATTTGAAATACCTGTTCATATTAATGTGATTGATTATGACATGGCCTGGTGGATAACCCTTTGCGGGAAGGGTATTTCAATACCTTCCCTGTCGAAAGCGATCTTTAATCGTTTACGTAATTCCCCGGTTATTTCCCACTGTTTCAGAGGCTTGGTATCTCCAAGTATCTTGATCATAATGGCTGAATCGGCAAAGTCATTAACACGTAGAAATTTTGGCGGACTTATAATAAAGTCTTTATAAGCCGGATCCTTCGCCAGATCAATCCCTGTCTGATTTATTACTTCGATAACATGCTCAAGATTTGAATTATAAGAAATTCCAATGTCGAGGTTCACTCTTGCAAAATTCTTTGACAGATTCGATACTCTTTTAATCTCACCATGGGGTATATGGTGGACAGTACCGTTCAGATCCCTTAATGTTGTCATCCGCAGAGTAATGTTTTCGACCAAACCACCTGTTGTGTCAATATTTATTACATCGCCGATCCGGTATTGATTCTCAATGATAATAAATAATCCTGTTATGATATCTCTGATGAGATATTGTGCACCAAAACCGACTGCCAGACCTACAATTCCGGCACCTGCAAGTATGGGAGCTATTTCAAGGCCCGCTTCCTGAAGGATCATCAGAATGGCAATAACCAGGAGAACTATTCTGAACGCACCTTTAAAAATATGTATCAGAGTATCTTCCCGCTTTTTTTCAGACTCCTCCGACATTGTTTCATCTGCAACGACTGTTACTCTTACTGTTCTTATTATTATCCTGCTGATTATTATATTAAGCAAATAAGCTGCCACGACAATAATTATAATTTTTACTCCGTGCGATAAAAGCCATGGAACAAAAAGTTCACTCCATTTTCTTAAAGATTCTTCCATAATTATTTGTTTAAAGTTTTTTCGATCCTTGCAGCCCAGCCTCCTCCGTTTGAAAGCTGGATTTTCAGTTTGTCATCAGCTGTAATTTCCTGCTCTTTCATTTAGATTGTCGGGTTAGACCCATTTTACATTTTCCACCTTACCTAAACCTCCTTTGGCAACATGTAAGGTTTCCGGTACTCCTTTCTTTCGAGATAACTGTTAGCCTCATTATCGTTGACAAATTTTTCGGTTTGACTGTTAAAAGTGAGTTTTCTGCCGGTCCGATAAGCAATATTGCCAAGATGCATCATTGCAGTTGAAATATGTCCTTCGTTAACATCTGCAAGCAGATCCTGCCATCTGCGGCTCCTGACACAATCAAGGAAATTAACAAAATGAAAGTCGATACGTGCTATGTTGAGTTCATCCCGCCCTGGATCAACCTCCAGGTCTTTTGCAGTTATATTCAGTCCGGGCTCTTTTTTCGGACCCATGAATGTCTGGAAACTATTCCCAAGCTGGGCATATCCTTTTGTGCCAAAGAAAAACAAACCTCCTTCTTCGGGTGTAAACAGACTCCTTACCTCCAGTTCCATAATAGTCCCATTTTTATATTCAAACGTTGCAACCTGAAGATTAGGCACTTCCTGATCTGAATCCCATGCGTAAAAACCACCGCAGCAACTTATCTTTGTGGGATGTTCATTTATTTTCATCGCCATCCTTATCCTGTCCATCGCGTGAACACCGTTATTCCCAAACTCACCTGTGGCTGTATCCCAGTACCAGTGCCAGTTATAGTGGAAGTGGTTTTTGTTGAACGGTATCATTGGTGCCGGTCCGCGGTACAGATCCCAGTTCACTCCGGCAGGTACAGGAGAGTCAGGCGCTCTTCCGATGCTGGTGCGATGGCGATACACGGTAGCACGTCCCATATAGATATCCCCGATCACACCTTCCTGAAGTAATTGTATCCCTTTCTGAGACAGCCTGTTGGCACGATGCTGTGTCCCTGTCTGCACCACTCTGTTATATTTTCTCGCAGCCTGAACCATTTTCCTGCCTTCTTCTACATTATATGACAGGGGTTTTTCCACATATACATCTTTTCCGGCCTGGCATGACCATATAGTCATGAGTGCGTGCCAGTAGTCAGGCGTGGCAATGGAAACGGCATCTATTTCTTTACTTTCAAGCATCTTGCGAAAATCAACAAATGTCTTTGGCTTTTCTCCTCCAAGGGTCTCAATATCAGTAATGGCCTTGGGAAAAAGATTCTCATCGGCATCGCATATTGCAACTACTCTGGAATTCTTTATCTTGGTAAAGTTCGCTGCATGTCCTGAACCTCCGTATAATCCTCCACGGTCATTAATACCCGCAACAGCCACGTTAATCACATCACTGGGCTTATTCTGCATAAATCCTTTTATATATGCCGGAGCTCCGGCAGTCAGACCGGCCGATACGACCATTGACTTTTTAATAAAGTTACGACGGTTTTCGGTTTTCATTTCTGTCCTCCTTAATTTAAATTATTATTTTTGATACTATTGATTTATAATAAGTTGAATTGATGTCAAATCAGACATTATGTTGATTTCGGATTTCGGATTTCGGATTGCGGATTAAAAAACCAAAATCCGAATAAATATAATAAATTTATCTTAAACTTTGAAGGATTTTATTGATCAAGAGGCCAGGTGCGATTTATTAGACCCGTATTACATATTTTCGTAAATTTATTACCAGAGTGTATTAAAAAATACCCTAAAGTATTATTCACCAAAGAAAGGAGTATTCCATGAATTCAGATGACGCTAAGAGAAAGAAAACTGTTAAGAAAGTTTCAAGAAGGAACTTTTTAGGTACAGTAAGTGCTGCAACAGCAGGTCTTACAATTATTCCCCGCCATGTTATGCCTGGTAATGGGAAATTACAGCCCAGTGATACTGTTAATGTTGCCGGTATCGGTATAGGAGCCCGGGGAGCAAGCAATTTACGGGGGCTAAGCGATCCGGATGTGCCGATCGTAACACCAGCACGGACTAATACCGGTCAGGCTCTCAGCAAGGCGGAACTGGATGAAAGGGCTGCCAGGATGGCGAACCGGCCGCAAGGTGTCCAGCAACCCCAACAGAGAGAACAGCAAGCAAGAGAACCTGTTAAACTGGCCAATATTTATGCACTTTGCGATGTGGATACCGGTTTTGCTGCACATGTAATTAAAGGCTACCCAAAAGCAAAGGTTTATACAGATTGGCGCCAGATGCTTGAGAAAGAAAAATCAATTGATGCAGTAATGATTGGTACGCCGGATCATAACCATGCACCTGTTGCAGCAGCATTTATGAGGCAAAAGAAGCATGTTTACATTGAAAAACCGATGTGTAAAACAATTTTTGAATGCCGCAAGCTTGCTGAAATCGCAAAAGAGTATGATGTTGTAACTCAGATGGGTAATCAGGGACATGCAAGTGAAGGTGCGCGGCTAATAAACGAATGGATACAAAGTGGTGCAATTGGCCTTGTTCGCGAGGTCCACTTGTCAACCAACAGACCAATATGGCCTCAGGGTAATATACAGCGACCTGCAGCGATACCTGTGCCCAAAACATTAAATTGGGATGTCTGGCTTGGTCCTGCACCAGAAAAAGCATATCATCCGGATATCTGCCATTTCAACTGGCGTGGTTTACGCGATTATGGTACAGGTGCTCTGGGTGATATGGGAGCACATATTTATGACCATCCATTCTGGTCACTGAATCTCGGAATACCTACCAGAATTCAGGCAAGTTCATCCGTCTTTAATAATGAATTCTGGCCGCTTGCCGAAATGATAACTTATGAATTCCCGGCTCGCGGGTATATGCCACCCGTGAAGGTCACGTGGTTTGACGGTGGATTACGTGCACCCCGTCCTTTTGAAATGGACCCCGGTGCCCGTGTTAATTCAGCACTATACCTTGGAGATAAAGGAGTTATGATGCATGGAGATTACGGCAGCAATCCTCAGCTCATACCCAAAAAAGCAATGGATGGATTTGTACCTCCAAAACCATGGCTGCCACGGTCACCAGGTATTTATGCAGAATGGATAGACGCAATCAGAAATAATAAAAAATCCTCGACTGATTTTTCCTATGCAGGCAGACTTGTAGAAACTATGATGTTGGGGAATATTGCTGTACTTATGGCAAACAGGAATACAACTCTGGAATATGATCCTGATAAAATGCAGTTTACCAATCTTCCGGAGGCCAACGATTTACTTCATTATGAATACAGGAAGGGCTGGACTATGTAAGAGGGCAGACAGGTAAAGTCTGAATAGCTAAATAAAAGAGGGTGTCTTAAAAGCCCTCTTTTATGTTCTTACCCCTAAATTCCGCTTTGCGGAACTATTGATTTACTGATGTTTACAAAGCCCCCCTTGGGGGGAAATAGCGCCTAATGCATTACAATTCAACTAAATACTACCGTCTTTTCTCCCCCCTGGGGGAGATCCCGCGCAGCGGGAGAGGGGATTGTTTCACCATGCAGTAGCTTTCAGGGAAGCTTTCACTTAGTGACGGCCTGTTAAATTAATTTGACTCGTATCTCATTCTTTCGTAACTTTATCACAATGAACAGCTAATATGGCCAGTCTTATCCCCGGATTTGAATACGACATTTTCATCAGCTACCGTCAGAAAGACAATAAAGGGGACAGGTGGGTGAGTGAATTTGTCGAAACCCTGAAAACTGAGCTCGAGTCAACCTTTAAAGAGGTTATCACGGGATTGACAAGTGCACAGTTTGCACCTGTAAAAGAGAGTGTTCAATCCAGGGAATCAATCGAAGGGATATATGAAGAAGAGAAACAGGCTTTAAAGGAGAAACATGCCGGAATAAATAAACCTAAATTGTACTCAGGAATTGCAGCTATTACGATTTTAATAATAGCTGCAATGCTTGCCTTTCCAAAGATCTTTAAAAAGGATGAATTGAAGCATCTGAAAGATCCGGATGGCAGGATCTCAATTGCAGTGATGCCATTCAGGAACATGACAAACGATACTCTCTGGAATGTCTGGCAGGATGGGATCCAGGATATTCTTATCACCTCACTTTCAAACTCCGAGGAATTGAAAGTGAGGCAAATGGGATCAATCACCGGTCTGCTTCAAAGCAAAAGGGCTTACAAATTATGCTTCAATCACACCGTCGGTTGCCGGTTCACTTTCACAAAAACTTGATGCAAATGTCGTTATACATGGCAGTATAAAACAGTCAGGTGCCATAATGCGGGTAAATGCTAAATTAATTGAGTCGAAAACGGAAGAGTCAATTAGTTCTTTTCAGATAGATGGAACTGCAGAGAATATTTTGAATATCGCTGATTCTCTGTCAAAAATGATAAGGAATTATCTTGTTGTATCAAAATTGAAAAAGGAACTCTTTTTTGATCTTCAGAGTTATACATCTGTCAATTCTCCTGAAGCATACAGGTATTTCACTTACGGGCAGATGGCTTTTTTGAAAAGTGATTATCCGACAGCAAGGAACTGGATTTTACTGGCGATCGCTATCGACTCAAATTTCTATTCAGCAATCAACATTCTTCCTGTGACGTATGCCGCCCAGGGATTATACGAGCAAGCGAGAAAATGGGCTCTCTGGGTTTACAATAAAAGAGATCAGATGCCTCTTCAGCACAAGGTCTGGGCAAACTGGTTATATGCCAAATCCTGTGAAACACCCCATGAATCAACTAAATACATGAGCCAGCTTCTGGAATTTGATAATCAGGTTCCACTTTTTCATTATCAGTTAGGTCTTGATTACATGGCTATACATCAATATGATAAAGCAGTAACCGCTATTGAAAAAGCTTTTGATATATATAAGAAATGGGATTCTAAACCCATGTGGATTTACAACTATTATCACCTTGGAATTGCCTATCATAAAACCGGACTATATAAGAAAGAGAAAGAACTGTATAAGAGAGCAGAACAGGATTTTCCCGAAGATTGTGCAATACTTCCAAGGCAGGCCATACTTTCACTGTCTGAAGGAGATATTAATTCGGCAAACCGGTATATTGAGAAATATGTATCAAACCGTAAGAATAATTCCTGGTCTGATGCAGCTATAGCAGGAAGCCTGGCAGGTATTTACTCTGAGGCAGGCATTCTGGATAAGGCAGAAGAATATTACCGGCAGGCTCTGTCATTAGAACCTGAAAGACCTGTGAGACTGAATAGTCTTGCTAATTTCCTGATCGATAATAATCGAAACATAAATGAAGGTATGGAACTTGTTGAGAAGGCTCTTGCAATAACTCCTGATTATTATATTCTGGATACGAAAGGATGGGGATTATTTAAGCTTGGTAAATACAAGGGATCACTTGAACTGCTTGAAAAGGCATGGGAATTAAAACCTTTATACGACCACGGAATATATCTTCATCTTCAGGAAGCACGAAAGGCTGTTGCCGGGCAGAGGTGATCTGAGGGACGCAGTGACTAAGGGACGAGTAAGCAGTAAGCAGGTAATAATTAAAAATAGTAGTATGTAATGAAACTTAAAAGACTATCTTCATTAGCACTTCTTGCTGTTATTGTTATTGCTATTTGTTCATGTGACAAAAATCCATATGTACTTAAGGATGGCTACATATATGTTCAGAAAGAAGAACGACGAAACGAATCCACCCAATGGCAGCTGATATGGGAAGATGATTTCGATAAGGGAACATTGGATACGACTGTCTGGAGTCGGATCGGACTTTTTGAATCGCCTAAATGGAAAGTGCCTGTTGAGAAATGGAGAGAGGTTAACAACTGTTTCAGGTATATTACTGCTACCGATCCCAGGGTTGTTCAGTTTGATGAGGAAAATATTCTTCTGAAGG
>DATKXL010000010.1:0-10224 GCA_035529055.1 Bacteroidales bacterium
AACAGCAGCCAATACCTGGGCTCTCGATACCAATACCTATGCACCAACAGCCACCGGTGGCTCAACCGGCGATATGTTAAAACAAACTGCTGGTGGAGGGTTTATATCTGCCGGATTCTCTTATGATGAAGTTTCTCTGGATGGACATGAGCATTCAGCTTCAGACATAACATCAGGTACACTTAGTAATTCCAGGCTCGATGCTGATTTAGCAAGTATTGCCGGATTAGGTTTTACTGCATTATCATTTTTAAAAAAGACCGCAGCGAACACCTGGGCCCTGGATACAACAGCTTATCAGGAATATGATATAAATCTTGCCGGGATCGCAGCCTTGACCTGGTCATCAGGATCTCCATTTGTCAAGATGACAGCTCCAGGGACATTTGCATTATCAAGCACATCTTATCAACCCCTGGATGCAGATCTGACAGCAATAGCAGCCCTGGGATTCACAGCAACTTCATTCCTAAAGAAAACAGCAGCCAATACCTGGGCTCTCGATACCAATACCTATGCACCAACAGCCACCGGTGGCTCAACCGGCGATATGTTAAAACAAACTGCTGGTGGAGGGTTTATATCTGCCGGATTTTCATATAGTGAGGTTTCTCTTTCCGGACACGAACATGCCATATTGCATTACTCAAGTTCTGCAAGAATTACGGCTACAAGTACAGGAGCTACACTAACGGGAAACCTTGTAATCGGCAATGGTAATACCATTGGCCAGACAGCAGGGCCACTGATGACCTTTGATGATACAAATAATTACCTTGAGATAACAGGAGCTGCGGTTATTATAGGTGGTACCGCTGCGGTAAATGATCGTATATTAACTGTATTAGATTCAGGTGGATTTAGTGGCATATATACTGATGGCAGCCTTCAGTTTGATCAGTTAGGTAGAATATTTATGGGGAGTACTGATGATACTGGTGCAAGACTTTGCTTTTACCAAAATGCGGACCATTCATATATTGATTATTATGAGGATCTATATTTTAGATCTGGTGTAGCATCCAGTGTGAATAAAATAATATTTAAGACTACAGGAAGTGCCGGATTTGGCACAACTGCCCCAAATGCTAAAATAGAATCTCTCGCTACTACGGAACAACTCCGGTTAAGCTATGATGCAAGTCATTATACAGCTTTTACTGTAGCGTCATCAGGGGCGTTGAATATTAATTCTCCTGCAGCATTAACATTACAATATGGAGGATCTACAAAACTAACCACATCCAGCACTGGAGTAAGCATAACCGGCGTGGCTACGGCTACAAGTTATGCAACAGCAAACTGGACAATAGCAGAATCCGGAACAGCTCTCCAATTCAAAAGGGGAGCATCCCTTTATTTGGAACTCAATAGTTCGGGAGCGACAAACAAGGTACTCCAGGGAGATGGATCATGGATCGATAAAGGTCAGGTATTTACAGCATTCCAGACTTTGACCTATGCTGCCAGCAAGACCTGGGATATAGACAATGGCTATAATGCTAAAATAACACTCACAGGAGATTGCTCCCTTACTATTACCAATGCTGACAATGGAACGAGCGGATGCCTTATTGTTATCCAGGATGCCTCGGGAGGACATACATTAAGTTTTGCCAGCCCTACATATAATAAGGTCATCGACGGAGGGCTGTTGACACTTGATGAATCAGCCAATGCTATCAATATGATGACATTCGTAAGTGACGGAACAAATTTATATTGGAGCTACGGAAATAACTACTTATCACCGAGTTAAAAATGAGACGAGCACTTTTAGTACATCACGGATTGAATCATGAGAGAACACCTCTCATATTTCTGGATGTTGATCCTTTAACATTAAACTTCCCTTATACTGCCGACAGCGATACGGTTGAAGTAGATGTTGCAACAGAAGATCAGGCCTGGGATTATTCAGCTGATATGGGGCATGCCCCGGCCTGGGGATATGTTTCCGGAGCTTCAAAACTCGGTGATGACACGGTAACAATAGGTGTTTATGAAAATACAACTGGATCCCCCAGACAGGGGACTGTTACATTCACATCCGATGATTGTGATGATGTGGTGGTGACAATTAATCAAATGGCAAACCCGATATGATTATAAACCAAATACTTTAAAACTATGAACGGATTAACAGCATTTGTATTAGGACTTATTTTTTGTGCGATAGCCGCATGGGGAATAGTAGCAACTTACAAGAAGGTTAAGAAAGCCAAAGGTAAAACAACCGGAGGTGGAGTAACAACAAAGCCCGGCGAGGGTAAGCCCGAAATGAATAACCAGGAATGAAATGGAAGTAACGGCAAAACAAAAGACTGAATACACCGATGCGGAGGTATTTGAACTGCATGAGATTGCTGAGATGCAGTCAGTAGATGACAAAAAGGTGGATGTTAAGAAGCCCCTGGGAAAATATCGGCTCGAACAGCTCGAAGCTGATAAGGAATTTCTGGAACAGAAACTTGCAGATATTAATACAATGATAGCTGCGATAAATGAACTTAAAAAATAAGCCAAATGATGAAACTAACTTATAGAGAATGTATGGAGATGCTGGATGCTCTTTCCGGGATGGACCAGGTGAATCCTACTATACTTCATGTCAGGCTTAGTTATGCCGTGGCAAAGAATAAAAGAAAGCTCCTGGAGATCCAGAAGGACCTGCAGGAGATTATTAAGCAATCGGAAGGGTATAAAAAATTCATGAAGGAGAAAACAAAGCTTTTGCAGAAGCACGCAGAAAGAGATGATAAGGGCCGGCCTGTAGTAAATATTATAAACAGTATCGAGGGCCCCATTGAGAATTATACTCTGAAAGGTGGATCCGCACCCGGATCTCCGTTTGCCGCAGACTTAGAGAAGCTAAAGGCAAGATATAAAAAAGATATTGAAGAGAGGGAGAGCCAGACCATGGCTTATAATGAGTTTCTTGAAAAGGAAAGCGAGTTCGAGCCTCATATGGTAACCGAGGACCTCTTGCCTGAGAAAGGGATCCCTCAGGCGGCGATGAATGGATTGATATATATGATTAAAGAAGAGGAAAAAAAGAAGCCGAGAGGCAAGAGATAAATGCTCAGCATAATAATACCATATCATAACGAGCCAATAGGTTTTATCCGGGCAGCGATCAACCAGGTCCGCGAGACAATAGATGTTTCACCTTATGAGATCATAATTGTCGATGATGGATCTGTTAACCCACTGCTCCTTCAGGGGGAAAATATCATCAGGCATGAGATCAATAAGGGTGTGGGAGCTGCTTTTGATACCGGTGCCCAGGCGGCCAGGTATGATAATCTATTTCTGATGGGGAGCGATATCAGGTTTCAGAAGAATGGCTGGGCCTCAAAGATGATTGGTGAGATCCAGGCAGATCCAAAGGCTTTTATCTGTACCCGCACCATAGGGCTTTCTTCAGCCCGGCCTGAGTTTCTCGATATGGAACAACAGAAGGAGAGGTTTAAGAACTACAATGGTGCTACAATCCTGGTAATCCATAGTCATGAAACAAATCCCAGGATGCCCGAGTGGTTTAAGAGCATAATTGAAGCAAAGTGGCTGCCTGATCAGGGCCCGGGCAAAGGTACCTTTGAGGTGCCCTGCATCCTGGGTGCGGCCTACGGAGTGAGCCGGGCCTGGTACATGCATTGCGACGGTTTTGCAGGCCACCGTAAATGGGGAACGCTCGAGCCGTATATCTCACTTAAGAGCTGGCTCTTCGGTGGCAGCTGCAAATGTGCATCCGGAATCGAAACCGGTCATATCTTCAAGCCACACGGCACCCATGGAACCTCCCAGGAAGAGATCATTTATAATAAAATGCTGGTTGCCACACTTCTGTTTGATAACTACAAGGAACTGATAGGTTACCTGGGCGATACTGCTCCGGTAGCATTTGCCGAAGTGGCTTATAAGAATAACCTTAAGTGGATCCTGGCTAAAAGGGAAGAGTATAAGGATAAAACAGTAATTGCCATGGAAGATCTCCTGGCAAAGCTCGATATAAAATACCCGGTAATGAATGAACATAAAAATTAATTGCTATGGCGCGACAATTCTTAAAGATAAAACAGGGTGATGCCGATACATTCACCGAAACAATAACCGGGCTGGATTCGCTCTCAGGATATTCGGCTAAGATGTATATCTATGATAAGAACGGGATCGAACTTGACACCATAAGCGGATCCATTGACGGGCTTACAATAACCTATAACCTGGTTAATGAGTCATCGAAAGCATATACTCCGGGGGTTTATTATTACGAAACAAAGATATGGGATTCAAGCGATCATGTATATACCCCCACAACAGGTATGCTGATAGTTGAATCAACCCAGGAAGAAGATCCGTCATGACAAAGGTAACAGGATCGATATCGCAAAAGGGAGTGACAGGGAGTATCTCACAGCTTTCCATCGCTGGGACACTCGCACAAAAGGGAGTGGCCGGGACTATAGCAGAGGGATCGGGCTACCCTTTGACTTGCGACAATACCTCCCTGAAATGCGATGACACTTATATAACCACAGATCAAACAATATACTAATGGCAAAACAGACAATCGGGATAGGAGCAGCAGCAAACGACGGGACAGGAGACACCCTCCGCACAGCTATGGATAAGTGCAATGATAACTTTGACGAACTGTATGATCTGGATGAATCAGGACAGACAGACGATTACACCCTGGCACTGACAGACAACCTGAAACTGGTGACGGTGACAAAAGGAACGGCAGTCACCCTAACCGTACCAGCAAATGCATCGGTAGCCTTCGGAGTGGGATCGGTTATAACCATTGCCCAGGGAGGAGTAGGACAGCTGACTATTGCAGGAGCAGACGGAGTAACCATTAATAGCTATGAATCAGCAAATAAACTGGTCGGGCAATATGCCGTGGCGACATTGATAAAGACAGCAACAAACACCTGGCTACTGGCCGGAAATATTGAAGCATAATGATAGCAGCAAAAGCAGCAGGCATAGGGTTGATCTTCAAAAAAGGAGCCGGATATTGCGATGAGGCTATAGCTTTATTTAACCGATTGACCGGGGAACAACCTTCCGCTGCATTGAAAGAATTGATAAACGAAGTAATAGTTTATGCAAAGGAGGATGGATGGTTTCAATTAGGTGATTGTTGGTATATGAGGGGAGTGCATACATCGGAATTAGCCTGCCAGAATTGGATTAAGAATGCAAATAATTCAGTCTTATATAACAGCCCTGTATTTACACCGAAGGTTGGAATAAAAGGGGATGGAGTAGCTGCTTATATTGATAATAATTACACACCGTTCACAGACGCTATTAATTTCAGCATCGACTCCGCTACAATTTACCTAATGTCAAAAGACATAGGTAATGTAAATACAAAATTATTATTAGGAGCCACAGTAGGAACAGACAGGCAATATATATATACTTATGCATCAGCGAATGACAGGGTTTATTTATTTTCAGGATATTATTCAAATCCATTAAAATTTTATAACGATGAATATGTTGCATGGGTAAGAGATGGACTAAATGTACAAGGATATAAAGATGGGGTTACTGTGGGGGGGAATGATGAAAAAACGAGAAATGGCGGAAATGTAAATTTAAGTATATACGAATTAGCAGCGAATACGGGATCGGCTGTAAATCATTATAATGGATCATTGGCATTCACTTTTTATGGAGCAAAACTAACTGCAGAACAAGTTGCAGCCCTATATACAAGGATAAAATATTTTTATGATAATGTAGGAAGCACGTTTTAAGATGGAAGCAGTAATATATTTAACAAAAGAACAAGCCGACAAGGTAAGAGGCAGGCACGGGAAATATTCAGCACTTGACCCAATAGAGGCCGAGGATGGTAATTTCATCCTTCCGAAAGACGTGCTGAGCGACCCCGAACACAAAGAGGTACTCGGTGAGCTTTTAAAATGTAAAGAAGCAGAGATTGAAGTCGAGACCATTAAAGATGAGAAGCTCTCTGATGACGACCCGATAGCCGAAAAACAGGTGATTAAGATAAAAAAGATAAAAGAATTAACAGCAGTAGCCCCCAATGTCGAACTGACTAATAAATAAAGAGATGCCAGAACATATTTGTATTCATGAGGCCGATTTTGGCAGGATAGACGCTAATCTTGAGAACATTAACAGTACCCTTGGTGAGCAAAAAACAGCCATGAGTGCTTTTCTGAAGTATATGTACGAAAGAGAAGCCCTTAATGGGGCCGCAAAGGAAAAAAAAGAATGGAGCTGGAAAAAAGCTGTATTCTATTCAACCCTTATAATCAGTATATCCGGTATAATAGTAAGTATAATATTAAAAGTAGCATGAATTACCCTGAAGTGTTTAACAAATGCATAAAGGTCATCCTAAAGAACGAGGGTGGCTATGGCAATCACCCGGCCGATCCAGGGGGTGAAACCAAGTATGGCATTGCCGATGCTTCCGATGGCAACAAAGATGGCATGGTCGATATCGACCGCGACGGCCATGGCGATGTTCCGGTTAAGGATCTCACAGTCGACCAGGCTAAAGAGATCTACTTTAAAAAGTACTGGATCCCCATGAACCTCGACGGGATCCGGAGCGAAGAGCTGGTCCTCCAGGTATTTGATTTTGGTGTCAATGCCGGGCCGGCCACTTCCGTTAAGCTCCTTCAGAGGGTGGTGGGTGCAGTAGTCGACGGTAAATGCGGGCCTAAAACATGCCGCAAAGCCAACTATTTCGAGGGTGATGTTTCGGAGGCCTTCCGGAAAGCCCGCAAACAATTCTATTTTGATCTTATAGCACGTAAACCACACCTCGATGTATTCATTGCAGGCTGGCTCAACAGGGTCGATCATACTAATTTAAATTATGCATAGCTATGGGAATATTTTCTAAGTCAAAAGGAGCTGCTGAGGTTATCGAATCAGCCGGCGGCCTGGCAGGGAAAATAGGTGATGCCTTCGATAAGAACTTCACCAGCCAGCAGGAGAAGATGCAGGCCCGTAACGAGCTTGTAGCAGGCACAAATTCACTTATAAGTGAACTTAATAAACTCAGGCATGAAGTTATTTTGGCCGAAGCATCAGGAAGTAAGCTGCAGCGGAATTGGAGGCCGGCTCTTATGCTTACCTTCGGGGGTATCATAGTATGTACCTGGGTACTGTTCCCGCTTATCAATATATTTGTTAAGAGCGCAGATCTTTCCGGGCTTATAAACAGCCTCCAGGGCGCTGAGCAATTCTGGGATGTTGTTAAGCTTGGCCTGGGTGGTTATGTGATCGGGAGATCCGTTGAGAAGATAACAGATTCTGTAGGTCAGAATATGAATATCAATATCGGTAAGGGTAAAAAGGAATAATAACTTAAATCTTTTAATTTTTTCTCAAAAATCGCCGAAACTTCCGTAAAACCAAAAACCCGACGTCGGTAACGCCCATTTAATGAGGGGTTCAGAAAAGCAGTTTTCAGATATTGTGAAACTTTTTTTCTCTCGAAAAGGTTTTGAGCTGGAAGCAAAAAATCAGAAAGTATTTTTAAAAAAGTCAGAAAGTGTCCTGCTGAATAAAATACTAAAAGTATTTTTTTAAATATAAGGTTTTGCATTTCTGAACAAAAAGTATGAAATGTTTTTTTGAAATTAAGATTTTAGTTTTTCGACGAAAAAGTACAAAGTGAATTTTTAAAACCACAAAAGTATTTTCCCGGACAAAAAGTACAAACCTTTTTTTAAAAATCACAAAAGTTTTTTCTTGCCGAAAAAGTATTTTCAATATTTCAAAAATAAAAAAGTATGTTGATCGACAAAAAAGTTCGGGCAAAAATGAAAAAACGAGCGTCGCAAACGCCCATATAATGGGCATTTATAAAATAGAAAAAATGAGAAAATGAGATTTTTGGCAGAAAACCATGAAAGTTTTAAAATACTTGTAAACGAAAGTAAATCTGATTATTGAATAAGAAAAGCAGAAATTATTTTATAAAGCTCAAATTTAAAACTTAATTCTTATACCTCCAGGATAAATACCCATGGAAGCCCGTTTGAGCCATTTATCCGAATCAAAAAAAACAATTACTGAAGCAGTACCGGATATGGCTGAAATTAGAAATAAGTATTTAGACATTTCAGGACTGTATTCAGTTGTAGCCACACCTAGCCCGGATATTAAAGCTCCTGTTCCTGCCAAGGTCCATGCAATCTGCCTTTCATTATGATACTTGCGAATATTATAACGCAAGGAAGATATTTCGGAGCTGTAAGTTAATGTATCGAGTTTTTGTTTTTTAGGGATATAATATAAATCATCCTGGGCGATACAGGGCATCATTATGGTAGTTAATAAAAATAATAGAATAATTTTTTTCATTTCAGATTGTTTTAAAAATTGTTAATATAAATGTTAATAACTTTAAATATATAAATTTGTTTAATATAAGGTAAATGTAATATATTTGTACAAATATAATAAAAACATAGAAAAATAATGCAACATGAAGGAAAAATAACATGGAAATGAATCTGGAGCTCCGGGACACGTATTATAACTTACCTTTACGGGTACATATAGAAGTCCGAAATGACTTATGTAAGGAATTATTCTGGTCCCAGTCAACGTTTTACAGCCGCATTCAGCTTCGCCGGAGGGTACGTGAAATTGAGATACCCGGCATTAAGAAGGTATTTGAAAAGTATGGTATTGAAATATTTAATTAAAGAATAGTTTTACCAGGACTTGTTTTGCCTATAATTAATATTATCCTGATTATCATTTAATTGATAATTAGCAGGGTAACAAATAAGGGGGACAAGTCTTTAAGTACTTATCTTTTTTATTTTATATTATGTTAAAAATCAAGTTATCACCACCTAATCTCGTCAATAGAAAATACATAGTATTTATTGACGCAGAAACCAAGCAGGCATTTACTAATAAGCGTAAGGCTAATGAATTTATCACAAAGGTCGAGGGCGAGTTAAATGAGGCTTTGTTATTTGTTAATGAAGCGTATTGTAATTTAACAGCCTTTTACAGGAATTATTTTCTTGCCGACAGGGATTACCGCTTTAAATATGAGGTTGAAAATTGTTTTGACCTTATAAATAACAGGCTTAATTACATATCATTCCATTCTTCGTCTGAGAATTATAATACGATGATATCTCAGGCAATTAATACTTGTTTCGATTCATTAATTGCGGCCTGTGAGTTGATTAATGAAAAAAGCCAGCACCGGTACGATATGCTTACGCGCCGCAGGATTGAGCTGCATAAGAAAATTATTGTTCAATACAAGGAATCATTCGATGACTTTAAAACACAATCGATTTATACTGATAAGCTCAAATTAATATCTGCATGATTAAACTAACTGACCAGGTAAAACCAGAAATTATGGAAAAAAGAATAGATGCTATAAGGGAGCTTACCCTGGAGCTTAACAGGGTAAAGCTTAAGAACCTGCGCTTAAAAACCCATATGCAGGTGTTGATTAGCCATCCGCTGAGCAAAACCGCAGGTAAGATACGGCAAAAACAGTCACCAGGAGAAATAGTCTCAAAAGAGTTTTTAACCGGATCGATGAATTAATCCTTCAATTATGGAAAAAGAAAGATCACTTGTAAAAGAAGAGAAGCTTTATAAAGATTCTGTAGAGCTTTTAGAGAACATAAACAAGGACCTTAAAGACCATACGGACCTGGATACTATCAATATCAAAATGGTAGGGGTGGTTAAAGATTTGAATAATGTCCGGATCAGGAAGATAACGGGCAATATAGATCCTGATCCTAAACATACAGATAGTACCGGGCCATGACAGATCATAAGAAGAACTCAGTTATGATGAAATTCTATATAGCAGGCCGGGTATCCGGAATAACCAGGTTTGATGCTCTTATAAACTTTAAGCGGGGCGAAAGAGCCCTCCAGGCAAACGGAATGGACTTTGTTAATCCGCTCAGGCTGGTAAAAGAGAATACCACTCCCCTGGAGGCAATGAAAATACTAATCCCTGTTATGCTCGATTGCGATGGGATCCTGCTCCTTAGCGACTGGAGGTTCAGCGAAGGAGCCCGTATCGAAGAGATGCTGGCACGTTATGCCGGCCTCAGAATAATTGAAGAAGATGATTTATATTAACCTAGAACTATATGATTATGAAAGTTTATTTACGTTTTGAGTTAAATACAGCCTTAGAAGATGCTGCTGAAAAAGCAGCAA
>DATKXL010000011.1:0-4080 GCA_035529055.1 Bacteroidales bacterium
TGATACAGGGCCCTGGCGTGCTCCCAATAACAATACAAATACATTCGCAAGAGAGTCGCAGATTGACATTATGGCATCAGCAGCCGGTGTCGATCCCCTCGAGTTCCGGCTTAAAAACCTGAAAGACGAGAAAATGATCGAATGCCTTAAAGCTGTTGCCGACAAGTTTGGATATGTACCGGGTGAAACACCGGGCGGGAGAGGTATAGGGATGGCATGTGGAACAGATGCCGGAACCTGGGTTGCACTTATGGCTGAAGTAAAGGTTGATGAGAGTTCGGGAAAAGTAAAGGTGTTAAGAGTTGCATGTGCCCAGGATATGGGACTTTGCGTTAATCCACAGGGTGCACTGACCCAGATAGAAGGCTGTATAATGATGGGACTGGGATATGCTCTGACCGAAGAGATACAGTTTGAAGGAGGTGATATACACAACCGCGGTTTTGATAATTATGAAATTCCACGTTTCTCATGGCTGCCAAAAATGGATTGTGTAATACTCGACAGAAAGGATAAACCTCCTAAAGGAGGAGGGGAGCCTGCGATCATCGCCATCGGTGCAATAATTGCCAATGCAATTTACGATGCCACCGGAGCCCGGTTATTCAAAATGCCTATGACACCGGCAAGGATACTTGAAGCATTAAAGAAGGTCTAATAGATAAACAGGAACAACAGCGGCAGTAATATCCCGATTATAGTCAGGATTGCTCCTCGCCGGGTAATACCGTTTCTTCCCTTTACAATAAACAGACCTGTTACTGTTACCAGGATAAGTGCTACACAGAAGATATCACTGAAGTATTTCCACCAGACTCCGGGATTATAATGGAGAAAATTGATCTGGTAGAAAACAGGTCTCCTGCTTATTCTTTCAACCACCCCGTCCCCGGTGCGGGTATTAATCCTAACCAGGCCGCCTTCAATAAAAATGGTAAGAATATTTCCTGAGGGAAAGTAGTAGGTTTTGAATTCATGGTTGCCGGGAACCTTTTTCAGAATATTCTGTACAACCTCCTTATCAATGGTTTCCCGGGTGAAATTAATCTCAGTGTTAAATGTCCGGTTGTCAATTATGTAGTTTGGATTCCAGTCATGTTTATGATTCAGGGCAATACCTGAAATGGCATAGATAATTGTTAAACCGGCTATAAGATATCCTATGTCACGGTGAGTGACCCTGTTAAGTTTTGAAAGTTTCATACCGATAAAATTGAAAAAGGTCAGCTTTTCACTGACCTTTTAAATACAGATTCCGAGCAACTTATTTAACGAGAGTATGCTTGTTGTATATCATCATCAGGTCAGCGAGGGCAGGTTGCGCAGCGAGTGCAGTTTCAGTTGCGCATGAATCACCGGTTGTTTTTGCAGCACCTTCAGCAGCCATCATGCCTTCACTGGTATTCATAGCTTCGCCGCCAGCCATTTCTGTTCCGGTAGCCTGGGTAAGCATCCCTTCAACAACGATCTCACTGCCCAGCAATTCAGTAGGGAATTTTGGCATATCTTCACTTGCCGTGATGAATAACCTGATATCGGGATTTTCACCTACAATAAACATCTTCTTGCCGCTATGCATGCAAACATGCACAACTTTGCCTTCAACACTGATGTTTTTACCGACGTAGCCGTTCGGATTTTCGATAAGGTTAGCAAATTCAACTTTTGCTGTTTCGGAGGATCCTTCAGCTTTTGATGATACCTCTTTTTTACCTGTATTACCACATGAAGAGATTAATGCAGCAATAACTACTAACGATAGAAATTTCCTGATCATAAAAAAATTAGTTTAGTTATTATTATTTTTTGTTTCAAAATTGAACTGCAAATATAGAAATATTTCTCATATGTTCGACATACTCTGTTATTAAAGCTCCCAACCTTTCCGATACTCCCTTGTCAGGTATTTATTAGCTTCAGTAACATTGGTAATCTTCATATTTACTGTATCATACTCCACTCTTTTACCGGAACGAAGAGCGACAGCTCCCAGATTGATAGTCTCAGTAACCGGGCCGGCATACAAGAAACTTCCCGGCGGCTGAGTGTTATCTCTGAAGGCGTTTATCCAGACATCGTTTCCACCTGCACTATCATCTTTTTTCTCTTCTTCCTTTTTGATATAGTTCATTTTGCTTTCCGGAATCAGAACCGGATTTTCACCTCTGAAGCCTGCAATGATTTTCCCTTTGTCGCCCACAAACATCATACCTTCCCTGGTCAAAGCTTTACCTGCAGACCTGAGTTCATCAGGAACGGGAGGCCTCATACCGCCATCGTACCAGAAAAGTTCAAAAGGAGGCAGCTCTGCCTGTGCCGGGAACTGGAAACGGACAATACATGACAAAGGAAATGCAACGTCATTGGTAACACCAACCGCTACATTATCCCTGAGAGTGCAGGTAGTGGTCGCATATGCTTCAGCGCTGGTTGCGGGTGTATTGATCCCAAAGGCAAGAAAGAGTGGAAAGAGACTGTAATGTCCCATATCTGCTATACTTCCTCCGCCAAAATCGTACCAGCCGCGAAAAACTGCATGAGCGTAATTTGGGTGATAGGGACGATCGGGTACCGGCCCGAGCCACAGCGGCCAGTCAAATCCTTTCGGTACCGGAGGAGTATCTGTCGGATTAGCCTGCCATTGAGGCCACATAGGTCTGTTCGACCAGTTATGTATTTCTTTCAAAGTGCCTATAAAACCATCTTTTATCCAGCTCTTTGCAAGTTCATACCCCGGCCTTCTGCTCCAGGCCAGTAAATGAGTGCTTAAGCCTGTTTTTCTTGCAGTTTCGATTGTAAGTTTTGCTTCATACATCCTGTTGGCTATTGGCTTGTGGGTAACAACATGTTTGCCTTTTTTCATCGAAGCAATTGCAACCGTGGCATGAAGATGGTCAGGGGTCATTATCTTAATTGCATCAATATCCTTTTCTTTTTCAAGCAGCTCGCGAAAATCAATATAGGAGGTGCAACCTTTGTAAGTGGCGGACTCTTTTGATTTAGCATAGTATTTTTGTACAAATTCCTGACCTATATCTCTTCCCCCGGGTATCCCTTTCAGTTTTTCCCCCCAGGAATTATCCTGCAAAGCACTACGGATATTGTTACGGATGCCGTTAAGGGACCAGTCAACATAATCAGTAGTAAATTTGTTTGGGTCACAAACGGCAACGATCTGGAGTGCGGGGTGTGCGATTAATCCTGTCATTTCACGCATGCCCTGAGTGCCGCAGCCTATATATCCGAGAGCGAGTTTATCGTTAGGGGCCACATAACCGGGTCCCCCAAGTACATGTCTGGGTACAACTGTAAATGCCAGGGATGCAGCAGCAGCTGATCCCAGGAATTTTCGACGATTAATTTTTTTAAAAGTTGCCATTTTTCTGATGATATTAAAAAGTTAATGATCTATGTAATAGTACCAAATTTACAGTTTTGTCCGGATGTAGAATAACATTTGCATAATTTAATTTAAGTTTATGCAAGTCGTGCAAGTCATGCAAGTCGTGCTAGTCGTTCAAGTCCTAACAGACCTGCAAAACCTGCAGGACCGCATGACCTGCAGGACATTCTTCAATCTGTTAAAAATTGTGAAAAGATAAATTATGAATTATGTTTTAATACTTAGTATGAAATGGAATATTTACCTTTGATCTGTTGTCTTATAATATATCAACCAATTTAAATAATGCAAATGAAAAAAAATGTTAAACTTCAGTTACTGACACTGACAATCATTATGGCATTTTTACTAGTGCCATTTACTACCAAAGCACAGGGTTCCAAGGCCAATTTCGCAGGTACCTGGGCTTTAAATGCTGAAAAGAGCAATTTTGGAGATGCTCAGGGTGGGGGTCAGAGAATGGGTGGCGGAAATTTTGTTGCCAAACAGGAAGCCAATCTTCTTACTGTCGACAGGACAAGGACCGGCCAGGATGGTCAGCAGGTGACAACGACCAGCAAATATACTCTCGATGGTATAGTGAGTGTAAACACCACAGGAAGAGGTGAAAGCAAATCGGTCGCTACATGGTCAGCCGATGGTAAAACTTTAACAATTGTGACAACAAGGTCATTTGA
>DATKXL010000012.1:0-4882 GCA_035529055.1 Bacteroidales bacterium
AAACGCCAATAATGGAGTTGTGACAGACGTTACAAATGGAAATACAGGATGGTCGGTTGCACCGAATGTTATAACACAAGGTCAGGCTCCGATCGTACATATCAAATATTACGATACGGCCGGGGCGGAATACATTTTTGCTGCTGCAAATTATGATACGGATGCATCAGGATACAGAGGCAGAGTGGCGCTCGGCTATGGCAAAAGCTGGCCGACTATAGTGCTTCGATCTATTAATGGCGTGGTCATTCGATTTATAGCCGGATATGGTGTCCTCGCAACGAATGTCCCGATGAAAGTGCGATTGGCTATCAAGATTCTGGTCGGGCATATGTGGGAGAACAGGGAGGCGACTGATATAAAAGAATTGAAAGAAGTACCGTTTGCCGTGCATTCACTTCTCGGATTTAAAAGGATATGGCCGTTATGATCAGGGCAGGGGATCTGAGACATAAAATCATAATTCAGCAGAACACGCCGACACGGGATGCCATGAACGCAGAGATCGATTCATGGGCTGATTTTGCGACCGTGTGGGCCTCAATAGAACCGATCAGAGGAAAAGAATTTTGGGATTCGCAGCAAGTCAATGCAGAGATCACGGGAAAGATAAAAATACGGTACCTGGCGGGCGTGATATCAAAGATGCGGGTGAAATATGAGACAAGAATATTTGAAATTATATCCGTAATAAATCCCGGAGAAAAAAATAGTGAATTACAATTGATGGTCAAGGAATCAGTATGAAATCGATGGTGAAGGTTCAGGGTATTGAGCAGCTAATAAAAAACATTAAAAACCTCTCCGTTGAATTGGATAGAACAAACAAGAATGTATTCAACCAGGAAGCTGATAAGCTCGTGCGGGTAATGAAAGGCAAAGCGCCGCAGGATAAAGGAAATATAAGGGATGCGATCAGAAAAAAGATTTGGAAGGACGAAAATGGAGTAATAGGAATTGTGGTCGGTATAACAAAAGAGAGTTCGGAAAAACATCCGGAATTTCAGGTGGGGAAAGATAAAAAATCGTATTACCCGGCGTCCCAGGAATATGGCTGGGAATATCCGAAAGGGGTCTTTCACAAACCTCATCCATATGTGCGGCCAGCTTTCGATGAGAATGTAAATCAAGTTAAGGCGAAGGTGAAGAAAGAATATAAAGGAGTAATCGACAGGGCCGGCCAATGACAATCGAAGAAGCATTAAAAATATATCTGCTCAGTAAAACGGAAATCACAGATATAATTGGCGATCGGTTATATCCGGAGGTATTACCTCAAGATGTGGATTACCCGGCATTGACATATTTAGAGGTATCAAATCCGGTATTCCATGACGTGGATATCGCGTACCCGCGGTTTCAATTAAGCAGCTGGACTAAAACATATCTGGAAGCGAAGACGTTGCGAAATGCTGTAAAAGAAGTTATGCAGCGGTATAAGGGAGTGATGGGGGGAGGATCCGGTGTCAAGGTGGCCCAGGTGGTATTTGAAAACAGCTTTGATATCTATGATCCGGAAACGGAAACGTATCATATTCCATCGGATTACAAGATCATCTATCGGGAGGTTTAAAAATGGGGGGGGTATGCAAAAAAAGAAAAATATGAAAGAATTAAGTGCGAGAATAGAAGAAATTAAAACTTAGCCTGGCTGCCGGCGGAACTCATTACCCATAGGGGGTATATATGAAAAAGGTTGCTATAGTTGCATATTCGCTTACCACACGGAAACAGGCGCCTTTTTTCGATGTGAATTTTGAGGTGTGGGGATTGAATTGGCTTTTTTACAAGATCCCGCGGGCCGACAGATGGTTTGAAATGCATTATTCCAGAGTGAAAGATATTGAGCCCGAACGGTATCTTGATTGGCTGAAAACGCAGAAAGAAATACCGGTATATATGCAGCATAAGTTCGGGGCAATACCGATGAGTGTTAAATATCCGAAAAATGAAGTCATTCAGGAGTTCGGTGCCTTTTTCAACTGCTCCATGGACTGGATGCTTGCGCTGGCCATATATGAGAACTATAAGGAAATACATCTTTACGGATGCGAAATGGCGCGGGGATCCCGGTATGAATATCAGAGGGAATCCTTCTCCTGGTGGTGCGGAATAGCATATGGCAGGAGAATAAAATTATATATACCGGAAGAATCTGATCTTTTGAAAACAGAAATACTTTACGGATATAACGAAAGGATAAATTCATGAAAAAGTTAGAAAAGGTAAAAATGATAGTTGATACCGATAGTAACAAAATCGGCGACATCCGGAAGTTGAATCCCGAACGTGCTGGAGCCTGGGTAAATGCGGGCTGGGCCGAATACGTCGAAAAAAAGAAATTGAAAGGAATCAATATTAAGGATATTCCAGGTTGCGGAATTTCAGAAGAAAAACCTATTTCTTACGGAAATTCAAAACCTGTTGACATAAACAAAATTAATGAATCGGAGGTAGATTAAATGTCTCAGACAACTATACAAAAAAGCGGAGCTGTTAAATTGGGCTCCGCGAAAGTGGAGGTTGGTGATGCGATTGGATCTCTCGTCAATCTGGGGGCAATGAGAGGAATATCGCTTTCTGAAAGTTGGGATAAAGTCGAGGTAGAATCCGACAATGCGGGAACGATAAAGGATTATATCAAAAATCAGAAAGTCGCTATCACCGGAAGTCTTATCGAGATCGATCTTGAAATACTCGATGAAATCAGGGGCGGGATAGATTCCTATAGCTTTGTTGCGGGATCCCCAACGCCTGTAACCGATGAAGAGATCACTCTGTATGATACCGACTTGGTTAGATTCCTTCACAAAAATGGTGATAACACTGAAGTGACAACCATTGTCGTAACCAGCAATGATGCGACTCCGGCAGCCAGGACGCTTAATACAGATTATGTGATAGCGGTTGATCCTGCCGGTTATACCTGTATTGCAAGAATTGATGGCGGGGCTATTATCGATGGCGATACAGTCCTGGTCGATTATTCCTACACACCGAATGTATCAAAAAAGCTCACTTCAGGCGGGAAGAAGACGATCTCTCCGAAAGTTATACGACTCACCAATACCGATGAGAACGACAAAAAGCTCCAGGTGACTGTCTATTACTCACTTGTTGAAGAGGGTATAACTTTTGAATTCCCATCAGATGAGGCGGAAGACGTGATGGTTGCTCCAATCAATATGGTTGGAAAAGTTGATGTTACCAGAACAATAGGCGATCAGCTGTATGAGATCATCGATGAACAGAGCATCGTATAAGGAGTAAGGAATGGATAAAAATGAAAATAATCTTGATGAATTATTGCGTCCATCTAAAACAATAATTATAGCAGGTAAAAAACTCAAAGTATCCAAGGTGCCTCTCATTGTTTCCATCAAGGCAAACCAGATAGGCAAAAAGTATCAAGAAAAAAATATAAACGATGACAAGGCGCTGGAAATATTAAATGAAATGGTTGAGCTCGTTCTTATTGTTTGTCGTGCCTCTGGAAATGAAATTAAAAAAGAATGGGTGCTTGAAAATGCGGACATATACGATCTCAGACAATTTATAGCCATAGCTTCAAGTTACGGTGCCGGCATAGATGGTAATGAAAACGATACAAAAAAAAAGGAAATAGAAGAAAAGAAATAAACTGGTATCATCTTTTTGCTGTTTTAGGGCATTTCTGGCAGTTTGCAACGCCTGATTATATTCTCTGGGAGATGAGCATGTATCAAATTAGCCAATACTTAAGCATGGTCCCAAAAGAATATATTGATTGGATTTATGATATCGATCCTGATAAACCGGATTTGGAAGCAATTAAAAAATTGAAACATGGCAAAATAATAAGAAGGTAAAGTCAATGCCATTAGGTTCATTAGTAGTTTCTCTATTAGGAGATACGAAGCAATTTGAAAGATCAATGACTGTCACTCAAAAGAAAGTGATGGCGATGGGTAAATCGCTTTCTGATATAGGCAAGAAAATGACCATGTTTGTTACACTCCCCATAGTCGGTATAGGAACGGCAGCTCTTATATCAGCCGGTAAAATGGAAAAGCACCGAATTGCTTTTGAAACCATGTTAAGAAGTGCCGACAAAGCCGAAGGTTTATTAAAAGATATAGAGAAATTTTCCGCCGCCACTCCTTTCCAATTACCAAACCTTGTAGAAGGTACAAAGAGATTAATAGCCTTTGGAACGGAAAGCAAAGATGTCATTGATAAAATGCGGATGCTTGGAAATGCCGCACAGGGTGATCAGGAAATATTGGATAGACTAACTCTAGCATATGGAAAATTGCAGGCTAAGGGCAGGGCTACACTGGAAGAATTGAATATGTTCACTGAAGCTGGCGTCCCCATATTGCAGGCCCTTGCCGATACGCTTGAGGTTACTACAGAGGAATTATTCGATATGATCTCTCAGGGGAAAGTGAGCTTTGATGATGTCGACAAAGCCCTACGATCATTAACAACTGGAAGCGGGCAATTTGCCGGTATGATAGAGAAGCAGTCTAAATCATTATTAGGTTTATTTTCAACTGTAAAAGATAATCTTGGAATGCTTGCGCGAAGTTTTGCCGTAATACTATTGCCACAAATTAAGAATTTTTTAGAGCGAACACTTGCAGTAGTTCAAAAAATAGGCGAAATGGATGATAAGACAAAGAAGTTAATTTTAGCAGTAGCGGGGTTAGCTGCCGGATTGGGGCCTGTTTTATTTATTTCCGGAAAGTTAGTGGGATCCATTACTGCACTAAGCGCAGCTTTGAAATTACTCATTCCTAAATTGATTACCCTCGGAGCTGCCGCAGGGCCTATATTTTTGGTAGCAGCTGCCCTTACTGCTTTAGGATTAATTATATATAAAAATGTTCAAGCTAATAAA
>DATKXL010000013.1:0-3457 GCA_035529055.1 Bacteroidales bacterium
CGCTTATAGCTGATATCCCCACTCGTTTCCCCGGTTTTTCGCCCAGGAACTTTGACAGGAGTTACAGCGGAGCGGTAACTGCGGCATCAGCACTCTCCCAGTCACTGAATATCCCGGCAGTTAAAATGCTTCAAAAATATGACCCCGGAAGATTTCTCGATCTTCTGCACAAAACCGGTTTTACTACGTTCAACATGCCGGCTGATCATTATGGCCTCTCCCTTATACTCGGGGGAGGTGAAACATCTTTGTGGGAACTCACGGGCGTGTATGCATCTCTCTCCAGGGTTCTGAAAAGGTACAATGAAGAAGCCGGATACAGTATTGGAGATTACCATCCTCCTGTTCTGATTCATCAGCCGGATCCAAAATATGATGTTAATAATGAGAATGAGCCGCCTCTTTCCGCATCATCGATCTGGCTCACATACGAAGCGCTTCAGAAGGTTAACCGTCCGGAGAGTGAGGCAGGCTGGCAATATTTTGCCTCATCCCCAAATATTGCCTGGAAAACCGGGACAAGCTTCGGTTTCAGGGATGCCTGGGCAATAGGAACAACTCCTGAATATGTGACCGGAGTCTGGGCCGGTAACGCCGACGGAGAAGGAAGACCCGGTCTTACCGGTATCTCTGCTGCAGCTCCGATACTGTTCGACCTTGTAAGTCTTATGGAATCAAATTCATGGTTCTCTCAGCCCATTGATGAGATGACCATGATCAGAGTCTGTAAAAAAAGCGGATTCAGGGCAGGGCCCGATTGTTCCGAAACAGAGGAAATTGCAGCATGCCTAAATGGCCTGAGAAGTGATGCCTGCCCGTACCATAAAGTAATACATCTTAACAAGCCGGAGACTCATCAGGTAACCAGTGAATGCATCTCTCCTGCTGAAATGATAAATAAGGCCTGGTTCGTGCTGCCTCCTGCCATGGAATATTTCTACAAACAGAAACATCCTGAATATAAAACTCTTCCGCCTTTTGCCCCCGGCTGTGTCGATGAAAAGAGCATCCCTGTGATGGAATTTATTTATCCGACATCAGGAGTAAAAATATTCATCCCCCGGGACCAGAGCGGCCTGTTGACCAGGGTTGTTACAGAAGTGGCTCACCGTAACCCGTCGAAAAAGATCTTCTGGCATCTTGATGAAAAATATATTGGAACCACAAAACTAATTCACCAGATTGAGATTCTTGCAGAACCGGGAAATCATGTTCTGACAGTTGTTGATGAAGATGGGAATACAATCAAATGTTCATTTACAATAGTCAAACCCCCAACTCCGTGAAGTATGAAAAAGACCGGGTTTTGTTTATAAGTTTGTTAAGAAATATGTCTGGGAATCACCACGCGAAAAAGAACTTGTCTATTCATTCATTTCCAAAGCAAATAAGATTTCTGATGTTAACGGAACCGAGATTGATGACGGGAAATACTGGACAATGAAAGAAATAGAAGAAAACCTCGGAACAGGGATCTTCACTCCGAATTTTGAGCATGAGTTCAACATGCTTAATAACTGCTCTGTCATCAATATAAATAAATGATTATTTTTGATAAACCCTAAATTGTTTTGCATGACAAAAGCAGTTAAAATTCTGGTTTTGTATAATGAAATTGAGGCTAAACTGCTCAGTGAAATCTTGAAGCAAAAAGAGATCCCTCATCTTATAAGGTCATACCATGATTCTGTTTATGATGGATTATGGCAGATGCAGTCGGGATGGGGACATATTGAGGCTCCTCCCGAGTTTGAAGAAGAAATTATGAAGGTTTATAATGAATTAACCAAAAATCAGGAACCTTTGGAATAGGTAAGCTTTATTATTAATCAGTCAGTTTCTTTTTTGTTATTGCTTTCTGCCTGCTCTTTACTTTTCCTCCTGTCCCTTATTTCAAGGCGTTTGATAAGATAATAATTGATAAAGGCTATTACAACCATTGCAAGAAGAAAAAGAGGATAAGCAGTTTTCCAGTTTGCAGGTCCTGTCATCATCGACCATTCCGACATTCCCCCTATGCTGGCAATAAGGGTTAAGGGCATGAATATGGTTGCTATCAGGGTGAGACGCCGTACAGAAGCATTTGTCTCATTCGACGTCCTTGTCATCTGGTTATTGAGAAGCGATGTATATAGCTCCATTAAGCTTGTTTCAATCTCACGGTAAGTCTCCGTCAGTTCAAAGAATTTAGCCAGGTGGTCGTAAATATCACGGTATTGAATTATAGCTTTTTCAGGGATAAAAGGACAATCGAGCCTGTTTATCTTTACAAGTATCTCCCTTTCATGAAACAGGCTCTTTCTGAGACTCACCAGTTCTCTCCTCAGGTGGATCAACTGCATCGGCTGGAATCCTGAAACATTATCCATTAAAGCCTCTTCAGCCTCCTCAAGTTCATCTTCCATGGTATCAAATGCTTCGTACTTCTGATCTACAAGATAATCAAGTATTTTGTGCATAAGATAAGCAGGGCCGTTCCTGACATTTGATGTATCATTCTCAATAATCCCGGCAATATTGTTCAAAGGTCTTCTTCCTTCCGAATTATGTCCGCTGACTGTTATCAGAAAATTCTTCCCTATAAAAAGATTTATCTCATCAGTGAACAGGGTCTTCTCTTTATAACTGAAAGCATTGAAAATAATGAAGGTATTGTTGAGAAAGTGTTCAATCTTTGGGACCTGCTTCTCATCAAAACAGTCCTCAACTGATAATGGATGAATACCAATTGGATCAATAAGAATATTAAGCTCCTCCCGGGCAGGCTGGTAATAATCGAGCCAGATAAAACCGCCCTCTTTCAGGGCGCTCAAGGCCCCACCTATTGCGCCGACTCTGTAAAATAATCCCGTTGAAGAAAAATGATAGAATTTTGACACTGACATGGGTTATGAATTTTGAATCCAAATTACTACAAAAAACAACATCCCGGAAATTTCTTTAACCTGATCCGCCGGGTAAGCCCAGGAACTATAAAGGAAACTCTGATACCTGCCACAGATTTTAAATATCCTTTCATGGAGTAAAAGACATAAAATGCCATGCTCAGAATAACAGACTGCTGAGTTCAGAGGTAACCAGACCGAAGATTGAATAACATCTGCCTGCCGGATGATCAATTTTTATTACTTTTACCCTGAAATGTAATCCGCTTAAAATGCTTTCTGCTGAAAATAATAAAGCATTATTTATCCTGAATCCATATGCCGGAGTTCCTCCGGTTAAGTTCATAATATCCAAAGAGCTTAACCGCCGTAAGCATGAACTCTCTTACTATAAATCATTGAGTATAGATGAGTCCGGAACACTTATTAAGCAGAACTTTGATAAATATGATGTTTTTGTAGCTGCCGGAGGGGATGGCACTGTTCATACAGTTGCAACAAAGCTGATAGGCAGTGATAAGATATTGGGGGTGCTTCCCATAGGATCAGGAAATGGTTTTGCCAGAGAGTTC
>DATKXL010000014.1:0-2781 GCA_035529055.1 Bacteroidales bacterium
GATCAGCTTTCTTCCGGATTGTTTTGCAATCTGAATGGATTCAGCAGTGCCTTTCTCAGGATGAATCCTGCCGAAAAACAGCAGATAATCTTTTGGTTCAGAACGGAATGTAAATTCATCTGTATTAATACCATTGTAAACAGTAGCAGTGTAGTCAAGCTCAGGACTTCGATCAGAATTACTGATAGAAACGTAAAAGGTGGTACTATTGTATTTTTTATAGACAGGCAGAATTTTTTGAGAAGAAAAACCATGAATGGTAGTTACCATAGGCGTTCTGATCAGACGCGAATAAGTTAACGGGAGAAAATCGAAATTGTTATGAATTAAATCGAATTTATCTGCCTGCTCCATTATGTTGCTTATATGAAGGCACTCGCATACTTTTGGGTCAAGCTCTGTGTGTTCTGAATAGGAATGTTCACAAACAGCTTTTAGTTTGCCCTTCGTAATGGAATCAACAGTAGCAAATAAAGTAACATCAATGCCATTTTCAATCAGGCCTTCGGTAATATTTGAAGCAACCTGTTCCCACGGTCCATACTTTCGGGGAGGAGTTCGCCATGCAACAGGTGATAATACGGCTATCTTCATATTTAAGTTCAGAAAGTTTTAACGTGCTTTTTATTACTTTTAACTGATGACTATAATGCTTTCCTTGAGTTTTTCAAACAATGATCCACAAGAGATTCTATATTAGCTGTGCCCACACACATCACTTTGTCGGCACCGCCCCAATAGATTTTTATGCTTCCATCTTCTTCGGGGACAGCTCCGCAGGTAAATACTACATTATGCACATATCCGGTTATTTCATAAACTTCTTCCGGTTGTAAAATCCATTCATCGCCAACAGCAATTATTTGGGAAGGATCTTCAAGATTATGCAATGCAACACCCAATCTGTAAACACATCCGTCCATGGTAGGAAATACGCCGTGATAAATGCTTAACCAGCCACGATCAGTTTTAACCGGAGGTGCTCCGGGACCTATTTTCATTTCATCCCAATGATACTGAACAGGTTTCATAATTAATTTTGATTCACCCCAATACTTCAGGTCGGGAGAATAGGAGATCCAGATTGACCAGGGTGATATTTCAGAATGAGGACGGTCGAGTCGTGCGTATAAACCGTTAAACTTTTCAGGAAAGATTACAACATTACGGTAATCAGCCTCAGTGATAAGAGAAAACCGTTCAACGGATTTAAAATCTTTAGTTTTTGCAAGACCAATACGCACACCATGACGGGAATAGGCACTGTAAGTTATAAGATATTCACCATCAAGAAAAATAATCCGGGGGTCTTCAACACCGTACTCCTCATATTCTTTGAATATACCTTCAGTAGCAGGAACCATGAAAGGTTCTTTATCTACTTTAAAATTAAACCCGTCATCACTTTCTGCTTTGCCCAATATACTTCTTCCGTTAAGTTTATGAGACCGGAAAATCATTATATACCTGTCGTTGAATTTTACAACACCTGCATTATGTACGGTGGCAACCGGATAAGGCACATCATCCTTTGTAAGGATTGGGTTATTGTGATATCTTTTTATTAACACAATTTATAGTTTACTTTTCATTTCAACTGCAGTTGTCGCTGCCTTAAATCTATTTCTTCAAATTCTTCAAATGCCAGTAGAACTGTCAGGTGAGAAATCAAATAGGCCAGTGAACTTTCGGCACCCTGGTTTCGGTTTACCCCATAACTTTCAAAGCCATCGCAGCAGCCTTTGGTTTCAAAATCGAACAAATTCATCCTGAGATCATTTTCTCCCAGGAACCACATGAAGCAGGCAAATAATTTAGTAAGATATTCTTTATCTTTTGTTAAATGAAAAGCCTGGTGAAACATTAATACCATAGCAAGGGCATCCACCGGCTGTTGGGCAAACATGGAACGTTCACCATCTTTTTTATACCATTTTTCACTACCAATAATCGATAAATAACCATCCTTAAGTGTAATTTCTGTTAAAAAGTTCATGGTTCCCAACGCAGTCTCAGTTATTTTATCATCTTTAAGTATTTCTGCCGAATGTAAAAGAGCGAGTGGTAACATCCCATTATCATAAGCCAGTAATGGTTCAAACCATTTCCAGTCAGGAGAGCTGTTTTCTTCATAATGTTTGATTAACTTATAGGTAAGATTCCTTAATTTTTCGATCATTGAGTCATCAGACGGATTACTCCGGAGGTAATAACTGATACCTACCATAGTATTAGCAATACCCCTGATAGACTGAAGTTTCTCAAAATTTTGGGATGCATCAAAGAATACTAATCTGCCAGTTTGGTAATAGGCATCGTTAGGTGCATTACCAATCAGGTATCCAAGTGCCCAGATGGTTCTTCCGAAAGAATCTTCTGAACCTACCTTATCGAGAAAGTTCCGGTTGAAACTGAGTAAATTCCTGAACGTCCCGTCTTTGATTTGCATATAGTGGATATAGCTTAAATATATGGGAGATAATTCAAGGGCCAGGGAATCCTTTTTTTGCCTGTATGCCATTAGTACCATAAGCAAGGCTCTGGCATTATCATCCAGACAGTAGCCTTCTTTTAAATTTGGAATGCCAAATTTTGCATGTTGAATGATTCCGGTATCGTCTGTTAACCGTTTAATATGAACAAGCGAAAATGGAGGCAGAACAAGCGGATCAAGAATGGTTTCTTTTTTTGCAAATACTTCTGGCTTATCGGTCAGAATTTTTTTAGCGACTGCAATATACTTTTCTCCTGTCTCAGGCCATGTTATTTCTCTGCCATAAT
>DATKXL010000015.1:0-2078 GCA_035529055.1 Bacteroidales bacterium
ATAATATTTTTCTTTGTAATCTGGGTATAAGCCCTGATAACAGGTTACACTAAACATAATTATTATGCAAAACAATTTCGATTACGAAGAAATTACCTCAAAGGCATACAATTACCTTAAGGAGGAATTCTCTTACAAGTATGTTACGCTTCGCCATTACCGGAGCCGATGGCTTCCTGTCAAGGAGTATATGGAAAAAAGTAGGCTAACATTCATCAGCCCTGCAGTGTGTAATGACTTTTTACTCGAGTTTTATAAAGGCAGAACTCATGGAGAATTGACTGATAAAGAAAAACTCATTGAAAAGTCTGTTTCGGTACTGTCCGAGTATTTAGCTACCGGTTCGGTAGAGCGGAAATGTAAGGTCAGATATTTGGACGGTTCAATTGGTCTTATGATGAAGGATTTCCTCACTTTTAAGCGATTCCGTCGTTTAAGGGAAATAACGCTTGATAAGATAGAAAGCCACATGAGCAATTTTAATTTCTGGCTCTCTACGAATGGCATTTTCAGTATTAATGATATCAAGCACCATCACATTATCACCTTTATTAAAAGCCTTGATCCCCATAAAGAATCTCTTATCCACGATACCTTAATGGATTTACGCGGCTTTTTCAAATTTCTTTATGAGAAGGGGATCCTTTCCACTAATATAGCGCCCTTCATTCCCATGGATAATTATCAGAAACAGTCCAAATTACCTTCATATTATACGGAAGAAGAAATTAAAAAGCTGTTGAAATCGGTTGACAGGGGAAATATTGTAGGAAAGAGGGACTACGCTATATTAGTGCTCGCCGCATATCTTGGGTTAAGGGCATCCGATATCGCACGTCTCCGGTTCGAGAATTTACACTGGGATCAGAACACGATCATTCTCAGGCAATATAAGACGGGTAAAAATATATCCCTTCCTTTATTACCGGTGGTTGGAAACGCACTCCTTGATTATATCCAATACGGGAGGCCCAAGTCTGATGAACAGTATATCTTTTTGCTTATAATATCCCCATTCCTTCATGTTCGTCCACAAACCATTGCTGGCATGATAAATCGCAGATTTTCCTATGCGGGGTTTAAATCACCTAACAGAAGACATGGGGGCCATGCACTCCGCCATAGTCTTGTTAAGGAATTACTTAATAATAAACAGTCCCTTCCTGTGATAAGCGAAGTGCTCGGCCACAAAAACACAACCTCGACCAGGCATTACATACGGATAGATACCGAATCCCTTGGCCAATGCGCCTTGGAAGTCCCTCTAGTTAACCCGCTTTTTTACAACCAGGAAGGAGGTATATTATGGTCATGAGTAGCAAATCATGCTGGAGTGTATTCTCTCCACACATCAGCGACTTTATCGGTTTGAAAAGGAGCCTCGGTTATAAATATAAAGAAGAGGAAAGGATTCTTTATAGATTTGATCGGTTTATACTGGATCAGGGTCATACAAGCATTGGACTAAACAAAGAGATATCTGATAAATGGGCCGATAGTCTCCATAATGAGGCTGAGCTGACCATATATAGTAAAGTTAAGGTTGTAAAACAGCTGGCGGAATACCTGCGTGATCAAGGCATCAAAACCTATGTTCCCCAACTACCCAAATATCCAGCCAACACATTTATTCCCTATATCTATTCCCATGAAGAGATAAACGGGATATTCCGGGCCTGCGACAGTCTGAGGATGAAATGCAGGAACGTTTATTCCTGTCTTTTAATCATGCCCTGCCTGTTAAGGTTGCTTTACGGGACAGGTATTCGTATCAGTGAGGCTTTATCTTTAAAGAATAAGGATATAAATATTAGTGGGAGATACCTGACCTTAAAGGATACCAAAAACGGGAAAGACAGGTTGGTACCCATGTCGGGCTCGCTTGCCGTTGTCTGCAAAGACTATCTGGAATATCGGGATAAACTTCTCGTAAGCGGCTTGAAACGTGAAAATGGCCCATTCTTAGTTTCATTGAATGGTGGAGCTTGTAAACATGATGCTGTACATCGATGGTTCCGGAAGGTTCTTGAAATAGCGGGAATCCCTTTTACCGGTAACAGAAAAGGACCCAGGATCCA
>DATKXL010000016.1:0-9478 GCA_035529055.1 Bacteroidales bacterium
GTACAGGAGAGATTTAGCATCATTTTTATCAGCACTTATGATAACCAGGTTAAATACAGGCTTTCAAATAATGAGCACCCCAGTCTCAGAGGCGGAATGAATACCTATTCGGGCATTACCTGGTATTATGAAAACGGAAATCCTGAAGTTTACTGGAGTGTGGTTGGAATGAACGACAGATCGTTTGTCGCATCTGCAAAATGGAATGGTCAGAAAGCTGAATTTGGACGTCTTCCGGAATATAAGGCAGTATCTCCGGCTGAAATAGCTCTGCCTAATGAGATTCTGATAACAAATGAGTCGGGGCGGAAATATCTCTACGTTGTTCTTAATGGCAACAACAATGTAATCAAACAGGATTTTGTTACAGGCGATACTATATGGATTGCTGATCCGGGTGTGGCACCTTACGGAGTGACCATGGCAGCCGGCAAATTATATGTTACAAACTGGGCAGGAAGGCACCCTTTAGTGAACGACAAGGACGTCGCCGGCATACCCTGGGGTCGTGCCAGAGTTTACCAATCATACAACCATAGAACCTGTTATAAAATTACTATCTGCGAGCTACCCCTCATATGGAAGTCATGTATTTCCCGATATTCTGAGGGCAGATGTATTCGTAAAGGAATTAAAAGCTTATGAAGCCATGCAGGGAGACAATCTGCCTGAGTTGATGATAATGGCTTTGCCAAATGACCACACTGCAGGTTTAAGGCCCGGATATCCCACACCTAGAGCATTTGTGGCTGATAATGATCTGGCTTTAGGCCAGATTGTTGAAGCTCTTTCAAAAAGCCGGTTCTGGGAGAACACTGTTATTTTCGTAACTGAGGATGATTCCCAGGGCGGATGGGACCACATATCAGCTTATCGTACCGTGGGCCTGGTCATTAGTGCCTATTCAAGACTTAAGAACACAAATCACACCTATTATACACAGCCATCTATGGTCCGGACTATTGAGCAGATACTGGGTCTGCCACCTATGAATATTCAGGATGCAATTGCAAATCCAATGACAGATTGCTTTGTAACAGAGCCTGATCTGACACCTTATATATGTGTTCCAAACAGGATACCTCTGAATGAAATGAACAAATCTTTGACATCTCTTTCCGGCAGAGCACTGCATTTCGCGAAAAAGAGTATGCTCCCTGAGTATGAGGGAGTCGATTCGGGCAACGATGACCTGCTGAACAGAATATTGTGGTTCGCTGCCAAAGGAAATCTGCCTTATCCTGCAAAATATGCCGGAGCCGTCAGGAGTAACACAGATGAAGAGGATATGGATTGAAGCTCTTTTCAAAATAATTTCCGGCATGAATAATCCACTTCTAAGCCACTGGGAGACTCCATTTGAGACTCCACCTTTTAACCTGATTGAGATTCATCATTTCAGACCTGCTGTGGATGAAGCAATTAAGTCTGCATCGGATGAAATAAACTCAATAACGGATAACAATGATCCTCCATCCTTTGAAAATACAGTAGCAGCACTCGACAGAACAGGGGAAATGGTTGGCAGGATATCTTCCATACTTTTCAATCTGAATAGTGCAGAAACTTGCAGAGAACTACAGGCTGCAGCACAGGAGATCTCTCCCCTGCTTACCCGTTTCTCGAATGACATCACTCTTAACAAAAAGCTCTTCAGCAGGATAAAAACTGTTTACGATTCAGCAGAATCACTGGATTTAGGAACGGAGCAAAGAATGCTTCTTGAGAAAAAATACCGGACCTTTATTCTGGGAGGGGCAGATCTGGATAAAAGAAAGCGTGCCAGATTCAGGGAAATCTCGGAAGAGTTGTCAAAACTGACACTTAAGTTCGAGGATAATGTCCTGGAAGAAACCAATTCATTTGAACTGCATCTTACAAATATCAATGACCTTGCCGGTTTACCGGATGACATAATTGAGACTTCTTCCCTTGAGGCAAAAAAGCGTGAAAAAGAGGGATGGGTATTCACACTCCATTATCCCAGCTATATCCCATTTATGCAGTACTCTGAAAAGAGGAACCTGCGTGAAAAAATGCTAAAAGCTTACACTTCCCGTGCTTACCATGGTGCTGACAGGGATAACAGGACAATCCTGCAGAGAATAGTCAACTTTCGTCTCGAAATATCAAAAATGCTGGGATTCAGCAATTATGCTGAAATGGTTCTTGGCGACCGTATGGCAGATAATCCTTCAAAGGTTGAATCTTTTCTTGAAAAATTATTTGAAGTTTCACACAAGGCAGCGTTGAGAGATTTCAACAATCTGAAGGAGTTCGCTTATAAATGGGGACATACCGGTGAAATAGAAAGGTGGGACTGGGCATTTTATTCCGAGAAGTTAAAAAAGGTCAGATACAATATTGACGATGAAATCCTTAAATCATATTTTCGTCTCGAAAATGTTCAGGATGCTATATTAGGACTTGCTTCTAAACTTTTTGGATTGAAATTTATCAAAAACGAAACTATTCCTGTTTATCATAAAGAAGTTTTGACGTGGGAGGTATACGATCAGGAGGATCGTTTCCTTTCTATCCTCTACCTCGATTATCATCCCAGGCCAGGCAAAAACAGTGGAGCCTGGATGACAAGCTACAGGGATCAGAGAATTGAAAACGGTATCGAAATCAGACCTTTGATATCGATAGTAACAAATTTCTCCAGACCCACGGAAACAAAACCTTCTCTTCTTACATTCAATGAGCTTACTACATTCCTGCATGAATTCGGTCATTCCCTCCATGGAATGTTGACAAGATGCAATTACGAGAGCCTTTCAGGGACCAATGTAGTACGTGACTATGTAGAACTGCCTTCGCAATTCATGGAAAACTGGGCCTTTGAACATGAGTGGCTTGATTCCTGGGCAGTTCACTACAGTACCGGGGAAAAGATCCCGTATGAGATAATCAGGAAGATCAAAGAGGCTTCCACATTCAATGAGGGATATGCCTGTAACAGGCAACTTGGATTCGGATTCCTTGATATGGCGTGGCATACAGTCAACGAACCGGTCAATATTGATGTAAATGAGTTCGAAACAGTCGTAACAAAAAGGAGTGAACTTTTTCCGAAAATTGAGTCTGCCAATATGAGCTGTTCATTTACTCATCTTTTTGGTGGAGGATATGCTGCAGGTTATTACGGATATAAGTGGGCTGAAGTGCTTGATGCTGATGCTTTTCAGCATTTCAAAGAGTCAGGTTTGTTTAACAGTGAGGTTGCTGAATCATTCAGAAAAAACATACTGGAAAAAGGGGGGTCTGACAAACCGATGAACCTTTATAAAAGTTTCAGAGGCAAAGAACCTTCAATTGACCCTTTCCTGGTGCGAAGCGGTTTAAAATAAGAATCTCTGTGGTCCTCTGTATCTTCTCTGTGGCCCTCTGTATAACAAAAAAGAACTTACACGGAGGAAATCCGGAGAAGACCCAGAGCTACACAGAGATGTCTGAAACTAGTGTTATATTTACCTGATTATAATTATTTATGGTCCTTTCTGTTAAATCACTAAAAATTAATGTCTTAATACAAACAGCATGATTCTTTTTTTTGAAGCGGATTCTCATAATATTATTGCAGTCGGAACAACAACTGATTTACATGAAAATAACATTGAAAAACTGATCTGGCTTTTTTCTCAAGCTACACTGATTAACAAGGAAAGCATTGAGGGGACTTTTATCGGGCCCAGAAAAGAGATGATCACTCCATGGAGCACCAATGCGGTAGAAATAACACAGAACATGGGGATTGAGGGTATAAAGAGAATTGAGGAGTTTTTTCCATCGGAATCTGATAAACCTGAATATGATCCCATGCTTCAGGCTCTGTATAATAATCTTGATCCGAAGCTTTTCACTATTGAACGGACTCCTGAAAAAGTCTTCTATGTTGAGGACATAAAACAATACACTGACAAAGAAGGTCTCGCCTTAAGTGATGATGAGATCAGATATCTTGAGGATCTCACAAAATCAATAGGTCGCAAGCTTACAGATAGTGAGGTTTTTGGATTTTCACAGGTTAATTCTGAACACTGCCGGCATAAAATATTTAACGGTATTTTCATTATTGACGGTGAAGAGAAAGAGTCAACCCTTTTTCAGCTTATTAAGAACACAACTCATTTTAACCGGAATAAAGTCGTTTCGGCATATAAGGATAATTGTGCATTCCTCCAGGGACCTGTAGTTGAACAATTTGCCCCTGTAAAACAGGACAAACCGGATTTTTTTAAAGTGACAAAATATGAATCAGTTCTTTCCCTGAAAGCTGAAACACATAATTTCCCCACTACTGTTGAACCGTTCAACGGTGCTTCCACTGGAACCGGAGGAGAGATAAGAGATCGTATTGCAGGGGGCAAAGGGGCCTTCCCCATTGCCGGTACTGCAGTCTATATGACCTCCTATCCCCGGACTGATGGTCCAAGACCATGGGAAAGAGCAACGGAAGAGCGTCCATGGTTATACCAGACGCCCGCAGACATACTGATCAAAGCATCAAACGGGGCAAGTGACTTTGGGAACAAATTCGGACAGCCTTTGATTTGCGGTTCCGTTCTTACATTTGAACATTTTGAGGATCTTAAGAAATCAGGCTATGATAAAGTTGTCATGCTGGCAGGTGGCATAGGTATCGGTAAAAAGAAAGACAGCGAAAAGAGCAATCCGGAAAAAGGTGATCTGATAGTGCTTCTTGGAGGTGACAACTACAGGATAGGAATGGGAGGCGGTGCAGTTTCATCAGTTGATACAGGAGCATACGACAGCGCAATAGAGTTAAACGCTGTTCAGAGGGCCAATCCCGAGATGCAGAAAAGGATCTATAATGCCATCAGGGCTCTGAGTGAATCAGATAATAATCCTGTGATTTCAATACATGACCATGGAGCAGGAGGGCACCTCAATTGTCTGTCAGAACTGGTCGAGTCAACCGGTGGAAAGATTGACATCAGCAAGCTTCCGATAGGTGATCCCACATTGTCGGCCAGAGAGATAATCGGAAATGAATCCCAGGAGCGTATGGGGTTGATTATGAGGCAGGTTGATATCGATATCCTCAAAAGAATTGCCGCCAGGGAAAGAGCTCCAATCTATATTATCGGGGAGGTTACAGGTGATCAGCAATTCACTTTTGAGAATACGGTCACAGGTGAAAAACCAATTGATATTGCACTGGCTTCCTTATTCGGGGATCCACCAAAAACTACCCTCATCGACTCATCTGTGGTCAGCAGCTATAAAAAGCAGGAGTACTCTCAGGAAAAGATCCAGGAGTATTTAGAACAGGTTCTGCAGCTTGAAGAGGTAGCATGTAAGGACTGGCTGACAAACAAAGTTGACAGATCGGTGACCGGAAGGCTGGCAAAACAGCAGTGTGCCGGTCCTCTGCAATTGCCGTTAAATAACCTTGGTGCAATTACCCTTGATTACATAGGGCAAACCGGTATGGCCACTTCATTAGGTCATGCACCGGTGGCCGGACTTATTGATCCTGAAGCCGGATCCGTTCTCTCCATAGCGGAAGCTCTTACTAATATTATATGGGCACCATTAACTGACAGGCTGAAAAGTGTCTCACTCTCTGCAAACTGGATGTGGCCCTGCAAGAACCCCGGAGAAGATGCAAGGTTATTTGCTGCAGTGAAAGCAGCCAGCGATTTTGCAATTGAACTGGGAATAAACATACCTACAGGAAAAGATAGTCTTTCAATGACACAGAAATACGGAGATCAGGTGGTCTTTTCACCAGGAACTGTAATTATTTCTGCCGCAGGTGAAATAAAAGATATCCGTAAGATTGTGGAACCGGTTATAATTAACGACCCTTATACAAGCCTGCTTTATATTGACATGAGCAGGGATGATATGAAAACAGGAGGCAGCAGTTTTGCACAAATTTTAAACAGGCTTGGGAAAGAAGTCCCGACAATAAATGATCCTGCCTACTTTGCTGAAGTTTTCAATGCGGTACAGGAACTTATCGACAAGGGGAAGATTTTATCAGGACATGATATTTCTGCCGGAGGGATGATAACCACTCTTCTTGAAATGTGTTTCTCAAATACATCAGGAGGCTTAAATGTGAATCTGACAGCTTTGGAGGATAGAGATACTGCAAAAATTCTCTTATGTCAGAATCCGGGTATAATAATTCAGGTAAAGGATGAAAATGAGGTTGCTGAGTTTCTTGTTGAGCATGGGATTTATTATTATTCAATCGGGCATCCTGTTTCGGAAAGGGCTATTTATATCAAAAACGGTATTGAAGCATTTACCTTCAATATTGATCAGTTAAGGGATAAGTGGTTCATGTCATCTTATCTTCTCGATCGCAAACAGAGTGGTGCCAGACTTGCACTGGAGAGATATGAGAGCTATAAAAACCATGCACTGAACTTCAATTTTAGAAATTTTACAGGAACCTTCATGTCGCTCGGAATTTCTCCGGTACGACAACGTAAATCGGGTATCAGGGCTGCAATCATAAGGGAAAAAGGGGTGAACGGAGACCGGGAAATGGCTTATTCTTTGTGGCTCGCAGGTTTTGATGTAAAAGATGTGCACATGACCGATCTGATATCCGGAAGGGAGACGCTTGATAAGATAAGTATGATTGTTTTTGTAGGCGGCTTCTCTAACTCCGATGTGTTGGGGTCAGCAAGAGGCTGGGCAGGGGCATTCAGGTATAATGAAAAAGCCAGGATTGCGCTGGAAAAATTTTACAGCAGGAAGGATACTCTTTCACTCGGTGTTTGTAACGGGTGTCAGCTGATGGCTGAACTGGGTTTGCTATGCCCGGAACATGAAGAGATGCCAAAACTTCTTCACAATGAGTCCGGTAAGTTTGAATCCGGCTTTGTTGGCGTCAAGATCAATGAAAACAATTCGGTAATGCTCCGCGATATGGCAGGTATGGAACTGGGTATCTGGGTTGCACACGCCGAGGGACGGTTCAGGCTTCCCTATTCAGAGAACAGTTACAATATCACTATTAAATACAGTAAAAGCAGTTATCCGGCCAATCCGAACGGATCCGACTTTGATGCAGCAGGATTATGCTCGGGCGACGGCCGTCACCTCGTAATGATGCCTCACCTGGAAAGATCATTTTTTCCATGGCAATGCGGATACTATCCCGCCGACAGAAAAAACGATGAGATCACCCCATGGATGAAAGCCTTTGTTAACGCAAAAAAGTGGATTCAGAAAGCGGCAACTACCTTGTCATAGGTGTCAGGATAACCGACATCAGTCTTGTATCATCCGAAAGATAAGCTGTCTGATTTCTGACTTCTTTCGAAATGACTTTTTCGCTGATGACCTGAATACTGTATTCTCCCGGTTCTGAGATATAAAATGATCCCATATATGAATCGGCCCTGTAAAAGGGATACGTAACATCACCTGAATTCTGAACAATTTTATCACATTCCGGATTTACTTCAAGCTGGTTATCCAGCAGGCTGACCCTGACGGAATTGTTATAGTTCAGGTCCAGGGTGTCTTTAGTTGCACTTGACAGCCAGACTTTGTAACGACCTGGTTGGGAGATCACCACATTCCATTCTGCAGTATTACTCGAGGGTTCACTTACGTTGCTGTAACATGCTGCTTTCTCAAGCTTAAGTGAAAGGGTACCATCTTCCTGTTGAATAATCAGATCATCTCCCCCACCGATCTTTTTACTTTCTGATTTACTGTTACATGACCATAAAGCGATCATTAAAAGAACTAATCCTGCAAAAATTTTTCTAATCATCTTCTTTTTCTCCTATTAAAAATATTTCTTAATTAAAACGGAATTAATACAACTTCAGTATGCAATCGTTCTAATTACAACAAAAAAAATGCCAGATTGTTTCAGAGAATATCTGCTGCCTCTTTAAGTGAAAAATTTTTAAATATCAGATACTTTTTTGCCGGAGGTACAACTAAAGCTTCAGCAACAATTTCAGAAATATCGGCAACTTTGGTCCTGGTAGAATTGGTAAAAGTTTTCTTGCACAGAGGGCATGCAGTAACCAGGATATCAGGATTTCCCCTGGTAAGTTCCGCTGCAGCATCTACTGATATCCGGTGTTTTTTCTGATGGCTTAATTTAGTATTACCCAGGCTCCCCCCGCAGCATAAAGAGTTTTTATCTTCGACATTTGTCTTCTCAAGTCGCGCGACATGTCTGAGGACATCCTTTGGCTCATCATAAACCCCTGAATTTCTTCCAAGTTCACATGGAGTGTGATAAGCCACTCTTTTGTGTAAAAATTTCATTTTAACAGATCTCTCATCAATGAGGTTCTTAATGAATTGTGTATGATGAAGCACTTCAACATCAAGGTAATAACTCTCTTTGAAGACCTTATAACAGATTGGACATGAAGTAACGAGCGTGTGGGCGCCTGATTTCCATATGATCTGAGAATTATAATTAATCAGTTCCCTGGCCTCCCTGTCCTGTCCTGCCAGCATTAAGGGGCGTCCGCAGCATACTCCCCCGGACTCATCGATAAAGGACCAGTTAAGACCGGAAGCATTAAATATCTTTATCATTGAATTTTTAATGCCAGGTGTGAGATGAGTCATACATCCGGCATAGTAGAGAACATCTGCTTTCTTTACGTCTGTTATCGGGAGATAATTATATGTGTGTTGGCCATTTGGTTTAGCATGGTTGTTGGTGGTCTGACGACTTCTGAAATATCCTTTCCATGTATTCAGGATATCATTCCCCGGCTCCTCAGCTCTTCTGTGGATCATCCTTATTGCTGAAAGTTCAATCCCAACAGGGCATTTCTGGTCACATCTTCCGCACATCAGGCAGTTATGTGCAATGTCGTATGTTTCGTCATTATTACGAATGGCTTTCATCAGGTATGCCGATTGCATATTTGTTATTCCGGCCGAAAGGTTCATCTGACAGGCATCTATGCAAATGCCACAGGAAGAGCATGAGTAGGTCTGCACTTCTGAAAAGGTTCCCGTCTTATCCCCGGTTGTAATACCAGAGTTCCGCATAAAAATCAGAAAAAGCTCAGTAGGGATGTGCATATACCTGGTGATGGGCAGCAGTATGAAAAAAGTTGTCAGTGAGAGGGAATAAAGCCACCATACAGGATATGCCAGCTGCTGTGCCGGCAAAAACGAAGCCAACACCGAACCCAGAGAACCGGTAAGAAAGCTGCCTGTTCCATAAGCTCCGCTGGTAAGACTCTCGGCTATCAGCCTGCTTGGGAATATAAGCCATAATGAGGTAAGGGCTATTTTATCGATGGTTTTGAGACGGACTGTTTTCTTCATTCCAACGATCCTTGCAGTGAATCTTTTTATTACAGCCAGCAATAGACCGGAAAGGATAAATGCCAGTATCAGGTCCATTATAAATGCATAACCGGCCTCAAAACCTGTTTTACCGTGATCGGGGTTAAAGAATTTGAAAAAGATAGCTTTGTATGGGGCATTAAGGTGCTTT
>DATKXL010000017.1:0-2237 GCA_035529055.1 Bacteroidales bacterium
TGCTATGAATTTATAACTTCCAAAACCCAGGATAATTCCAAGTATAATGCCACCGGCAGCCTCCTGTCCGAACAGCAAAAGAACACTGCCCGGATTAATTTCAGTGCCTGGCTGGGCTAATTGTAAGATCGTAATAAAAACGACTACGGCAACACCATCATTAAAAAGTGATTCACCTGCAATTTTTGTTTCAAGCGATTTTGATATCCCTGCACTTTTCAGTATGCTGAGAACAGCGATAGGATCAGTAGGTGATATTAAGGCACCAAACAGCAGGGCATGTATAAGATTAACCTGTAACCCGAAGATCTTTAAAAGAAAATACGTACTGAAACCTACAATTAAAGTGCTTATTATTACACTGATAGTTGAAAAAAGCAAAATCGTCAGCTTTTCGTTTTTGAGGTCATCATATTTTATCGGTATTGCTCCGGCAAATAGCATAAAGCTCAGCATCCCTTCAAGAAGCAGATCACTGAAGTCAAGACTGCTTAATTTGCCGGTAACCACATTTTTAAAAGCAGGGAAGTAATATCCTGCAATTATAACAAGAATAGAAAAAACTAAAGAAACCAGCATTAAGCCTATTGCATTTGGCAGTTTCAGCACACGGAAATTGATGTATGCAAAACCAGCCGATAATACAATAAGTATGGAGAATAAATGAAATAAATTCATTGAGTTACAATTCCCGTATCTTTATTTTCCTGAACCAGATCGGGCAAACGTGATCCTGAGGACCGATGTAATCCTCTCCTGATATTACTTCCACGAATCCCCTGAAAGCCCAATGATAAAATGATATTTCTTTTCATTGTCTGATTTATCAGCTTCCGAAGCTCCAGAATCGTCTGTTTTTAGCGGTTTTAAGAACTTTCAACGATTTAGGTCTAATCCGTACAGTCACTTCACCAGATATATTCACCGGTTCACCGTCAATATGAAACCTTGTTTCACCGGTAACGATTTTAATCTCTTTGTCAGTTTTTATGTGATGCACATATTTCGAATCATTCAGTTTTTTTGCAAAGAGGCGGTAAATAAAAACAGGCAGCAGATACTTTGGGAATGGCTTAATAGTGACAATATCCATCAGCCCGTCGTTGGGAACTGCATCGGGTGCAATAAAAGCGTTATTTCCGAATTGCCTGTTGTTTGCAACCGAAAGAACAAAAAGATCCTCGGAGATGACTTCATTTTCAGCAATCTTTATTACAGCATGAAAGGGCCGGAGGTTTATAAAATTTAAAAGAGTCACACCTGCATATGACCAGAAACCACGTGTTTTCAGCTTGTCAAAGGAATGGGCAACAAAACTGTCGAGCCCTACGCCTGCCACGTTGAGGCAAAGATGATTATTAACCTCTATGGTATCAACTTTAAGACTCTCTTTATTATTTATATCATTAAGAAGAGATCTGATCTTTGCTCTGAACCGGAACTCCCTGGCAAAACCATTACCTGATCCTATGGGAAGCACTCCCAATATCTTATCACTGCCTATCAGCTTTGTTGCAACTGTATGAACAGTGCCATCCCCTCCGGCAGCTACAAAAACATCATATTTATCAAAGTTCTGTTTAATAAGTGTTCCGGACTCATCTATACTTAATGATTTATAGTAAGAGAGTTCATTCTTACGTCGGTTAATCTCTTTGGATATTATGAACTTAACCGGAGGAACTCCGGCAAATGGATTCAGAATAAACAATGCTTTATTATTTTCAGCAGAAAGCATTTTCAGGAAATAACATTACAGGGTAAAAGTAATAAAAATTGATTATCCGGCAGGAAGATGTTATTCAATCTGCGGATTGGTTACCCCTGATTGCTGAAATATATTTTTCGGGGCATGCCGGCGGCGGTCTTTTACTCCATGAAAGGATATTTAAAATCTGTGGCAGGTATCAGAGTTTCCTTAATAGTTCCTGGGCTTACCCGGCGGAACAGGTTAAAGAAATTTCCGGGATGTTGTTTTTTGTAGTAATTTGGATTCAAAATTCACAACCCATGTCAGTGTCAAAATTCTATCATTTCTCTTCCACAGGATTATTTTACGGAGTCGGCACAATAGGTGAGGCCTTGAGCGCCCTGAAAGAGGGCGGTTTTATCTGGCTCGATTATTACCAGCCTGCCCGGGAGGAGCTTAATATTCTTATTGATACTATAGGTATTCATCCCTTATCGATTGAGGACTGTTTTGATGAGAAGCAGGTCCCAAAGATTGAACACTTTCT
>DATKXL010000018.1:0-12717 GCA_035529055.1 Bacteroidales bacterium
AGGGTAGGTTACCTACGTGTTACTCACCCGTCCGCCACTAAGCTATACCTGTATTGCTACAACTATAACTCCGTTCGACTTGCATGTGTTAGGCACGCCGCCAGCGTTCGTTCTGAGCCAGGATCAAACTCTCAAATTAAACTCTTGACAGGGCCTACTTTTTAGTTTTCAAAGAACATCTCTGCATCCCTTTTGGGCACATCATTCTGTAGCAACTTATCTTAGTCCGTCGGGATTTCAGAGAAAAATAAAGGCTATACCAAGTAATATAGCCTTTTTATCAAAGATCTACTTGGTCTTTTTACACCATTATGAAACCTTTAGATATCATCTATAATTATAGAATATCATTTTTTTATTGATAGTCAAATAGAAAAAAATAGCAAATTAGTGGGGAATAAGCTTAAATATTGATTGATATTTGATAATAACGCATAATTTCTCTGATTTGTATTAAAATGATTTGTATTCGAATCAATATTCTCAAATTTCTGATGCGAAGAAATTGTCAGTCCTTTCACGGCCAATAGTCGTTTCAGGTCCATGCCCGGGAAGTACCTTAACTCCATCTGAAAGCGACATAAGCCGCTTAAAGGATGCTTTTAACTTCTGAATATCTCCACCGGGGAGATCTGTTCTTCCCACTGAACCTGCAAAAAGCGTATCCCCGGTAATGACAATACCTTCTCCGTAAATGCAGATTCCACCAGGACTATGGCCAGGGGTGTGGAGAATCTCGAATTGTAAATTCCCGATATCGATCGTGTCTCCCTCTGAAACAAACACATCTGGTTGAGGCAAGGGATCAATCTCGAACCCCCATATCGCAGCATGATCCCGCGAGCTTTCATAGATCGGGAGATCATCTTTATGAATGACAATCTTTGCCCCGGTATCTTTTTTTAGATCGGATACTGCCCCGACGTGGTCAAAATGCGTATGGGTACAGACGAGATATTTTACCTTGATGTTATTTCCATTGATAAAATCCATAATTCTGTCAGGTTCATCACCGGGATCTGTAATGAAACACTCTTTAGACACATCTTCGATGACAAGAAAACAGTTGTTCTCAAGCGGTCCGACAACAAATTTTTTTATTCTCATGTGGCCTCCGTTTATTCATTTTCTGAATTTCTGCCTGATCATCACGACCAGAGAATTCAGCTCTTCACTTTTCAAGAGAAAGATGACGCCAAGATAAACCCCAATACATAATACAACCGTTCCACTCAGATATAAAACCTTTTGAAAGGTATGCCCATATGTTTGCCATAACGTTCCGTGAAGGAGAAGCCAGGCTGATATGCCCATGATCGCCGACGCAATCACAATTTTAACAAAGGATGAAAGAATTCGCTTCCCATCAATTGTTACGAGTCTTTTCCGGAGAAACATAAAGAGAAGAAGAAAATTCAAACCTGAAGCAAGGGAATTCGCAAGGGCAAGCCCGCTGTGCTTGAGAGGCTGCATAAGGACAATGCTGAACAGTATGTTTGCTGCAACTGCAACTGCCGCAATTTTTACTGGTGTTCTTGTATCCTGCATCGAATAAAAAGTGGCCGTTACAACCCTCACGCCGACAATCGACCAAATTCCAAGGGAATAAAATAAAAGGGCATGTGCTGTTCCCACCGTTGCAGGATAATCAAACTGACCTCTCTGGAAAAGGATATGAACGATGGGCTCCCGTAACGCGATCAACCCGGCCATAGCAGGAACGGTAATAAAAAATAATACCCTGAGTGCATAGGAAAAATCTTCCCGGAGTTTGCCATAGTCCCCTCTCACTGCGTGTTCAGATAATGAAGGAAGAACAGCCATTCCCATGGCAACACCAAAAATACCGACAGGGAATTGGATAAGGCGCATGGAATAATAGAGATACGTGATACTGCCTTCAGGCAGATAAGAAGCAAGGATTGTACTGACAAAGATATTTATCTGGGCAACAGCCATTCCCATTGTTGCAGGCATCATAAGAGTAGCCATCTTCTTCAGTCCGTCGTGTTTAAAACCATAATCAGGGCTCAACGAATATCCGGACTTAAAGAAAGACGGGAGTTGAAATGCAAACTGGATTAGACCACCTAAGGCAACTCCTGCTGCAACTGCAAATATCGGCTGTTCCATTCTTGTAGCAAAAATGAGAACAAGAATAATGATCGTGATATTCAGTGTTGCAGGAGCAAGAGAGGGGACAAAAAAAATACGTCTGGTGTTTAATGCTCCCATGATAAGTGCTGCGAGACTGATAAACAGGAGAAAAGGGAACATGATTCTTGTGAGGGAAACCGTAAGGGAAAATTTTTGAGGCATGCTGGCAAACCCGGGGGCAATGACCCTTACAATTCCAGGGGCAAAAATAATTCCAACAATACAGAGGAAACCAACACCTATCAGGATAAACGTGAATGCAATCCTTACCAGTCTTTTTGCTTCTTCCCGGCCGTGCCTCGTCTGATATTCTGTCAGAACCGGAATAAATGCAGAGGACATGGCACCTTCGGCAAAAAGCTCCCGCAAGAGGTTCGGTATTCTGAATGCGACAAAGAAAGTATCGGCTATACCTGTAGCACCGAAAAACCGCGCAAGTATCATGTCCTTCACATACCCAAGAATTCGACTGATGAGGGTAGCAATCGACATCAGACCTGCAGCTTGTGCTATCCTTTTTTTTTCGTCCAATTCTGTCCCCTTTATGTTTTGAGGGATTATAGCAAATAAGAGAGATGCGTTTGCAAAATATTCAGCCGGTCTTATAATATCCACCATGGGAATCCTTCATGAAATTGTCTCAAAGAAAAAACAGAGGCTGAGAGATGTGCAGGCATCCGTTCCTTTGAGAGAACTCAAATCAAAGATCACCGATGTTGAAAAGCCAAGGGATTTCCGGACAGCTGTAAAACGTTCTTTAGATGAAAATATCAAGTTGATCGCGGAGATTAAAAAGGCATCGCCATCAAAAGGAATTATACGGGAAAAGTTCGATCATTTATCGATAGCACAAATATATGATAAAAAGCATGTCCATGCGGTTTCCGTTCTCACCGAGGAAGATTTCTTCATGGGAAGCCTCTCCTTTCTTCCTGAAGTCAAAAAAATAACCTCAAAACCTGTTTTAAGAAAAGACTTTATCGTTGATGAATATCAGATTTATGAGACAAGAGTAAATAGTGCAGACGCTATTCTGCTGATCGCTGCGATACTCGAGAAAAATCAGGCAGCTGAATACCTGAACCTCGCAAGAGAACTCGGCCTATCTGTTCTTTTTGAGGTTCATGACTTTAAGGAACTTGAAATGGCACTGCTCATAGCATGCGATATTATCGGGATTAATAACCGGAATTTAAAAACATTGCAGGTAGACATGAACACTACCTTTACCCTCAGGAGAGAAATCCCGTCAGAGAGGATTGTTGTCAGTGAAAGCGGGATAAAAAGCAGGACCGATCTCCAGAAACTTCAAAATATCGGGGTCGATGCACTGCTCATAGGAACCTCTTTCATGGAAGCAGAAGATATTGGAAAGAAAATCGACGAACTGACAGGCTCAATGTGATAAAATGACGCTATGCAGGTCAGGGTCAAAATATGCGGGATAACAAATCTCGATGATGCTCTGGCAGCTGTTGCTTTCGGTGCAGATGCCCTTGGTTTTGTCTTCTTTCAGGAAAGTCCCCGATATGTACCATATGATGACGCAGCATCAATAATCAGGAAACTCCCCCCATTTATAACAACGGTAGGTGTGTTCGTCAATGAAAAGCCGGAACAGATAGAAAAAATAACATCATGGACCGGTATCGACGTCATTCAACTCCATGGGGACGAACCACCCTCTCAGTGCTCCTTTTCAAGGCGGGTCATCAAGGCAATTCGGGTGAAGTCTCTTGAGAGCCTCGATCCTGTCATTCATTATCAGGAAAGAGTCTCCGCATTTCTCCTCGATACATATGCACCTGATGTTTTTGGCGGAACCGGCCGGATCTTTAACTGGGACATTGCTTCTTATGCAAAACAATTCGGAAAGATTATCTTGGCAGGAGGGTTAACTCCCGATAACATTGCTGAAGCAATGAAACAGGTAATGCCTTACGGGGTTGATGTAAGCAGTGGGGTTGAATCAAGGAAAGGGAAAAAAGACCTCAATAAGATGCAGGTATTCATTGAGCGGGCGAAAGGGGTACAGACCGGCAAATAGTCACTGTTTATCAGTAGTCAGTCAGTGGTTGTAACCGCCGGCTTTCCAGCCCGCCGGATCGTTTTTGGCAGCAACCCGTTTTCCGCTGAACTAACTTTTACAACTGTCTTGACATTGCCCCGGGGATTGAAATCTCCAATAACTTCCAGGAATCTCGGTTTCAATTTCTTTTGCAGCTCTGAATAAATTTTATTGGTCGCTTCCTCATGAGATATGTGCACCCCGCGAAATGAATTCAAATAGAGTTTGACTGATTTTAATTCCACAATACGTTTATCAGGAATATAACGAATGTTGATGGTCGCAAAGTCGGGATATCCTGAGCGCGGGCACAGGCAGGTGAACTCCGGGAAACTGATATGAATTTCGTAATCACGTTCCGTATTCGGATTTTCCCACACCTTAAGAACTGCTTTTGCTACAGCTTTCTCTCCGTATTTCATGTGGAAAATGTAACATCTAAACCTCATGCTTGTAAAGCATGGCAAGATTTTATTCTTCGCTGACTTGACATATTTTTCCCTAAAAATCTATAATTTAGGTTCAAAATTATGGCAACATACACCACATATCATCCGCATAACAAAAAAAGGAAAAAGACTCACGGCTTTCGGGAACGAATGAGTTCTCCAGGCGGGCGTAAGGTTCTCAAAAGGAGAAGGGCCAAAGGGCGTAGCAGACTTAGCGTTTAATGCGTAAAAATTCTTTACGCTCCTTAGCGAAAAGACGGGATTTTGAGCTGGTTTTTAAGAAAGGATTGAGTTCTGCTTCAAAATATCTCGTCATACATGCAAGGCCCAATGAACTAAACTGGAACCGTCTGGGTCTTTCTGTAAGTAAAAAAATCGGTAAGGCTGTTACGAGAAATAGAATAAAACGTCTCCTGAGGGAAGCCATGAGGAAAGTGCTTGGAGATTTCCTGCAGCACTATGATTTTGTGATTGTAGCAAAAAAAACAGCTGCTGAAGGCAAACTGGAAAATTTTATCAGGGAGACAGAAAGATTCTTGCAAAAAATATCGCATGAGAAATCTTCTGATAGCATTTATAAAACTATATAGATATATCGTTTCGCCCCTGGTTCCCTCAAGTTGCAGGTTCATCCCTTCCTGCTCGGCATTTGCTATCGATGCCATAGCGAAATACGGTTGCCTCAAAGGATCATATCTTTCCGTGAGGAGGATTCTCAGGTGTCATCCTTTCCATCACGGCGGGTATGACCCGGTCCAATAACGTATGGAAAAGAGAACACTCATCGCATTAGCACTCTCCTTCGCAATCCTTATGATATATCAGTTCCTGTTTGTAAAACCTGAGCCACAGAAAGTTCCTCAACAGCCGAAGACAGTTGAACAAGAAAAATCTGGGGCACCATTACCTGAATCATCTCCTTCTGAACCATCATCAGCATTCATGAATCTGACATCAGCATCATCTCCATTCATGGCTCAAAAGCAGAAAATACCTTCTGAAGAAAAAGATGTCAGAGTCGAAACCGAATTATATTCGGCGGTTTTTTCATCAAAAGGCGCTGCGTTACAATTCTATGAACTAAAGAAATATCAAGATAATGCTGGCAAGAACGTTGTGCTTCTCGGAAGTCCCGGTGCTGCAGCTCCTCTGGGAATTGGATCAAAAGAAGAGCTTGAACTTGCAGAGATGAATTTTCATATCACGGGACATGATCTGAAACTCGATTCCACAAATCCGTCCGGCACCCTTGTCTTTGCATATGCAGACTCAGGAGTTTCCGTCAGACGTACCTATACATTTTCCAACAGTACATACCGGGTGGATATCAAAGACGAAGTTTCAGGGCTTCCTGATTACTGGATTACCTTAGGTGCTGATTTCGGTCTTTATGACAAGAAGGATACTTCATCACATATAGGACCCGTTCTCCTCAAGGAAACAGACAGGATCGAATTCAATCAAGCGAACCTGAACGAAACAAAAAGTTATACGCAAGGACTGAAATGGATAGCACAGGAAGACAAATATTTCTTTGCATCTCTCGTGCCTATGACCCCCATGGAAGAGGCGAAAATATGGAAGCATAAAGATTCAGTGGTTGCTGCGTTCAGGGGGAAATCCGGGAACAACAGTTTCATCCTTTACGCTGGCCCAAAGGAATATGATTCGCTCAAGGTGCTCAATGTAGGGCTCGAGCATATTGTGGATTTCGGTTTCTTTTCGATTATTGCGTTGCCGCTCTTCTGGGTTCTCAAATTCTTCTATCAGGTAATCGGCAATTATGGCTGGGCAATTGTCGTGTTGACAATCCTTGTGAGAATACCTTTTATCCCTCTTGTGAACAAGAGTCAGAAGGCCATGAAGAAGATGCAGGATATCCAGCCCAGGATGGCCGAAATACGGGAAAAATACAAAAAGGATCCGCAAAAAATGCAGCAGGAAATGATGCAGCTCTACAAAACACACAAGGTAAATCCCCTTGGCGGCTGCCTGCCGATAGTCCTGCAAATCCCGGTATTCTTCGCCTTATATAAAATATTGCTCATCACCATAGAGCTCCGTCATGCACCCTTCATGCTCTGGATAAAAGACCTCTCGGCGCCTGATACCCTATTTGGGCACTTGCCTCTTTCGCTTCCGCTAATAGGCGGTTTTGCTATCGGCCCCCTTCCCATTCTCATGGGCGCCACAATGGTAATTCAACAAAAGATGACACCGACATCGCTCGATCCAACACAAAACAAAATCATGATGATTATGCCTGTCGTTTTCACCTTCCTTTTCCTGAATTTTGCCTCCGGGCTTGTTCTCTATTGGCTCATGAACAACATCTTCAGCATTTCGCAGCAGTTTTACGTCAATCAGAAGCTCGCAAAAGAAAAAGAAGCATTGAAAGCTTCTTAGCTTTAACGGTTTCAAAATAGTCTGCGTTATACTAATCCTATGTTTTCCCATGATGACACAATAGCCGCCATTTCAACGCCTCTCGGCGAAGGCGGTATCGGTATTGTCAGAATGAGCGGCAAGGATTCACTCGCCATAGCCGGCCAAATTTTTCTCTCACCGAAAAATAAACTTCCGAAAGAGATAAAATCTTTTCACTTAACCTACGGCTATATCCTTGATCCCTTAACAGGGGGAAAAGTTGATGAAGTGCTTCTCTCGCTCATGAGGTCCCCTCATTCATATACAAAAGAGGATGTGGTAGAGATCAACTGTCATAGCGGCATGATTTCACTTATGAAAATCCTGGAGCTCGTCCTGGGACTTGGCGCCCGGCTTGCAGAGCCTGGTGAATTTACGAAAAGGGCTTTCCTCAATGGGAGAATAGACCTCAGCCAGGCAGAGGCTGTGCTTGATCTCATCCGGTCCAAGACTGACGAAAGCAGAAGAATAGCGCTTGACCAGCTTCAGGGCGGCCTCTCTGAAAAAATTACGTCCTTGAGAGACCGTGTAATGGATGTCTGTGTCAATATCGAAGCGTATATAGATTTCCCCGAGGATGAGATCGAAACAGTTTCAAAACAGGATTTATCTGCGTCCATGGAAGACATTCATCGGAAACTTCGGATGCTTGTCAAAACATACGACGAAGGACGATTCTTCAGGGAAGGCCTGTCGACAGCGATTGTTGGGAGGCCGAATGTCGGGAAATCATCCCTTCTGAATGCATTGCTTCAAAAAGACCGGGCTATTGTGACGGAGATCCCGGGGACAACCAGAGATACCATTGAAGAATATCTGAACATCAGGGGGCTGCCTCTTCGGATCATGGATACCGCAGGGATAAGAGATGTAAAAGATTTGGCTGAAAAAGAGGGAGTCAAAAGGAGTTTGCAGAGTATTGTAAATTCTGACCTTATTATCGCGCTGTTTGACCGGAGTGAACCTCTGCAGGAAGAGGATTTTGAGGTCTTAAAAAAAATAAAGGATAAGAATACGATTTTTGTTCTGAATAAATCCGACCTCCCGGCAGCTTTCGAGCGAACAAGTTTTTCTGCCTTTATCCTTAACCCGTCATCCTTACTCCTAACCATTTCTGCGACAAGAGGTGCCGGGATCGAAGAATTGAAAGACGCGATCTTTGGTTCATGTTTGAAGAATTGGAAGGAGGCACGGGAAGGGGTTATTGTCACAAATCTCAGACATAAGACTGCAATTCAGAATGCCCAGGCATCACTTATGAATGCAATACAGGCATTGACGGAAAATCAGCCAATCGAAATCATTGCACTCGAACTCCGGGATTCCCTTGACAAGCTTGGAGAAATTGTGGGAGCCATTACGTCAGAGGATATTCTGGAAAGAATATTCAATGAATTCTGTATCGGTAAATAGTAATGCAATTGCAGCATATGAATTGCTAAGGGTACATTTTACAGTCTCGCAGAGATAATCATAGTGGCTTTTTGAAAGATTTAGTTGTATCCTTATTCTCAGGGTTCACAATGGTTGCTCTCATATTCTATATCACAGTTGCCATAACAATAGTAGCTGTCACACTCAGCGTTATTTATTGGATAAAGGAGAGAAAAAACCGTTTTTGAAATACTTCCTCATCTCGTTCCTCATGTATATGTTCTCAGGAAATATCACCGATGCGCTTTTTCCGTCCGGAACGGTACAGGGCTAAAAGTTTTTTTATCACAATAGGAAAGATACCAATGAGTGCAAATGAAATGATCAGGCCTGGAGAGAGAATACCTTTGAGAGAATCAATCTTTCCCAGTTCTTTCCCGGCATTCACAAACACCATTGTACCGGGAAGCATCCCTATCTGTGATACCCAGTAAAATTTCGGCAGAGGCATTTTTGTCAGCCCCATAACAAGATTGATCATCCAAAAAGGAAATACAGGGATCAGTCGCAGGCTGAACAGATAGAAGGCACCCTCTTTTTCGATCCCTTCATTGACCTTGGCAATCTTGTCACCAAATTTTTTATGTATCCAGTCTCTTAAAAGAAACCTCGAAATTGAACAGGACAGCGTCGCACCGATAGTACTTGCGAACGAAACCACAATTGTTGCTGTCCAGAAGCCGAACAGCGCTCCGCCGGCAATACCTAACGGAGAAGCTCCGGGCAAGGAAAGAGAGGTCGTCAGAACGTAAACAACAAAATAGCCTGCAATTACCATAACCCTGTGGTTTTCATAGAGGGTTTTGAACTTATCGAGGGATCCCTTTAAATAAGAAAGAGTGAGGTACTGGTCGAGGTTCAATACCTTAACTGCCACAATTAAGCCAACAATAGCGATCAAGATGAGTATTTTCTTTAACTTCATTCCTGGGTTATTCTCCTAATGCTTTTTTCATTCTTGGTAAAAATTCACTCCCCGGTATATAGTCTACAATCTGCAATTCTTTTATTTCATGTCCGCTGGGATCAAGGAATATTACGGTAGGGACACCCTTAACATCGTATTTTTTCAACAGTTGCATAACATCAGGATTGGCTTCCTTCGTCAGATCAACCTTTATCATGCTGAATTTTGCAGATTCCTTCACAACTTCCTGTTCATGAAATGTCTTTTTATCCAGTTGACGACAGGGCGTACACCAATCTGCATAGAAGTCAATGATTATCGGTTTTTTGGCAGCTAGAGCTTTTGAATATGTATCCTGTGAATATGGTTGCCAGGACACCCCCGGACCCCTTAAGAGGACTGATCCTGCAAGGAATAGAGAAACTCCAATCACAAAAACACCGACTGTTCTTTTAATAATAACGAACGTTCGAAGGTTTTTACCTGTTTTACTTATAAAACCCAGATGAACTCCTGAAGCCAAAGCAATAAAAGCCAGAATGAAGGTTCCTGCATCGAGCCCTGGTAAAAGAGGTTTTACAAAATACACAGCCATGGCGAGCATAATCCATCCGAAAAGATTCCTGATCCAGAGCAACCATTCACCAGAGCGGGGGAGCTTGCTTACATTTCCGGCAAATATTGACAGGATAAAGAGCGGTAATCCAAGCCCGATGCTCAGGGTAAAGAATATAAGAAAACCGTACAAAGGGTCACCCTTCTGGGCAACCATGGTCAGAAGCCCTATAATAAATGGACCAATACAGGGAGCAGCAACAATGCCGAGTGTCAGTCCCATAAAGAGTGATTGCGCATAGCCTGTATGAGATTTTGATACAACAGAACTCATAAAACTTGGTAGCCGTAGTTCCCAGAATCCGAAGAAGTTAAGCGCCATGAGGAGCAGTACAGATGAGACAAAAATAAGCACGGCAGGATGCTGGAGTACAGACCCCATCAGTCTGCCGGTGAAAGCCGCTGATATACCAATGGCCGAGTTCATGACCGAAAGCCCAAGAATATAGAGGAGGCCATGCAGAATAAGATATCCCTGACGTTCACCGGTTTCACTCTTCCCGCCAAAATATGAGGCGGTAATTGGAATCAGGGGATATACGCATGGGGTAAGATTTAAAGCGATACCTCCCAAAAAAACGCCAATGAGCGTCAGGATTAAACCTGTTCCAACAACAGTCGAAATGCCTTTCTGCCCTCCGGACACTCCATAAGACACGCGCCCTGCCTCAAGAGGTAATCCCATCTCCTTCCACGTGGGAAGCCCCTCTGCAAAACGGTATATATTTTCATATCCGAGTCTTACAGCCAAACTGGCTGCGCCGTGACTTCGCACTCACGTTAGACCGTCTCAGTAAAAGACAATTTTTTTATTTTTATCAGGACCGAGAAGTTTTTTCATCTCCGACCCTGTTACAGGAGAGTATTGATTCCACCAGGTCGGACTAAAATCAATATGCGAGGCCCCCTTGATATGCTGCATCTGATACGCCCACTCCTGCCTTGTATCTACAAGCAGAAATGCTGCTGAATCTTGTATATATTCCTTTTTGAGTTCCTCAGGTGTGATGAGCTGATACCCCCCCTTTTTTGCCTCATTGACAATCTGGCCTCTAACACGAGATGTATTTTGACTTTCTGATTGTGCTTGAGCAACACAACTCATAAAGAGGAAGAACATAAAACTTATGTGCATTATTCTTTTCATAGCAACTATACCTCTGTTTCTTAAAAGCAGAGCAACTTATCGCTTGTCGTAACCATTTCGTACAGCTCCTTCTGACTGCCTTTCCGGCAGACCTCGTTTTCTTCCAGACCTCTGAACCCAAGGCATTTGCCGCATGCCAGAAGTTTTCCTTCGCTCAGTACAAAGGCTTTTGACAGCTCCTTGATATTGAATTGTTTTGAATCAGCTTCTTCGTATGCAACTGCCTTTGAATTTAAAAAGATCGTGACCTCATTTGTTACGTCGGTATTCAAGCAAAGATTTGCAAAACGGAAAGCGTTCCAGAGTGTTTCAGGGTCGTTTGTTGATATAAGAATGCCCATTTTCATCCTATCCTCCTGCAAGCATTTGCATTTATGATTTACATCGCAAAAAACTGGTGGCCCGGTATCTAAGAAGACCGTTTTTCCTTAACTGCTTTCTCAAGATCTTCAAAAGTAACTTCTGCGCCAAGCACTTTGTCATCTACAGCGATATTGGGTGGTTTGATGGTATCCCCCTTATGACCAAAGCCGAGGAAACCGGAATATAGTGTTTCAACTTCCACATCATCGGGATATTTCTCTTTGACTTTCCCGGCCAAAGAACAGAGATTGGTTCACCGTTTTCCTGCAGGGCGGTTGGAATAAATTTTTATTTTAATCATGATACTTCACCTCCTTATCTTCTTCGGTCTCCGGGATATACTCCCTTTTTCGTGATAGGACAGCACGTCGGTCTTGGGATGGTCTCACCGTAATCCTTTTTCAGAAGTTGCAGAAGATCAGGGATGAGCGGATTCACAAGGAAATAACACCTCAGCCTTCCGTCAATATAGTAATCGATGATTCCATAGTGTCTAAGCAGGGAGAGATGCTGGGATATATTGGGCTGACGCAATGCCAGGAATTCCCCGAAATCACTCACACATTTAACTCCTTTTACAAGTTCCTCGAGGATTCGGATTCTGACCGGGTGGGCGATAACCTTCAAAAGCTCAACTTTTTGTCCCAAAGAAATCATAAGCAATCTCCTTTAATATATTCTTTATTTTGAATATATTATAATTTGAATATATTTTCAAGTGCGGCATCAAGATTCCGGTATTCTTATCGCGATATCCCAAAACTAAATCATCAATTTTGTTATAATAGACATAAGGTCGTTTAAACATATGATGAATTTTATACTTTAACCCTATCGGCTTCCCTCCTATTGTCAAAATCAAATGGGAGTACTACTACATTTTAAGCTGTAAGTACCTTTGTGTTATGCATGTAGCATTAATAAACTTATTTTAAGGAGTACCATGGAGAAAGAGGATATTTTTGAAGAGATTATAGACATAGGCATGAGGCGTGGAAAGCTTACATATGATGAGATAAATGATGCTCTTCCCTCAGAATATTTCCCCCCGGATGAGTTAGAAGAACTTATGGACCGTCTCCATGATATGGGAGTTGAAGTTGTAGATGATCAGGCCACCGACATTACTGAAGAAGAAATCTTAGCTTCA
>DATKXL010000019.1:0-13540 GCA_035529055.1 Bacteroidales bacterium
ATTACAGATGTCTCATATTTTCGTTCAAACTGTGAATACTCTTGTTTAAAATACTCTTTTACTGAAGATTCAAAAGCTTCCAATGGAATATACGGCGGATTCCCTATCACCACATCAAACCCGACAAAATCACCATCATTATTAAGCACTTCCGGGAACTCAAACCGCCACTCAAAAGCATTTTCATAAATCTTGTTGCTCTTAATCTCCTCCAGCTCTGTTTCATGCTTTTTAATCTCTTCCGTAAGTTTCTTAATTTTTTTGTTCCACTCATCCTTCTGCGTTTTTGTCAACTCAAAAAGACTCGACTGGCCGGTGAGACTTAAAAGTTCTCCGTTGAGCTTATTAAGTTTGAGGAATCGCTTATCGCTCTTTGATACCACGGTTTCAAAATCATTTTTGATCTTGCTGATAAGCTGTTCCATGCTTCGCTTTTCATCTTTCGACTGAGCATTCCGGTAGCTCATAACAGCTTCACGGTAGTTATCCACATTCCATTTACTTGATTTTAAGGCTGTTTTAATGTCGGCATCAAGCGGATACCTGCTGATAAGCGAATTACCGCATTTAATGTTAATGTCAATATTTGGGAGTGTCTCCAGCTCCCGGAAATCTGTACCGGGTTTGTAATAAGCATTTTTCAGCAGCTCAATCCAGAGTCTTAACCTGCATATCTTTACTGAATTCGGATTAATATCCACTCCGAAAAGGCAGCTTTCGATTATCTTCTGCTTTTCCTGGAACAGCGCCTCCTGTACTCTCTGGCTCTCCCTGCTTTTTGGATTGTATTCGAACAGGTTGGATTGTTCATCGGTTATTATAAGCTCATCATTAATTACTTCAACAGTGTACTCCTTAAGTCTTTTCCCTTCCCTGTCGGTAAGAACCTTTAGTTCCGATTTTATTGCAATTATCTCATTCAGGGCAGATACCAGGAAATGTCCCGATCCGACTGCCGGGTCGCAGATCCTTAAGCTGTTTATAATTTCATTGGCTTCTTCAATATTCTCAATTTTGTTATAAACACTGTTAATTGTTTCACACTTCCAGCTTTTACTTTCATTAAACTTTTGTACAACAGCCCTCCTTATCGTCTCATGGCACATGTACATTGTAATGAACCCGGGTGTAAAGAATGAACCATCTTTGTAACCGTTTATTTTTTCAAATATCAGTCCGAGTACTGAGGCATTTATGAGTGTTTTATTTTCTTCCTGGATATCTTCCGACCCTTCGCCTGAAAAATCATAAGAATCGAGGAATTCAAACAGGTACTGAAGCGTGTCAATCTCCCCGGTCAGTTTTTTACCGGTTTTATCTTTCAGTACACTGTTGCTTAAGACCGGCAGTTTGAAATGATCATCGAGATTGCTTATCCGGATGGTCCTGTGTTCAAGGTCATTGGGCTCGAACAATGAGCTGTTCAGATAAGGTATGTTCCCGAATTTTTCTTTTATTTTTTCATCACGGTCACTCTCTTTTACAGCAAGAACCTGGAAGAATAACTTGTTCAATTCATCATAATCATGCACCCTGCCGGTATTCAGAAACCGGAATGCCTTATCGCTGTTGTTGTACCTCACAAGCTGTCCTTCAAGCAGTTTAAGGAACAGGATACGGTTAATCCATGTGATTACCAGCTCAAGGGCAACATTAAAGAGTTGTTCTTCGGTATCTTTTCCGAAATCGGACCGTTTCGGAAGCTGGTTCAGACAATCTTCATATTTCAGGATTGTTATAGCATTTTCGATGAGTGAGGCCTGGTTTCGTTTTTCCGGTTTTTTTCTTCCTATTATTTTTTTACTTCCCTCTTTTGTCTCTTCAAGTCCGATAATGTGGAGCAGCTCATTGTAAAAAGTTTTATCGAGGTTATTGCTGTCGTTGGCAAATGGAAGTTTCAACAGATGCTCCGGAGAAAAGATTTTGTATAAGGCGATCAGCTTGTTATCGTCCTGGCTATCGGCATTTTTGATAATTGTCTCGAAATCTCTTATATCGAAGTATGTTACGGATATCTGAGATTCAATCTTTTCAATAAATGGTTCAGCAACATTTTTATAGAAGAAATCCGTATTTGTTCCGGAGAGCCTGCGCACCTCAAAGTCTTTGAATTGATTAATAAAATTGTTGTCGGAGGCGAAGAGTTTTTCAAAATCATTGGCATTGAAGATGAACCATTCATGAATATTGGTTGCAACAAGGTATTTGATCTCAATGTTGTTCCCGGTGATCCTTTCTCTCAGGTAATACAAAATAAGCTCGTAAAATGCTTTTGAATTAATGTTATCTGCTGTGGGCATTTCCGATCGGTTGCCCGGCTTTTTCGTTTCGAACAATACACCTACCGGAGTGTCGGTGTCCTTCCCGTTATGGATGACAAGGTCGGCTCTGCCTTTGGTATTTATGTAATGATCAGGCGAATAGTAAGTGTTTTTAAGGAATTCCGATATAATATTTTTATGAAATTCTTCAGATTCAGATTCTTTGATCTGGTCAAAGAGGCTGGAAATGTTTTTTTTGAAAGCCTCTATGCGGATACGATTTGGTCTGACCTTCAGAAAAGCTTTATTAATTGAATTTCTGAGATTTAGCAGATTGACTTCCATTTATCAGCTTCGGTTAAAGACTTAAAGTTACAAAATGGATGTCATATTATAATCACAGTCCGGTAAAATAGAAGATGTCCGGATCACTTTGGCTGTCCCGGGGTTGTCTTTATGTCCTGGAATTCGACAGAGTGAAGCAGGAAGCTAAGGACTTTCTGCGAAGGCTGGGAGCTAATTGCATCCCGGTTGCATGGAACTTTGATTCTATTTCTCAGGTAGTACCATATCAAACTGGTCTAATTTCCGGACACGTCTGCGAAACTGCTCTTCAGTACTAAACTTAGCGTTCAGAAAATTAGTCAGAATCTCCTCAGCAATACTTGGTCCAATGATCTGGGCCCCTATGCAGAGTACATTTACATTGTCGTGTTCCACACACTGATGAGCTGAGTAAGTATCGTGACATAAAGCTGCTCTGATTCCCTGAATTTTATTGCAGGCGATAGCGGCTCCGACGCCAGTGCCACAGACCATAATACCTCGTTCAGCCCGACCGGTTTTAATCTCATCCGCCAAAAGCAGTGCAATGTCAGGGAAGTCAACAGGATCAGGAGTAAATGATCCCACATCTTTAACACTGTAATCCCATGATTGTAATAGCTTGACCAGCAGGCCTTTCAATGAGAAGCCGGCATGATCGCTTCCGATAACAAGTTTGATCTGAACGTTTAATTTGCTTTCTGCAGTGACCATAGGATTGATATTTGATGACTTTCTCCCAAATCCCATAGAAGGTACGACCAGCATCGAAGCTGATAACAAGCCAGCCTTTCTAATAAATTCCCTTTTTCTCATAAATTCTTTTATTTATCTTTTTAAAAAAAAATGCTTTGCACTGATTTTTTCCCCTGTATTTATAAATATTGGTATTTTACTACCTGAGCTGAATTGAAAAACTTTACATTATGATATCCCGCTAAACAAAATTCCGGTTTAATGACTATTCTTTTGGTGAATCTGCATCAAGGTCATCAAATAACTTGAATTTCATGCATAAGGTCTAAATACTTCTTCTTTTTAGCTAACTCAACCGGAAGTTCTTTTCCATACTGTTTTTCAGCAGCTTTCAATTCCTCTGACATTCTTTTAAGCTTACTTTGAAACGCACGATATAAACCCTGTGCAGTAGCTTTATTGGTCATGTGGGAATTTGTATATGGAGTGTTTTTCATACCTGTCTCAAGTTGATCTGCCCATTTTTTTGGGATCGTTGTAGTGCCTGTCAATGCACCTGCCATACCTCCTGCACTGGCTGCAGTACAATCAGTGTCACGGCCGCGGTTGTTTGCAACCATCACTGCCAGTTCTACATTACCTTTTGTAAGTTTGAAAATAGCAAATGAACAAGTTACATTCTCGTAAACAGAAGAACCGATATATTTTGTCATCCTTTTATTTGCATAATATGGACTTGTTGGTTCAGCATACATTGCATTCAATTCCTCTCTGAATTTTCTGTCCATCGGATCGGTGTATTTGTCGGCAATAGCCAGTCCATATTCTATTTCCGTCCTCATTTCAGGCGTTGCGTATTTTAAAGCGCCCTCAATTACTGAGTTTACCGTTGCACCAGGTAACATAGCTAAAGCTAAAGCAGCATTATAAACTCCGCCCCATACAAAAGCATCATCATTCTTATTTTCATAATAAAGTCTTCCGATTTCTTTTGTATCTTCAATTGCACTTTCAGGATCTCCAGCATTAATAATGGGGATCGGATGGAAAACACGTGCTGTCAGATGAATATGATCGCCCAAATCACCTGGCATGCCATATTTGGTTTTTGGCAATTCTTCAGCTGATATTCCCCATTTTGTATATGCCATTAGTGTTTTATCGTATGGTTGAGTCATGTAGTACATATCCTCCATTTCACAATCTCTTACCCATACTTTCATCAGGTCCTCTGCAGTAATTCTGTCTTGCTTTTCAATTATTGCAGTACTTATACATTTCTGACGTTCGATACCATCTTCAGTACCCCCGGCAGGATGAGACCAGAAAACATCATAATGGTTGCAAGGAAGAAACTCATTAAATACACCATATAATCTTTCGATTTCTTCCATTTGACCAACGCCTTCAACAACTGCACCCAAAGATGATCCGCCTCTTGAACCAAGTATTATTCCATAAATCTTGTCATAAATGGAACTTCTTAACACATCCCCATCATCATTTGTTATCGCGTAATAATGTTTTTCATTGAGCCCGATATTTGCATTTGTAGCATTTACAATTTCAATAATTATTGTCTCATCATCTTCTGCTATGTTATCATTAATTATACCGAGCGGTAAAGTGTTTCCTGTACTTCCGGCTGGAATAACCATTGTGCCGGAGGTAAGATTAAAGTCTGCTCCGTATTGTGCTAAAATACCCGAAACAGTGTAATCAATCCTGACATCGCTGGAGGCAGCTTTAGATAAGGTCAGTTCGACACTACCCCGGGAAGATTCTGGTCCACCGGAACAAGGGAGCAGAAACTGAACTTCAGGCATCTCACCATCCTGAATAACAATAGTCCCGGATGCATTTTTCGGATCAATTGTGTATGCCGAATCGGGGATCAAAGTAATTGTCACTGTCTTATTACCTTTAAGTAATATTTCGTCGATAGGTTTAATTATTAAGGACGTCTGCCTATTTCTCATCAGGATATTTTCGCGAATTCTATAATCATAACCATTCCTGGCTGTCCCGCTGGTTGTAAATCTTACGGTTAAATCAGGCTTAAGTGTACCGACCTGATAGAAAATGAATTCTGCCGAATTGGATCCTTCTTTTGCCTTTTCATCCCAAATCATTAGTGAGATAGTTGGTTTTTCAATAGTTTGTGAGGTGGTCCGTTTTCCAGCATCGCAAGAGAATGTGAAAAATCCAATAACCACTAATAATGAGCTAAAAAGTAAAGTGTTTTTCATCAGTATATAATTTAATTTTTAATGGTCGGATGGAAACAGGACTGGTTGAAAAGGCTTTAGAGGCTTCAGAGGAGAGTCAATTAAGATATTAATTTACTAATGGCTTTTGGTTTTTTAGCATGAATTCAAAAACTTCTCTCCATCCCCTGCATTCCTGATTATCAAGCAGTGAGGTGTTGTGCCATATACTCACAAATACTCCTCCGACTCTTTTTGTTTCATTAATAGCTTTCAAAATCAAACCCCTTGAAGAATCCGGTTCAAGTTTTTTGTAATCCGAAAGTGTTACATCCATTATCTGAAATGGTATAATTCTGAGATTTGATTGCTTTTCCTCCACAATATTATAGAAAAAGAATGGTCTTGCCAGACCGGCTCTGAATCCTGGTTCTTCAGGATATCCCATAGAGTAATCCTCAGTTATACCTGCATTGATAAGATTGCGGTATGAATCCGGCATAAGAATTCTTAAATAGTGGAACCTGCTCAACCGGACATCTTTTTGCAGGATTGATCTCAGCCTGTCCACCTCCGTTTTAAGAAGCGATTCATTATCAGATGCTCTAAATGACGGATGTAAGCCGATCTTTAATTTATCAGCGATCGAATTAATCAGTTTCCTGTACTCCTCATTCATCCAAGATGGATTCTTATCAAATTCCGAACGATCGGCTGTAGAGATAAAGAATCTTACATCGGTATTACTTTTTTCGATTGTTTCGATTATATAATCAAAAACATCATAAGGATCTTTTTTGCCTTTTGCCACACAATCATATCTGTCAGAAACATGTTTTTGACTATCAGCTATATCATTGATAAAACCACCCAGACTTGCAAAAACACCTTTCCCCAGATATGCAAAAGGTTCATCGACATCTATTGTTATAAGGGCTTCATATTTATTTCTTTTGAAGACCAGGGTCTGGAACTTCCTCAATAAAGCCTTTGCAAACTCCTTTGTCCACAGATCCACTACAGGCAAGTCGAGGAATCCATTCCTGTAAGCAACAGATGATGATGCTCTGAATCTTCCATATTCATCGTGCTCCAACTCAAGATACTCCTCATAGCGTGAGATGAGAAAAAAAGATGAGGCAAAAATATCAAACGGGAGGTCCGAGTCCGATGTTGTCTGGAAAAATACAGGTAAGCCTTTCCAGTCAGAAGTAGTTATTTCTCTCTTTTTCACACTCTCTTCAAAAAGGAGCGTATCAGGATTTATCTTAAATGATCCTGTAATATTTTCCGAAGAGTAATTAATCACAGGGTTTTTACCAAGTTTTCTCCTGTCTGTAACCATTTCCCAGTTGAGGCCAAGGATATCACCGAGGATAATTTCAGCGATATATCTTAAACGAGGTACATTGCTGGAAGTAAATATTTTAACAGGTCTTGATTCCATTATTACAAATTTATACAAATAAATGATTATATTTGCGCCCTTTATTAACAAAGTGTTTTCCACGAAGCGTTTAAGTCAATTTGCCCTGTTTAATATATTACACTCCAACCAGGTTTACAAATCCATCGCTGCCGGAACCACATCACAAAACTGGTAAATGATACAATTTGAAGAGATGGGATTTACTCCCGGCATCCTTAAAGCAGTTAAGGAACTGGGATTTATTGAACCAATGCCTGTACAGGAGAAAGTAATTCCGTTATTAATGAATGAGCAGGACGATATAATTGCGCTGGCTCAGACAGGAACAGGTAAAACTGCAGCATTCGGACTTCCTCTGGTACAGTCTGTTAATGTTGAATTAAATGTAACGCAGACACTTATTATTTGTCCAACCCGTGAACTCTGCATGCAGATCACTGCTGATCTTTCTGATTATGCCAAATACACCGGCAAGCTGAAAATCCTTTCAGTCTATGGCGGTGCAAGCATTGAAAATCAGATAAAAGGATTAAAGAAAGGCGTCCATGTTATTGTTGCCACCCCCGGACGGCTCATTGATCTTATCGGACGCAGGGCAGCCGATCTGTCATCTGTCTCGACAGTAATCCTGGATGAGGCCGATGAAATGCTAAATATGGGTTTTCTCGACAGTATTAATGAGATCCTCGATGAGGTTCCCGCAGGGCGAAGAACACTATTGTTTTCAGCTACCATGTCGTCGGAAATTGCGGCAATCGCAAGAAAATACATGAATAATCCCAAAGAGATAATCATTGGTACCAGGAACTCATCCGCCGAAAATGTTAGCCATGCATATTATCTTGTACAGGCAAAAGATAAATATAAGGTACTAAAACGTATAGTAGATTTTGAACCTGAGATTTACGGAATAGTTTTCTGCCGGACCCGCAAAGAGACTCAGGAGACAGCCTCCAAACTGATAGGTGATGGTTATGATGCGGACGCGCTTCACGGAGACCTGTCGCAGGTGCAGCGGGATACGGTCATGCAGAAGTTCCGGGTAAGAAACCTGCAATTACTGGTAGCAACTGATGTGGCTGCACGCGGACTGGATGTTGACGACCTGACACATATAATAAACTACAGCCTTCCTGATGATATTGAGATTTATACTCACCGCAGCGGACGTACAGGCAGGGCGGGCAAGACAGGAATCTCAATTTCACTGGTGCACCTGAGGGAACGACATATTCTTCAACAGATTGAGCGAAAGGTCAAGAAACCTTTTAAGGCAATTCCGATACCTACCGGAAATGAGATATGTGGAAAACAGCTGTTTCACTGGGTAAACAAGGTTAAAAATGTAACAACTGAACATCAGGAGATTGAGAAGTTTCTACCTGTCATCGAAGAGAAACTTGCAAATCTTGAAAGGGAGGAACTGTTGAGAAGAGTGGTCTCTCTTGAGTTTGACAGGTTCCTCGATGATTACCGGCATGGTGAAGATCTGATATCCCCGGTTGCCGGAAAAGAACAAAGTTTTGGAAAAACAAGCAGAAGAGATTCACTAAAGGCTTATAACGGTAACTACAAAAGACTGTTTATTAATCTCGGAAAATCAGATGGATTCTACCCTGAGCAGCTGATTGATCTGGTCAACAGGAATACCCGGGGGGGAAAAATACCTATTGGAAAGATTGATCTGCTTAAGACATTTTCCTTTTTTGAAGTTGAAGCGGATCAAGCTGAGCACCTGATCAATGCACTGAATAATTCGATGTTCATGGACAGAAGAGTTGTTGTTGAGATCGCCCAGGAAAAAACAGATAAAGTGAGGGATGGCGAATATTCAGGGAAGAGACCGGCCAAATGGGCTGACAGGAGACCTGAAAAGAAGAGAGTTAACAGGTCAGAAAGCTTTAGCAGAGATTTTAAAAGAGATAAAAAGTATCAAAAGAAGGATAAAAGAAACGTTAAAAGATAGGTTTACTCTGTGGCTCTCTGTGTCTTCTGTGATTCTCTGTGTAAGTTCTTTTTTGTTACACAGAGTACCACACCCTGTTTCGGCTTAATCATCTTCTTAAATAATCATCATACAACGCCTGAAGGTAGGCTTTACCGAATTTCTCGGCTAATTCAGGATCAGCTCCCTCCTTCACAACAGGTTTGCCCAGCTTATGATCATAAATTAATTTTGAACTGTCAGTCAAAAAGGCAAATCCCTCATTGAATGTATAAAAGGCAAAAGAGTTTGAACTATCTGATAATAAATCTTTGGCAAACGGGAAACCTGATTCAATATTAAGCTGGTTAAGCAGGGTCAGAGGTATATCTACCTGCGAACCGAATTTTTCAATTTTAATACCTTTTTTGTCGAGTGCCCCTCCCAGCCAGAGCATGGGGATCTTAAATATCTCCTCGGAATAGACAAGCATATCAAGTGAGTTACGTCGGCAATGGTCCGCGACAAGTATCACAAGCGTGTTTTTCCACCAGGCCGTTTTTTTGGCCCAGTCAAGAAATTCCCCAACGGTTTTGTCGGTATAATAAACTGAATTTCTGAATTTAGTAAGATCATCCTTACCTTCAAAAACATTAGACATCGGTACTTCGAAAGGCTCATGACTGGAAAGTGTAAGCACCACTCTGAAGAATGGCTCCTCAACCCTCCTCATGGAATCCCTGAGCGCCTCAAATAGAACATCGTCGTGGACACCCCATTTTGAATTATAATCGACAGGATCAAAATTATCCATTGTTATAATCTGGCGAAAGCCTGAACCGATCACAAAAGATTTGAAATTGGCAAAATTAATATCGCCGCCATACCAGAATGAACTCTGATAATTTAATCCATTCAGTATCTTAACCAGACTCATCAAAGATTGTGTTTTCTTTGGCTCCTTAATTATTGAAGTCGCCGGCTGGGCCGGATAACCGTTCAGGATTGCTGGCAGAGCTTTATCCGTTCTGTTTCCCGAAGCATAGAAATTAGTGAAGAGGATCCCTTCCTTAATGTATTCATTCAGACGAGGTGTTGTCAGGGAATCACCCCCCAGAGGTCCGACTAGAGAATTTCCAAAACTCTCAAGTATGATAAACAGTATATTAGGCTTTGATGTGTTGAGAACCGGTTCGTGGGCACCTTTCTTAATTGTAAGATTTTCCATTAGTGATTGAGCTTCGGCAGCATCTCTATAATCATAAGGATTAGTGGCAGGTTTCTGATTAAAGAGAGAGCTGCCGACATTCCAGACAACATTTATAGCAGTATGGTTAACAAACATTTCCTCGTTGAAATAGACTGTTCCCGCATTAATCGGGGCAATCCCCACTCCTCCCCTGATCGGAATAATAAGGGCACCCCAGAGGAGTGAAAGGAATAACATGGACGGCAACCATAGCCGTACCCTTTCGAAACCATAAAAGAGCCTGTCAATGAACTTTTTATATAGATAGATAAACAAGGCGGACATCATTACAACAGCAAATACAAAACCAATCATTTGAATCAAAGTAACTGAAGCAGCAGCATCCTTTGGTGTTTTAAGGTATAAGAGAGGTGTATAATCCATCCTGAATCCCCAGTATTTGTAAAGGATAGTATCCCCGGCAATAATAAGGGCAGAGACAACCACAAGCACTATAGTGTACCATCTTACAAAGTGTTTGAACCAGTTGCCATTAAACCAGATTCCGGGGATTGCCAGGAGCAAGGGAAAAATAAAAACATATCCTGTGGCAGAGATATCAAGTTTAATGCCATGAATGAATGTCGCAGCCAGTGTGCCGGCGCTAAACTGAAAAGACTCTTTATAGTGTGTGAGAATAAAAAAGAGTCTGGCTGAATAAAAGAAAACGATCCAGAACAATGCGTAGAAACCAAAAGCTATGAACCTCTTTTTCATTTACTTGTAATAATTACCTGTTTTAGTTCACTCTTTCTGACATTTATGAAAAATACTATTAAAGATGTTGTTATAATAATCATACCGGTTATTGTCAGCCACTCCGGGTTTTCTCCGGGGACAAAGATCCAGCTAAGTATTGCACCCACCACAGGGATGATAAACTTCCACAGGTTGAGTTCAGAGACTTTTACACCAGGACGCTGGAGCAGCTTAAACCATAAAGAAAATGCAAATGCAGACATGAAACTAAGCCACAGAAGAACAAGCCAGTAATCGAGAGGTAAAGGTCCTTTGGGTACTCCTTCAACAGGGAGTGCCAGGAGATAAATTATTATCCCCCCTGTAAAAAGGGAAGAAGAGCTTAATACAAGAGGGTTAATTCCCTTACTTCTTAGTGAAACCAAAACATTACTGGTGGCAGTGCCAATATTAGCGCAAAAAATCATTAAAACTCCAAGCAATTCAACAGCGCTTCCGAGTTTTAATGCCTGTCTGCCTGCGCTTATCAAAATAACACCTGCAATACCAAAGATAATGGTTATGACCTTACCCCGGGATAATTTATCCTCCTTATGCATCATTGCTGCAACTATAGCTGTCACAAGAGGTTGTGAACCAACGATAACAGCGCCAAGAGCCCCCGGGACAAGATCCATCCCGAGATAAAACAGGATATAATTGACAAGCGTCTGAAGGAAGGTAACCCATGCTACTATTCTCCAGTGATCTTTTACCATTTTCACATAAGCCCGTGGTTTTACCGTGAATGGCAAGATCATTAGTCCTGAAATAATAAATCTTAATCCTGCAAAATGCAAAGGCTTGTCATATTGCAAGCCGATTTTAATCCCTGCATAAGCAGTTGACCAGAGAAGACATGCTATTATTGCCCAGAAAATTGTGTTCCCTTTGCTGTTCACCGGAAAAATTTGGCGGCAAATATCAGAAAAAAAATCATTTTTCCATCATATTCCATCAGGAGGATCAACTCCAATAAGATATTTTACATAAAAATCACGTCTTTTTCTCTCTCCATACACTCCACCGCTTGTATGTCACGCACCCGGAAGAAAGAGGTATTCAAATTCTTTATTGGCTTAAGGTGTTCATATCAAGTGGCTAAATTTGACAGAATTTGAATTGTGCATATATGCTTTAAAACCATAATAATTAATAGATTTGTTTAAATAATAAATACCTGGTTATGACAATTGCTGATTACCTTGCAGATCAATTATTTAATCTTGGTGTTAAACATGTATTCGGAGTACCCGGAGGTCCTTCGATACCTTATATGGAAGCCTTCAGAGCTGCAGGTATCGAGTTCATTCTGACCTCTAATGAAGCCGCAGCCGGTGTTATGGCACAAGTATCGGGCAGACTTACCGGGGTTCCGGGCGTCTGTCATGCCACCTTCGGGCCAGGAGCGACAAATATAAGCACCGGAGTGGGTGGAGCTTTGCTTGACCGCTCACCTGTCATTGTCATGACAAGCGAGATGGATGATAATATGATAAGGCGTACCACTCAGATGAACATTGACCATCAGAAGCTGTTTGAACCGATAACAAAGGCAACTTTCCGGATGAGCCAGTCAAATGCGGTTGAGGTAATTAATTCAGCAATAAGGATCAGCAAGGAGGATTATCCCGGGCCGGTTCATATCGGGCTGCCTTCTGATATCGCCAACATTGAAATAGAAGAAGTTCCCATACACCAGATAGTATCTCAAAGCAATAGTCATCAAAATGATATTGCCGCAGTAATCAACCTCCTTGACAAATCACGCAGACCTCTTATTGCCGCAGGTCTCACTGCTGCGCGGAATAATATTGGAAATGAACTGCTCTCTTTTATCAGTATTTACAAGATACCTGTTATTCTGACCCCAATGGCTAAAGGTTTGATCCCTGAGGATCATCCATCATACGCCGGTGTTCTTTTCCACGCATTGAGCGATTATCTTGAAGATATCTTTGAAAAGATCGATCTGGTTATCGGATTAGGGTACGATCCTGTTGAGTATAACTATGAATCATGGTTGCACGATGTTCCCCTTATCCATTTCGATACAAAAGAAACGGATATGCCCTTAACAGGTGCAATGGTTCAATATATCGGATCTCCAGATGAATGGTTTGACATCCTTAAAAACCTCCGTTCCGGCTCACTTATATTTGAATCAACCTTGCTGCAGGGTGTCCGCGATGAAATGGGATCGGTATTTAATGGTTTCACAAACCATTTTGGACCAGTCACGGCTCTTAAAGTACTGCAGGAAGAATTACCGGGTGATGCATTGGTCGCTGCAGATGTCGGATCACATCTTCATCTCCTTGGTCAGTTCTGGAAAACAGGTGGAAAAAGAAATCTGATAATTACTAATGGATGGTCGGGAATGGGATTCGGCATTCCTGCTGCCCTTTCGGCCCAGATTAATAATCCTGATTCCACTGTCGTTTGTATAACAGGTGATGGCGGGTTTCTCATGACTGCCGGAGAGATAGCAACCGCGCGCAGGTACAACCTGCCGGTTATAATCATTGTGCTTTCAGACGGAGAGCTCAATCTGATCAGACTTAAACAATCGTGGCAGGATCTGGCCCCATACGGGACTATTCTGTTTTCAGGTGATCTGTTTGGAACTGATACCTTCCTGGGTATCAGAGTCCTCTCCGCAGATTCGGAGGATAAAATGAGAAATGCAGTGATCAGGGCCTTATCAGCAAA
>DATKXL010000020.1:0-3061 GCA_035529055.1 Bacteroidales bacterium
GTGTTTATGTGGCATTAAGAGTTGATTTTTGATGAAATGACTGACTTTATAATTAAATACAGATGGCTTATAGTTGCTTTCTGCCTCATAATCGGAGCCGGTGCAGGGGTGCTTATTCCTATGGCGGAAACTGACCCGGAAATGCGGAATTATATTCCCCTGTCAATGAAATCAAGAATTGAGACCGATAAGATTGAAAGTGAATTCGGAGTACAGGACATGATAGTAATCCTGTTTTCCGACAGCTGTATAATTAACAGCGATAACTTAAAACAAATCAAGGATATAGATCGTGCTATATCCAGGGTTAATGGAATATCGTCAAGGATATCCCCTTTTACTGTCAGAACTATCAAAAGTGAAGAGGGCATGATGGTTGCCGAACCGCTTATTAAAGAAATTCCATCCAGCCCGTCAGAGATAAAGCAACTGGGAGCGGATATCCTGGAAAACAGATTTGCCCGCGATATTGTTGTCTCTTCAGATCTGACGACAGCATCGATCACAGCTACAATCAGCAACACAGAGGCAGAAACCAGAACACTCCAAAAGGTTGATTCTGTTTTATATCTCTTTCAGGGAGGTTCAAAAATAACTTCAGGGGGTCTCCCCTATATCCGTCAGAGTATTCAGAAGGATGTGAACAAAGATGCACTTATTCTTGTACCTGTTGCATTGTTTATAATGCTGTTTATCCTTAAGACAACCCTTGGTTCGTGGCGCAGCGTGATGATGCCGTTCAGTGTGGTAGTACTCTCGACCGCTGCCAGCATGGCTTTGATTCCTTTGCTTGGCTGGAAATTATCCATAATCACGCTTCTTGTGCCAATAATCCTTATTGCAGTAGCTAACAATTACGGAATATATCTGGTTGCACGGTTCCAGGAGCTTAAAGCTCAGAATCCCGGTCTCTCCCATCGCGCACTAATTAATGAGTTATTACGGTCGCTGAATATGCCCATTTTATTCAGCGGAATGACAACAGTCGCAGGCATACTGGGGCTTTTAACCCATTCTATCATCCCCGCAAAACAGGTGGGTATTCTGGCTGCAACAGGTGTTTTGCTGGCCCTTTCATTAAGCCTGCTCCTGATACCCGCTCTGATATTTATAGGAGGTTCAGGAATTGTGAAAAATGACCGGAAAAAACATAGTGCGGGAATTTTTAATAAACTTTTGACAAGACTATCGGGGCAGATCATAAGAAATCCGGGTAAGATACTGATTACTTCAGCAATCCTTACTCTTGTTATATCATCAGGGATATTTTTGCTCAGGATCAATACCAACCAGGAGACTTACTTCCCGAAACGTCATCCCATCAGACAGGCATCCCAAATAATAAACACAAAATTCGGAGGATCCCAGACAATTTCAGTCATGATAGAAGGAGATATTAAAAGTCCGGAAGTTATGAAAGGAATTGATGAGCTCACCAACCGGATTGAGACGCAAAAAGGGGTTGGCCAGATATTTTCTATATCTCAGGTAGTCAGGGAGATGAGTAAGGCTATATTCACCAATACTGAAGCCGGGTATGATAAGATACCGGAATCGGGTGAGGCAATTGCCCAGATGTTCGAACTCTATAATATGAGCGGTGACCAGGATGATTATAAACAGCTGATGAATCTTGAAAACTCCAAAGCACATATTCTTATCCGGCTGTCAGAACCTGAGAACAGTGTAATAAAGAGTGTCAAAACAAGAATTTCTCAACTGACAACCGATTTCCCTGCTGAAGTGACAGTTGGAGGTTATGCCATCATCATGGCGGACTTTGCCGGATCGATAATAAAAGGGCAGGTTTTATCCCTTCTTTTTGCTGTCGTTACGGTGCTTGTATTGCTGACAATAATATTCAAATCTTTCAAAGGAGGGCTGATATGTTCTATTCCCCTTGTTGCATCCATATTCATCCTTTTTGGATTTATGGGATTTACAGGGATAGCTCTGGATGCAGCCACAGCCCTCCTCTCTTCCTTAATGATCGGTGTTGGGATAGACTTCACTATACAGTACGTATGGTGTTTCAATTCACAGATCAGAGCCGGTTTATCCTATCCTGCTGCAACAGAAAAGGCGATGGGTACAATCGGACGGAGCATCATCATAAATGGAATGAGTGTAATGGCAGGATTTTCAGCTTTAATGTTATCGGGTTTTACATCAATCAGGTTCTTTGGATACCTGGTGATAATCTCCATAGGATCATGCCTTATCGGAGCTATTGTTGTTATTCCGGCCCTCCTGATGAAATTCCGGCCACGTTTTATTGGATTGGAAATGAACAAATTAAAAAACAGAAGAAATGAAACTAAAAGTAATGTTATTGGTGTTCCTGCTGCCGCTTTTTCAGGCGGCAGGGCAACTGCCTGATGCCGGGCAGATTTTAAACAAAAGCCGCGATCTAAGTTTAACAGGATCAATGAGTGCAAATATCAACCTTACAATAACTGAAAAAGGAGGCGGCACACGCAACAGAACCATTTCAATGACCACAAAAAGTTATCAGGATGGTCTTGAAAAGCGATTTATTAAATTCATCGAGCCTGCGGATGTACGAGGCACTGCAATGTTAGTGGTGGATAATAAGAATGCTAATGATGAGATGTGGATCTACCTGCCTGCTTTAAAGAAAACCCGTCGTATTGTTACATCTGAGAAAGGCAGAAGCTTTATGAGCTCGGAATTCACCAATGCAGATATGAGCTCTCCTGCCCTTTCCGATTTTACCAACAGACATTCAGAGAAATCAGGCACAAACAACCAGTGGATAATTGAAAGCGTCCCGGTAAATGATGACAAAGCTGATGAGTATGGCTATTCGAAAAAGGTAACCTATATCAGCATGGATAAGTACCAGGTGTTAAAGATGGAATTCTATAATTTTGATAATGAATTATTTAAAACTATTGAGATTAAAAGCATCCATCCTTTGACCGATGGTAAGTATCTCGTTAAAGATATGATAGCATACAATCTGGTTACAAACAGAAAGTCCCAGATATTGTTCAGCAATATAAAAGACGGGGTGTCAGTTGATGACTCTTTTTTCAGC
>DATKXL010000021.1:0-3460 GCA_035529055.1 Bacteroidales bacterium
CGATTATCTGACTGAAATTAAATCCTTTTGCCGCCATAGCCATAGCCCCTTCCTGGCATAATCCGACGCCATGCCCGTAGCCCCTGCCTTTCAGCAGAACCGAATCTCCATCTGCAGAAACTGAAAAAAATGTTGATCTGAGATTCAGATCGGTTCTTATCAAACGGAAAGGTAAAGCAAAAGATTCCGTTCTGTAATCAGTTCCTCGTTTTATCTGCGGGAAATTAAAAACAGAAGGATCGGAATAACTGCCTGTATATCCTGATTTTTGCAGATATGACACCCATTCTGAATAAGCAATACTTTTCTGCCAGGTTGCATTTCGCGAAGAGGTACAATAAGGGTCAATGATTTTCTTCATGTAAGGAGGGTTAAAGAGCCAAACATCCTCAGGAGATGATGTTTCTCCCCCGCAATTTGAATGGAATGCGGAAATTACAAGTGAGCCCTCCTTATCAAGTACAACCAGCCCTTTTGTTTCATTAGCTGCCCGAAGTATCAGTGAATCGTCAGTTATTCCATTAAAGACCTGACAATGAGTATTATCGCATAAATTAAACCTGTCCATCAGGTGTTTATTAAAATACTTATACATATATGTTCTTGCAAGAACAGCCTGAGATTTGAAATATTCTGGATTTTTGCCGTTACCACCCTCAGCCTTCACTACTCCTGCAATATAATTTTCGTTATCACATATGTTTATGAATAATAAAGTCCCCAGATCGGGAATGCACTGCAGATCACCGGCATATAATTGTTTTACAGAAGTACTACCAACCCTGCGAAGAGAAAAAACATCTCCTCCTGATGATCCCTTTATTATTACAGAATCACATATAAATCCATCTGAATTCCCTGGTTTTACTGCTACTTTCCCGTTAACCCTGGACAAGATTACCGGTTCACCTCCTGATACAACTAAAGATACATTATTATAGGCATCAATGATATACCTGCCCTGAGTAACCGTAAAAACTGCTGATTCAGGTATTTGATTCGCAAAAAGCCTTACCTTCACCTGCCCGTTTAAAAAAACAGGAATAAATAAAACCAGAATCTGAAAAATAATCAGCTTTCTATACATTATCGTTTATTATTTCTCCCCTTCTCCCACTCTCCTCTTCCAACTTCCTCACCATATCCTCCGCGATCCTCTGCGAAGCTCCTGACGTTCCAAGCTGTTTCTTCAGGATTTTATAGTCCGACAAAATCTTTTCCCTGCTTAGTCCTCCCGGCAAGATTGCTTTCAGATTTGACAGTAATTTTTTTTCGGTAAGGGAATATTGGATCAGCTCTTTTACAGCCTCCCTGCCCAGGATCAGGTTAACCAGAGATATATATTTCACCCTGATCACAAACCAGGCAATAAGAATTGAAAAGAAATCTGCCCTAAAACATACAACCTGTGGGATATTGATTAATGCGGCTTCAAGAGTTGCAGTTCCGGAAGTGACAAGTGCCGCTTCTGAAACAAATAATATTTCGTATGTCCTTTCCTTGATAAGCTTAACATCTATCTTACCAATAATTTTATTATAGAGCTCGTCGGGCAGCCCTGCCACACCGGCAAGAACAAACTGGTATTCAGGAAAATGACCTGGGACTTTCAGCATTTCAGGAAGGATCTGTTCTACCTCGTGCCTGCGGCTTCCTGCCAGAATTGCTATCACAGGTCGGTCATCAAGTCCCAGTGATGTGACCATTTCAGACTTGCCAGGAAAAAGTGAAATTCTCCTCTCTATCTCATCAACCAGGGGGTTTCCATGATAATCAACAGAGATATTATGCTTTTTATAAAACTCAACCTCAAAAGGGAATATGATATACATCCTATCTACATACTTCCTGATTTTTTCAACTCTGCTCTCTTTCCATGCCCAGAGTTTTGGAGAGATGTAATAGAACACCCTGAAGCCTCTTACTTTTGCAAACTCTGCTATCCTCAGGTTAAAAGCCGGATAATCAATAAGGATTACCACATCCGGATTAAAATCTGAAATATGTTGTTTGCAGAGTGTTAGATTTTTGGTAATAGTTCTGAGATTTTTTAAGATTACCAGGAAGCCCATAAATGCAGTTTTCCGGTAGTGCATCAGGAGGGTGGCTCCTGCTGACTGCATCAGGTCTCCACCCCAGCAGGAAATTTCTGCCCGGGAATCAGCCATAATAAGTTCTTTTACAAGATTTGAGCCATGAAGGTCGCCGGACTGCTCTCCTGCTATTATGAAATACTTCATCTCAAGAATTTTACTCCGAAAACGATTACTGCCCAGATGAGTGTTATTCCCAGTACACCCCGTGAGGCCTGAAGCATATCCAGACGGTTAAAAAGCAGAAAAAGAACAATATTCGGAACGACGCACAGTGAAATAGCGTGAGTAATTATTCCTGTATCAGCAATTCTGTCCAGATAAGCCGTAAGGCTCTTTCCTCCTGATGTAAAGATATAGATTGTGATACCCGTCAAAAAAGGAAACAAAAAGCCGGTAATAATACCGGTTAGTCGTTTGTCATATTTCTCAGCCCGGGTCATGTTGTAAACTTTTCTTTTAATGCACCGATATAACAGTGTGCGGTCATATCTACAGAGACCGGTACCACTGAAACAAAATTATTGGCCAGTGCCCATTCATCAGTGTCACAGGCTTCCGGCTCATGGTTCTGGAACAGACCGGTGAGCCAGTAATAGGTTTTGCCCATAGGATCCTTTCTCTTTTCAAACTCCTCTTTCCAGTTACCCTTTGCCTGCCGGCAAATCATTATACCCTTTATTTCACTATCCGGGATTGAAGGGATATTAACATTCAGGCAAATTCCCTGAGGAAGAGGATCTGAGGAGAGTTTTTCCATAATTATACGGATATATTTCCTGCAGACTGAAAATTCGGCCGTCCGCGAGAAATCATTAAGTGAAAATCCTACCGAATTAATTCCATAAAGACAGCCTTCTATAGCGGCAGCCATGGTTCCGGAATAGAGCACGCTTACCGAAGCATTTGCTCCATGGTTTATACCTGAAACAACCCAGTCCGGCCGGCGTTCAAGTAACTGATTGACTGCCAATTTGATACTGTCCGTCGGTGTTCCGTTGCATTTGTAGATCCTGTGTTTGTCGTTCTCTTCAAGAAGTTTAACACGAAGAGGTGTTTTTACAGTCAGCGCCTGTGACATCCCCGACATACTCTCACTGGTCGAGATCAGAACAACTTTGCCTAACTCCTCCATCACCTCAAGCAGAGTACGCAATCCGGCAGCATATATTCCATCATCATTTGTAATCAGAATCAGCTTTTCATCATTTCCTGCAATCATAAATAAAATGTTTAACTGCAAAGATAGACAAATACCCTTTCTGTGAATAAAGTAAGTATTGTTCTACGATCTTTTTTTAAAATGTTTACTTTTGCAACTTGGTAAATTATTTTATGAGAACCGCTTTTAGAAACATTGCCTTTTG
>DATKXL010000022.1:0-3796 GCA_035529055.1 Bacteroidales bacterium
CAGACTACCTATAAAAAGCTTAACGAGCTGAAACAGGTAGGGGAACTGAACACCCAGATGGCCATTGAAAACCTTGTATCAAATATAGTATCAGCATATTATAATTATATTCAGCAGGTTCAGCTCCTTAATAACCTGAAATATGCTGTTACCCTGTCAAAGGAGCGTCTCAGGATCGATGAAGAGCGCTATCTCCTGGGATCGAGCTCCAAGCTCAATGTATTGCAATCACGGGTTTACCTGAATGCAGACAGTTCAAGACTTTCGCGCCAGCTTGAAACTGTAAGGGAAACTGAGATCCGGCTGAATGAACTCATGGCTGTTGAAGATCTTGACCGCTCGTTTGTTACAATGGATACATCAATCAGTATCATCCCTGATTTCTTATTTGAAAAGCTTCTGGATGAGACACTTGCAAATAATACAAGTCTTCTGATCGCAGGAGCAAATAAGACAATTTCGGAATATGACCGTAAGCTTATAGCATCGCGTTCTTACCCTTATCTCAATTTATCTTCAGGTTACAGCTACTACTATAACACCTATTCGGGCAGTACAACAAAAAACCAGATTACCAGTGGCATTAATTATGGACTGACGCTGGGTTTAAATATATTCGACGGGTTCAATCAGCAGAGGAACCTGCGCAATTCATCCATCGAGGTGATGAATAAAGAGCTTAGATATATGGAGGTTGAACAGGGCGTTAAGGCTGATCTCATCACGATATACAACGCCTACAGCAGTTACCTGAGGCTGGTAACCCTCGAAGAGCAGAATCTGAGCACAGCAACTGAAAACCTGTCAATCGCACTTGAACGGTACAGGCTTGGGAATCTGTCAGGCATAGACCTTCGTGAGGTACAGCTGAGCCTGCTTGAGTCCAGGGAGAGTTTGTTATCGGTAAAGTATCAGGCTAAGCTTGCCGAGATCACCCTTCTTCTCATCTCAGGCAGAATTATGGAATACTACGTGTAGAAGGTATGAAAGTATGAGATTCCTTGCGTTGCTCGGAATGACAGGGCGAATCTTGGAGTAAAGGGCAGTGTCATTCCTAATGGAGTCCCGATAAATCAAGCATTTTTCAAGGGGAGATTAAATTACAATTATTTAAATCTAAAATCAAGTTTATAGTCATAAAGCCAGGGGATTTTAGGATTTATACCTTCCGTAGTTAACTTGCTGGGCAAATTGATGAAATCCTGGGTATTCAAGTATGTCGGTTTCCCGTAAAATGTTATTATTATTGTATCACCCTTAGCCCTTATATCTCCATCTGCCCATGCCAGTACTTCATTAGATAAATGCCTTGCATCCCATCTTCGATAATCTTCTTTTAATCTATTTCTTAATTGATATGTTGCTGCCTGAGCTATCATAGCCAATGCCAGTTTACCATATCTAACATTAAGGTTAAGAGTAGAAGCCCTGTTCATTCCCATATCATTCTCAAACCTAAAGAACTCTTCTATTGACCACCGTTTATCGTAGTTATTACAGATTAATTGTATGGCATCCTGTTTTGATGTGGTAATAAAAGCATTGTAGGAGTAGTTATCTGCAGTTTCTCCTGTTCTTTCTGCAATAAGCCGATATTTTGTTGTGTCATGTGCGAAACAGAAATCGGTTTCAGCTATCGCAAAACCAGCCCATTTGGGTTTATAGGCAAGACCATGGATTTTATTCTTAACCTTGGATGTATTAATAACAGGAATTAAGAAATCAAAGTGTTTATGTTTTCTGGACATATCTAATAACTCTCTTGTAAAGTGTTCCTTATCTGCGACAAGAAGCGTATCTTTTTTTATTATTTCTCCTGTGGAATCAATTAGGCTTGCAGTTGATTTTGTAGTGGGTAGTCCTGTTGACGAGATAGTTGCCATTATAGGTTGTCCTGTCTGGGTGCAAACACTGAAAAAAGTCTGGAGCATTTTTTGAGAAGGGGAATCAGCCCGCTTACGCTTCTTTGCCATTATTCTTTTTGAACTGCTTATTATCCTGTGTGGATCAACAGCAATAACATCGCCCAGGTAGTGTCCGGATAATTGTCGTTGAATTCCAAGGTTTACAAGCATTTGTTGTGCTTGACAGGTAGTATGGTTATTCAGCAAAGTATGTACTTGCTCATCTGTTACTAATCTGCCCATGCCATTGGCCAGTTGAAAACCCTGATGGCCTAATGAACTCTTTCTCCTGATCCGGTTTACACATAGTGCCGTCTCGTTTACAACCTGTAGTGCTATTCTTGGATCCAGATCGATATCTGTTTTGCCAGTCCATGCTTTTATTATGTCCCATGCCCCTAATCTTAATAATTCTGGTACAAGAAGCCACATACCCACCGAGGTCCCGGACACTTTTTGTGATAACACCTGTCTGAACTCCCGCTCATTATCCTGCGCTGTGGTTTTTACCCTTGCATTATTACGCTTCGTTTCATAGATGCTTATTTCAATTTCCTCGTTTTGCGGATCTGCTTTATGTAGCCCTTTTTTTGAAGTCCGTAGACATTGATGGTTCGTTCTACACTCCTTTGACTTATATTGTGGCCTGCTTGTTGCAACTTTTGTGTAATAACCTCGCTACTTGCCTCAGGATCCAGGAACCTGTGCCTTATGATTTGCTTTTCTAACTCTTTTGTCCTCTTATAATTTCTCTTTGGCCCCTTAGGTTTATCACGTAATCCTTCACTTCCACTCTCATCAAATTTCTTCTTTATGACGTAAAAATGCTCACGTGTATAACCATATTTCTTTGCAATGCTTCCAATTTTATTAGTGTTGGTTGAAGCTGCTTCATACAGCATTAATAGTTTCCATGCCACTGTATCTGTTGGTTTAATTGACATGTTAATGCTGCCGTTGATTGAAATAGTACTTGCTTTCTTTTTCATATATGTAATTTATATTATGGCGATATAAAATAACAAAATATTTGTTAAAACTCCAAAAAATATCTTGAATGGCCCCTGATAAGCCATTCGAAACAACAAATAAAGAAAGTGCTAAATAATTATAGCGCCATATATTAAATTACTATGATAGTCATCAAACAGCATAAATATGGGAACTTTCACAATAAAAGTGTAACTTGTTTTGGCGGTAGAAAATCATTGAGTACTCGGGGGTACAATCTGTCTCGGAGCCAGAAAAATGTCACGGTGCAGGAAATTAATTGCGGGCAGGTGAGCGTGTCCGGGTACAACAACCATTACAAATTTGTCTTTATTGCAGGAGCAAAAGCAAAAAGTGTGACAAACAACTTACCCATATTGTCCGTGTTAGCTGCCGCTTTGATCTATTTTTACAGTTCAATAGTATCTAAAAATCAAAATAAATCAAGATTCTTTAATTTTAGTTTTACGAGTATCTCTCATTTTTTCAGAAACTCAACCACCATACTGTCGACTTTTTCAGCTCCGTGACCAAGTGTCATGTGATTCCATGTGGGCGCTTCCCACAGTATAGATTCGGCAATATGAGAGTGAGCATACTCTGCTGATGCAAATGGGACAGATCCATCAGCACGGCTGTGTACGATCAGAGTTGATGCTTTAATCGAGTCCAATACAAAATCTTCTGTGCGTTGCTCCAGATCATTGTAAGCTGCTTTGTTCCAAGTTCTTCCCCATCTAAGATAGAAATTACGCAAGCCATCGATGTCAGCTTTGCTCAACTCTTTCATAGCAGCCTCTGGATCACCTGTCCCAAAAATCTGCATGGTCACAAGAGCAAGTTTTCTTGGAGCTACATTTGCCATCATTTTTAACATTGGAGCAAGGTACCAGTATTGCGAA
>DATKXL010000023.1:0-3309 GCA_035529055.1 Bacteroidales bacterium
TATAAATTTTGGGTAAAAGTAATGCAGGATCACCATAAACTTCAGGGCATTCAATCCCCTGAGCCAGCAATCTTGCTTTTGTCAAAGGTCCTCTTACCGCATAAATTTTTTTTGGGGCTTGCTTACATTTTACGTTTTCTGAAATAAAACCAGTTCCCCAAACAGTGGTGTACCTGGTACATTTTTGAAGGATTGAGCCAATAGCAAAAAAGTGGTCAATCCTTCCAGGTTTTCCGGAAGAGACCCGCTTTATAGGTTTTGAGCTAAATGCTTCTGCAATTATTGGATTTAAAATATCCCCAAAATTATCCCTGTGCGCATCCCAGGATAATCTGATGAATTTTTCTGAATCTGGCGATAAGGTATCCCGGAGAAAATCTATTATTTTTTTGAAAAAATTCATACCCAATTAAATGTTCTTTTACTTTTCATGGAATTGTACTGATTTGATATACTTTCAACAATTCAAAAACTGATTTGTCTATACTCCAATTATCTAATATAGATTGCCTTACAACTGTTGGATTTAAGTATATTTTATTTTCTATCACTTTTGAAAGGATATCTCTTAATGAATCTGAGTCATTTTTTGGAAATAAGAATCCATCTGCTCCATGGGTAATTACCTCTGAATGTATTCCTACATTATCCGTGGCAACAGTGATCAAACCGCATGCCATACTTTCCAGGCACACTAATGAAAAGCCCTCTGATCTTGAGGCAATAACAACAACTTTACTTGCATGGTAATAATTCACAATTTCATTACTTTCCGGCATGATGTGAACCTGACTGGAAATTTTATTCTCCGAAGCGACAGACAATATTTCCCCGGCATATTTCTTTTTGTCAATTTTCCCTATCATGACTAATCCCCAGTTGAGATTATTCCGGAGAAGGGGGACCAAAGCTTTCAATACTACCAGCTGTCCTTTGGCTGGTCGAATTCGCCCAATTACACTGATAAGATTCTCCTGAGGAATATTGGTGAGTTTTTCCCCCCCGAGAATTTGGAAAACTGTTGTGTTTACCCCATGCTTTACAACGGTATTTTGAAAGGGTAATTTTTTTGACATTTCAGAATTTAAGCTTACCAAATGATCAGCTTTTCCCATCAAATAGTTTGTAAAGCCTGATGGTTTGCTCTCAGCGTGCCTTGTAAATACCAATTTGAATTTTCCTCCAAAAAATCTAAGGAACAAAGCAAATATGATTTCGTTATTCCGGTGAGCATGAATGACAAGATTATCTCCTTTAAATACCAATCTAAGTAAAGGTAATAATTTGATTTTCCGGGCTTTTATACCATAGCCAAATACCATTGCGATTGAAAATTTATTGAGAAGTGGAATAATATTTTCAATGCTTTTTGTAATACCAGTAGTCCTTGAATGGAAGTGAAGGTGGATAATCATTTGGGTTTACATACTCTGGAGCAAAGTGAATTATTTCCCCCAAATATATAGATTAGACAAATAAAATTTGTGGAATTACTGAAGTTTATTGTTGATGACTAATAATGAGCTGTCAGGATACCGGTTGAAGAACTAACCTGCAGTCCGTATAGAATTTACGGTAAGGGAGAGTGCAGGAGAAAAAATTTTGCATGTATGAAATGGCTGACTCCTGAGTTGGTGTTTCAGAAAATAATCGACCTGGAGATCTTATAATTTTAAACTGATATTAAAACGCTTCAGGAGAGCTGTCAGCCATATCATAAGTACAGCCCATAGGATAGATCCGGCAACAACGATCCAGGGTTCCGGTGATTGTTTGTAAATCAGTACCGGTACACCGGTCATCCATATCACGTGATACACAATATCGGGTGCAAGGTAAGTGGTAAGGGAATTCTCGCCTGCGGGTCTGAAAAATGATGCCCATGATTTTTTCTTAAGTACATCGGTGACAACGTAAATCAGAGCAAACACATAGAAGCTGATCCCGCTACAGACCATTCCCCAGCTTGGTGTTGCCTGAATCTTGGATAAAATAAACCAGTTGCGGAGTATAAATCCTGCAATAAGATATATTGTGCCAGCTACTAATAAATTCTGAATAACCATTTTATGTCCGTGCTTAGCTGATTTATTGATAATTAGTCCGGCAAGTGTGCCCGTCAGGACAATTAAAGGAACATTCCCATCAATGATTACTCCAAGAACAGGTTTTACAGGACTCAGAAATTCAAGGAGTTTCAATCCTGATATTATATTCAGGATCAGAAAGAAGGTTGTTACAGTAATGATCTTTGGTAATGAATCACGGAATAAAAGATAAGCAAATGCTGCAACCAGGTAACCCCAGCCTATAAGTCCCAGGATACCCCACCATCCGGTAATTAATGATCCTTCATTCTCAGGCTGACCTGATCTGAACTTAAAGACAAGAAAGACAAGGGTCATGATACCTGCCAGTCTGAGTCCGTTAACAGTAAAGAACCTTGTATCCTTATCGCTATAATTGTTCCATACAAGAAAAACACCGATATACATGAGCAGAGCCCAGAGATTCTTGCCCAGGCCTGTCAGTTCCGGATTGACCCTTCCCGTGTTGAGCATAAGCACACCAATAATTATCAGGCTGATTGTTCTTATTATAATATGTCTGCTGTTTTCTGCCAGAGTAAGTCCCTGCGAAATCCTTTTTGAGAATGAAAATGGAATTGCCATTCCCACCATAAAGAGGAATCCCGGGAACACCCAATCGGCCAGGCCCATACCATCGAAATCTGCTGGCATATGGCCGAGCCATGCCGGGGCTGTTTTCATATTCAGGTCATTTACAAACAGCATCAGCAACAGGGTAAGTCCCCTCATGATATCGATTGACGAAATACGGTTATTGTTGGTCATTCTTTGGGATACATTTATAACGTAAAGGTTAAGAAAAATAAGACAAAAAGTAAAAGTAGGGTTAATATCTGATCAACAATTGATGAGGAATAATTATTCCTTCTAAAATATTATTATTTTTGTTGCCGGAACAATCTACCGGGGTGTGGCCACGCAGAGCGTGGTAAACTCCGTTGGTAGCGCTGAATTTATATCGGGGTGTGGCGCAGTTGGTAGCGTACTACGTTCGGGACGTAGGGGCCGGAAGTTCGAGTCTTCTCACCCCGACAAAACAAAAAGCCTGGCACGCAAGTGCCGGGTTTTTTTGTTTGAAACAAACCCGGGCTTGCCTGAGGTTTGAGGCAAACAAAAAAGACCAAGAATGAGCCTAGCGAATGACAGGCTTTTTCTTTTAAGTCACTCCCTGGAAGTCCGCGAATCCCGCGCAGGCGGGACGAGCAATCTTCTCACCCCG
>DATKXL010000024.1:0-2091 GCA_035529055.1 Bacteroidales bacterium
CAAATTTTAAATAATGTGTTTGTTATTGAACTTGCTGAGGAGACGGTACTCAACCGCCTGGAGTTTGATACGGGAAATGTAGACACAAGTGGGAGCGGGGTAAAGGATATTATGGTAGAACTTTCAGATGAGGGTCCCACAAAAGGGTTTACGGAGATCGCCAGGGTATCTCTGGTTGACCAGGAGGACAATCAGAGCTTTCCAGTAACCGTTGATAAATCCGGAAAATGGCTTCGACTGACCATCCAAAATAATCAGGGTTCGTCTGAGTATACAGAGCTTATGGATTTTCGTGCCTTCGGAGAGCAATTGACCAGGACGCCTTTACCTGATGTTTCCGGGACTTATGAAACGAACTATAATGATTTTCATCTAAGACAGCAGGGAACATCAGTGACCGGATGTTATGAATGGGATGAAGGCGTATTAAACGGGGGTATTGAAGGCCGGATTATGAAATTTACCTGGCAAGAGAGGGACGGAAAAGGTCCGGCTGTCATGGTTTTCACCTCCGATGGAGAAAAGTTTTTTGGTCTTTGGTGGTACGAGGGTCAGGAGAGTGCAGCAGGAGAATGGAATGGCGTGAAGAAGTCTCAGGAAGTTGGCGGCTGTCCTCATTGGGCAGGCGGGGTGCAGGAGCAAATGGTGAAGGATCTTTCAGAATTCGGAAGGGTAAGACTTTATGGAATTAACTTTGATTATGATTCAGCTGTCATTCGAGGTGAATCTACGCCGACTCTGGATAAGATTGTCGCCATGCTCGATTCTGAACCAACCATGCAGTTGATGATTGAAGGACACACTGACTCAGACGGAACTACCGAGCACAATCAGGTTCTTTCCCAGCAACGTGCGGAATCAGTGAAATCGTATCTTGTAGCTGCCGGTATTTCTTCCTCTCGACTATCTGTAGAAGGTTTTGGTGAGTCCATGCCGGTTGCCTCCAATGCCACTGCTACCGGTAAAGCTCAGAATCGCCGTGTGGAACTGGTTAAAAAGTAAAAAATATTGGGATTGATCTCTAAAGACTTCATTCCAGTTCTTTATATAATTTTACTTCTAACTTGATATTCTATATATAAATGATATTATATATAGCGATATATTTTTAGAATAATTTATTTAGCATTAAACTAAAATAAAGGATTTTTTTATGAGTGAAATAGAGAATAAATATGATGTGATTGTTATTGGTGCGGGACATGCCGGATGTGAAGCAGCCTTTGCTTCTGCCCGCCTCAATTGTAAGACACTTATGATTACGCTTGATTTGGATAATATTGCTTTTATGCCCTGTAATCCCTCGGTTGGAGGTCCTGCCAAAAGTCATTTAGTAAGGGAAATCGATGCATTGGGAGGGCAAATGGGTAAAATTGCCGATCGAAGCGCCATTCAAGCACGCCAACTAAATACAAGCAAGGGACTATCCGTTCGCTCTATCAGAGTTCAATCTGATAAAGCATTGTATCAGAAAGAAATGTTGAAAAGTATCCAAAATCAACCTAACCTTGATATTAAAGAAGCCATGGTAGATGAACTAATCATATGAGATGGTGTTATTGAAGGAATAAAAATTCAAACCGGTTTGGTCTTTTCAACCAAAGCAGTCATTTTGGCAACCGGTACTTTTCTTAATGGGAAAATTATTGTTGGTGATGTCCAATATGCGGGTGGACCCAGTGGCATGAGAGCCTCCACTGAATTATCAAATTATCTAAAAAAAATAGGCCTGGAACTCATCCGTTTTAAAACCGGAACACCTTGTAGAATCGATCGTAAAAGCATTGATTTTTCTCAATTAACCGAGCAAAAAGGGGACAATGAGTCTTTATCATTTTCCTTTGAAAAAACTGATGGCCTTCATAAGAATATTCCCTGCTGGCTGACCCATACCAACGAAAAAACCCATCAAATTATTAAAGATAATCTCTATCGGGCTCCACTATACTCTGGTGTCATTAAAGGGACAGGACCCAGATACTGCCCTTCCATTGAAGTGAAAATTGTGCAATTTCCTGATCGTTCATCTCAGCATATTTTTATTGAGCCGGAAGGATTATTAACTGACGAAATGTATGTAAATGGACTTTC
>DATKXL010000025.1:0-26564 GCA_035529055.1 Bacteroidales bacterium
CCTTCCCCTCTGCCCGGAGATTGTTTATAGTATCAACCTTTAGAATTGAGTTATTGATAAAAACCCCCGACATCACTATCAGACCGATCATTGTCATGATATTGATTGTTCCTCCCCAGAGCTTTACTAATAATAGTGCACCGAACTCTCGAACAGCGAAGTCAGAAGTTCATGGTTCAGAGTTCAGAGTTCAAGGTATTGGATCTAATATCGAATCAATAGATTGTTTAATGTCGTACAAATATTTTCTGGCTTCAAGCTGCATATAGCAATTGCTTTGTTCCTTCAATGCTTTCAATAAAGAAAGGATTTGAAAGTGAATTTTCAGTTATCAGATCTATCTTCCTGTTAAACAGTTCTTCCAGCTCGTAATGAAGTTCGAAGTAGTTATCAGTATATTTTTCTATCGGGATATCTTTAAATGAGATCAGGATATCAATGTCGCTGTTTTTAGTGAACCTGTCAGAACATGCTGAACCAAAGAGATACATCTCTTTCACATCATATCGCTCGCAAAGCTCCCTCAGAAATTTGATCCTGTCTGTAATTACCTTATTCATAACTTCATTATTCCTCAAAATTAACATTAAAATCAGATTCCTTCAAAAAATAATAAGGTTTGTCAAATAAACATTTACTGAGGGCAGAACTCGCCTTTTTTTCCTCTTTCGTTACGCGACGGGGGACGAAGAAAGCTGCAGATGGTAAAGCCTGAACGGCAACAAGAAGGGGTGAGTGGGTGAGTAGTGGCAAAACCGTGTAACTCCGCGAAAACTCAGTGTAACACAGTGGTTAAGAAGAATTAAGATTGAAGAACCATCCTTCGCTGCCTAATTCATTTCACTAATGAAATTTCCTGATGGATTCTTCGGCTTTTATTATAGCTGCCACAATACCTGCAGGATTTTTTCCGCCGGCAGTAGCGAGGAACGGCTGCCCGCCGCCTCCTCCGTCTATCTCTCCTGATATCTCCTTAATGATACCGGCTGCATTCAGGTTCCTCTCCTTAACAAGAGTGTCACTTACCATCACAACAATATTTGCTTTTCCTGCAATCTCCGAGCCAATGACGAGAACTGTGTTACCGGAAGTCTTCCGGACTTCAAAGGCAATGCTCTTCAAAACATCGGGTGAATCAGCCTTTATCTGCCCTGATACAAACCGAATATTATTTATCATAACTGCCTTCTCTTCAAGGCTCTTAATGACAGACAGAGCCGACTGTGCCTGGTATTTCTCAACACTCTTTCTGAGTGAGGAGTTTTCTGAGATCAGTTTTTCCACACTCTCTTTTAGATTACCGGTTGTCTTCAGTATTGAAGCAATTTCATCAACGGCAGATAATCTCATATTTATGTATTCTTCAGCTTTTAAAGCAGTCACTGCTTCGATCCTTCTTACTCCGGCGGCAATTGCCCCTTCTGAGATAATTTTTATGATCCCGATGCTGCCAGTGTTATTAACATGGGTTCCTCCGCACAGCTCAACTGACTGGCCAAATTCAACCACTCTTACCGTCTCACCGTATTTTTCCCCAAAGAGGGCCATGGCTCCCATTGCCAGAGCCTGCTTCATCGGGATGCCATCAGTAACTTTAATATTGCTGCTCTCCCTGACCATCCTGTTAGCCAACTTTTCAACATCATGCAGCTCTTCAAGGGTCACCTTGCTGAAATGGCTGAAATCAAACCTGAGCCTGTCAGGTGTGACCAGCGATCCTTTCTGTTCAACGTGCTTGCCCAGTACAGACCTTAATGCAAAATGGATCAGGTGTGTTGCTGAATGATTATTTGCTGTCATTTGTCGTTTCTCAAGGTCAACTGTGGCCAGGAATGTGCTCATGGGATCGGAAACCATTTTACCGGCTATATGGATGATCATATTATTCTCTCTGATTGTATCAAGGATCATGACCTTCTCCTTACCTGAGGTCAGATACCCGGTATCGCCTGTCTGTCCGCCCGACTCGGCATAAAAGGGAGTCTTGTTGAACACAAGCTGATAATTCTCTTTACTTTTCACCTTTATTTTACGGTATTTGCTAATCAGTATTTCATCCTCAGTTTTTTCATAACCGGTAAATCCGGTCCCTTCAATGTCTCTTACGACAATCCAGTCACCGGCCTCTGTGGAAGCATCCTCACGCGATCGTTCCTTCTGGTTCTTCATCTCTTTTTCAAATCCGGTAATGTCGAGGTGCATATCATTTTCCTTGAGGATCAGTTGAGTAAGGTCAACCGGGAAGCCATATGTGTCGTAGAGTTCAAAAGCGATTTTCCCGGGCAGAATGTTTTTGTTCTCTTTCCTGAGATCGTCAACCATCTTATCAATCATCTTTAAACCTTTCCCAAGGGTCTTAAGAAAAGCTGTCTCTTCTTCAAAAATGATCTTTGAGATATGATCTGTGCCTGATTTCAATTCAGGATATGTACCGCCCATAGTTTCAGCAAGGACGGGAACAAGCCGGTACATAAACGGTTCTTCGACCCCCAGGTTGTTATATCCATATCTTACAGCCCGGCGAAGGATCCTTCTTATGACATACCCTGCCTTGTTGTTTGAAGGGAGCTGACCGTCGGCAATTGAAAAGGCAACAGCCCTGAGATGGTCAGCAACAACCCTTAATGCAATATCCCATTGTTCATTAACTCCATATTCTTTGCCGGTGACTGAAGATATCCTGGCAATTAACGATTGAAAAATATCAGTATCATAATTGGATTTTTTACCCTGCACAATCATACAAAGTCTCTCAAAGCCCATTCCCGTATCAACATGTTTAGCAGGAAGCTGTTCAAGTGTGCCATCCAGCCGCCGGTTATACTGAATGAAAACGAGATTCCATATCTCTATCACATGCGGATCGCCTTTGTTTATCAGAGATTGTCCCGGAATTTTCTGACGTTCCGCGTCATCCCTGATGTCAACATGAATTTCGGAACATGGGCCGCACGGTCCTGTTTCTCCCATCTCCCAGAAATTATCTTTTTTTGATCCTTCGAGTATTCGGCCTTCAGGATTTGTGAAGCATCCTTCCCAGTAGCCGAAGGCTTCATCATCACGCGGTACTTTTTCTTCCCTGCTTCCTTCAAAAATTGTTGTATAGATCCGGTCCTCTGGTATTCCAAGTTTTTTAACAAGGAACTCCCATGCCCATTCAATAGCCTCTTTTTTAAAATAATCTCCGAACGACCAGTTCCCGAGCATCTCAAACATTGTATGATGGTAGGTATCCCGGCCAACCTCTTCGAGGTCATTATGTTTCCCTGATACCCTCAGACATTTCTGTGAATTTGCAATTCTCCTGCCTGCAGGCACCTGGTTCCCGAGAAATATATCCTTGAACTGGTTCATCCCTGCATTGGTGAACATAAGGGTTGGATCATTCCTGATCACCATGGAAGCAGAAGGCACTATTAAATGGTCTTTCGAATGGAAATAATCAAAAAACAGCTGCCTGAGCTCATGCGCTTTTAATGTAAATAACATATTACTACACAATAAGTAACTCAAATAATAGTTTGTAAAATTAATTTAATTGTTTTAGATTTGCGCTTAACATAAAAAAAAACAGAAAAACTGAAAGTCACGGATGCCTGACCACAAATATTTTCTTGACATAACTGATCTGCAGTACAAACAGGTAAAACTGGCGTGGAAAGATAAATTCATGCGAATATTTCTGTGGCTTACACTCTCGATAGCGATAGCAGTTCTGTACGGTATCATTTTTAAAAATATCTTCGGTTCTCCAAAAGAGAAAGTACTGAGTCAGGAAATTGAGGATCTGAAACTTCAATATACCCTTTTAGAAAGACAGGTTGATAACTCGGAAGAGATTCTTAAGGGCCTTAAGCTCTCTGACGACAGCCGGTACAGACCCGTTCTGGATATGGATACAATTCCGGAATCTTACAGAAAAGCCGGTTATGGGGGCGTTAACAGGTTTGAAGATCTGGCCGGTTATGACAATACTGATCTGATGGTTTCCTTCAGGGAAAGGATCCAGGATATAAGGAACAGATCCACCGTTCAGTATGAATCATTCAAATCTATTACGGAGCAGACTGAAGAATGGGAACGGGAGATGGAGTATCTTCCGATGATATGTCCGGTTAATGTTATCTATAGGCGTGGAGACGGCATGAAATACAGAGAAGTGCACCCTGTTCTGGGTACCCCCCAATGGCATCATGGACAGGATTTCAGTACTCCATACGGAACTGAAGTATATGCAACCGGTTCAGGCAGGGTTATTGAAGCCGGATGGAACGGAGGCTTTGGTAACTGCATAGTCATTGATCATGGATATGGCTACCAGTCAACCTATGGCCATCTCAGCAATATAAGGGTATCGGTGGGAATGAATGTAAAACGTGGTGACCATATCGCTCTTACCGGCAGCACCGGGACCTCCTCCGGCCCCCACCTCCACTATCAGATCGACCTTTACGGAAAGCATAAAAATCCCCTCTATTTTTTTAATGATGACCTGACTGAAGATGAGTATTTTGAGATGATCCAGACTCTGACATCCCAGTCGAAATTCAGGTAATTTGATTTACAGTAAAAAGATCAGGAAATAAAATACTTTTACATGTTTCGGAGTGTTTCATATTTCAGGGTGAATTATTTATCTTTGCACCGATATGGCAAAAACGCAATATAAGTATAATCCGGAATCACTGAGTTTCGATAAGGTCCGTCTCAGTATCGGAGCCGTATTATTGAGGTTGCTTGCATATATTGTGGGTTCTGTCATTATAGCCGTTATTTATGGTTTGATCTTTGCATTTTTCATAGACTCACCTAAAGAAAAAGCCCTCAAGCGTGAAATCGCCCAGATGACTCTTCAATATGAATTAATGCACAAGGAGATGTCAAACCTGGAAAAGGTGATCGAGCACCTTCAGGAGACTGATGATAATCTTTACAGGACCATCTTTGAAGCGGAACCTGTTCCTTCAACCCTTCGTAACGGGGGAGTCGGAGGAGTAAGCAGATATAAAGAGATGGAAGGATATAACAATTCAAGTATTGTAATTGAAACAGCAGGTAAACTTGACAAGATAAAGAAAAGAATATATGTGCAGTCAAAATCATTTGATGACCTTATTGTTCTTGCAAACGAAAAAGAAGAGATGCTCAGGTCAATTCCTGCAATTCAGCCAATGTCGAACAGGGATCTGACAAGAACAGCTTCGGGATTCGGTCTTAGAATTCATCCATACTATAAGATCTCAAAGTTTCATTCCGGTATGGATTTTACGGCTCCCACAGGAACAGAGGTCTATGCTACAGGCAATGGTATTGTCGTTGCTGTAATATCATCACAAAGAGGGCTGGGGAAACATATTACTATTGATCACGGTTTTGGCTATACTTCAACATATGCCCACCTGGATAATTTCAATGTCAAAGCCGGACGTAAAGTACAGAGAGGTGACGTGATTGGGTATATCGGAAATACAGGCATGTCCGTTGCACCTCATTTGCATTACGAGATCAAATTGAACGGAGCATATGTTGATCCTGTAAACTACTATTTCAATGACCTGACACCGGAAGAATACGAGAGGATAATCGAAATAGCTTCAAAAACCGGTCAATCTTTTGATTGATTATCTGTTTTCCCGGGATAACCGTAACTGATCATGTTGAAATATCTTATAGTCAGATAAAATGCCCTACTACGAAAAAAAGGTCGAAAAGCTCTATTATTCAATCGGGGAAATATCCAGGATGCTCAATGTACCAATCTCAACAGTCCGTTTCTGGGAGAATGAGTTTGATGTCCTGAAACCCATGAAGAATAAAAAAGGGAACAGAATGTTTACACCCTCCGATGTTAAAAACCTGAAGATCATACACCATCTTGTTAAGGAGGAGGGTATGACCCTTTCAGGGGTGAAAAAGAAGCTTAACGGTAAGTGGGATGAAACAGACTATAAGTTTGAGATTAATGAATCGCTTCAGAAAATAAAGACAATCCTCCTGGATATCCGGGACAATATCTAGAATGAAATTAAACGATCTGTGTTCTTATCTTGATTCGGTTGTTCCTTTGTCATTTCAGGAAAGTTATGATAATTCGGGGCTACAGGTCGGTTTGCCGGAAAAGGAAATCTCATCGGCATTGATTTCCCTCGATATAACCGAGAATGTACTCGACGAAGCCATTTCATTGGGATGCGACCTCATTGTTACACATCATCCTTTGATTTTCAACGGGATAATAAAAATCACAGGAAAATCATTTATTGACAGGGTTCTTATAAAAGCAATCAAAAATGATATTGCGGTTTATTCCGCTCACACCAATCTTGATGTGATCAGTACCGGTGTAAGCAGGAAAATGTCCGAGAAGCTTAATTTACAGAACATTGAAGTTCTCTCCCCGCTTAAGAACAGGTTGTTAAAACTGGTAACCTATATTCCTGATTCCCATCTCGATATCGTCAGAGAGGCACTCTTTGATGCAGGTGCAGGTGTTATTGGCAATTATGACAAATGCGGATTCTCAGTTGCCGGCAAGGGCAGTTTCAGAGGCGGTGAAGATACTGATCCGTATGTGGGCGAGAAAGGGAAAATCAATTTTGAGAATGAAATCAGGTTCGAAACAGTCATGTACTCTCACCTGAAGAATAAAGTTGTCAGAGCTCTTCTTGCAGTGCATCCATATGAGGAGGTTGCTTACGATATTTATTCCCTTGAGAATGTCAATATTGAGATTGGATCAGGTTGTAAGGGAGATCTTGAGGAAGCGATTGAAGAAGATCTCTTTCTTAAACTTGTATCTTCTGTTTTTGAAGCAAAGGGCGTCAGATATTCAAGACTTACTGGCAGAAAAATAAAAAAAGTGGCACTGTGCGGCGGAGCCGGCTCATCACTTCTTAATGAGGCAATCCTTTCAGGTGCGGACGCTTTTATAACGGGGGATATTAAGTACCACACATTCTTTGTAGCTGATAATCAAATATTACTGGTTGATATCGGGCACTTTGAGGGCGAAAAATTCTCAACTGAGATTTTATTCGATCTAATTATCAAAAAATTCCCTACATTTGCAGTCCGTATTTCCAAAACAAATACGAATCCGATAAATTATCTTTAAAATGGAAAAAACTAAAATACACGAAACCGAGATTTCTGTAGAGGAAAGATTAAGGGCATTATATGGACTTCAGTTAGTTGATTCGGAGATAGATAAGATTAAAACACTGAGGGGTGAGCTTCCACTTGAAGTACAGGATCTGGAAGATGAGATTGTCGGACTTGAGACCAGACTTGGTAACCTGAGAGAAGAGGTGGTTGTCCTCGATAAATCGGTACTTAAGAAGAATAATGAAATTGCTGAAGCTGAAGCCCTGATAAAAAAATACGCGGAACAGCAGAAGAATGTAAGGAATAACCGTGAATTTGATTCTCTTTCGAAAGAGATTGAATATCAGAATCTGGAGATCGAACTGTTTAACAAAAAAATAAAGGAGTTTAACGCTCAGATTGAAGAGAAGAAACTTGTTATTGCCGAATCGGAAACTGCACTTGCTGAACGCAGTGCCGACCTTGAAAATAAAAGAAAGGAGCTGGAGGAGATAATTTCTGATACTCAGAAGGAAGAAGAGGGATTGCACAAAAAGTCGGAAAAGATTCAGGCAGTTATTGAGGAAAGATTGCTAACAGCGTATAAACGGATCCGTTCGAATGCAAGAAATGGTCTTGCCGTGGTAACTGTTCAGCGTGACGCCTGCGGCGGATGCTTTAACCAGATACCCCCTCAGCGACAACTGGATATTAAGTCAAGGAAGAAGATCATAGTATGTGAATATTGCGGTCGTATCCTTGTTGATGATGAGATCATAAAAGAGAGTCATCTGTAGAAGTGGCTTATGAAATAGTGACATACCACCCTCCCCGGGGTGGTTTTTTTATGTTATTTACCTAATTTTACACTTATAATACATAAAAGATAAAAATGACCACGACCGATTTAAAAACAATGATCTCAGAGGGTATTCCTGACACCCTTCCTGATCCAAAACCCTATGATCATACCCTGAACCACGCCCCCAAACGCAGGAATATCCTGACAATATCTGAAAAAAGACTTGCGATCAAAAATGCACTCAGGTATTTCCCCGGGAAATTTCATGGGATACTTGCAAAGGAGTTTGTACAGGAACTGGAAGATTATGGAAGAATATACATGTACAGGTTCATGCCTGACTATGAAATAAGAGCCCGGCATATCGATGAGTTCCCCCATAGAACAAAAAGTGCCGCAGCAATAATGCTGATGATCTCGAATAACCTTGACAGGTCTGTAGCTCAGCACCCCCATGAATTGATAACTTATGGAGGCAACGGAGCTGTATTTCAGAATTGGGCTCAATATCGGCTTGTGATGAAATATCTTGCGGAAATGACTGAAGAGCAGACTCTTGTAGTTTATTCAGGTCATCCCCTGGGTCTTTTCCCCTCACATAAAGACGCTCCGAGGGTGGTAGTGACAAACGGGATGGTCATACCAAATTATTCCTCACAGGATCACTGGGAGAAATTTAATGCACTTGGTGTTTCTCAATATGGTCAGATGACTGCCGGTTCTTATATGTATATCGGACCGCAGGGGATTGTGCATGGCACCACAATAACGATCCTCAATGCTGCAAGAAAACTATCAGGACACAACGAAAGCCTTAAAGGAAAACTTTTTGTCTCTTCAGGACTGGGAGGCATGTCGGGGGCACAGCCTAAGGCTGCCGGAATTGCAGGAGTTATTTCTGTTATTGCAGAGGTAAATCCTAAAGCAGTCCAGACGCGTTATGCACAAGGCTGGGTCGATGAGGTAATTTCCGATATGGATGAGCTGCTTAAAAGAGTAAATAGAGCCAAAGCCGGCAGGGAAGTTGTTTCAATCGGATACCATGGCAATATTGTTGATGTATGGGAAAGGTTTGCGGATGAAAATATCATGATTGATCTTGGTTCCGATCAGACATCGCTTCATAATCCATGGGGAGGCGGCTATTTTCCGGCCGGACTGACTTTTGATGAGTCAAATAAAATGATTTCCGCCGACCCGGAAAAGTTTAAGGAACATGTTAAGGAATCGCTAAGGCGGCAGGTCAAAGCTATAAACAGGCATACACTAAGAGGGACCTATTTCTTTGATTATGGCAATGCCTTCCTTCTTGAAGCTTTCCGTGCCGGAGCCGAAATAATGAAACCAAACGGGGAATTCATTTATCCGTCTTATGTTGAGGATATTATGGGGCCCATGTATTTTGACTATGGTTTCGGCCCATTCAGATGGGTCTGTTGTTCAAACGATACCGCCGATCTTCAGGTGACCGACAGGATTGCTTCAGAAACCATGGAAAGACTAATGAAGGATTCCCCTGAGGAGATAAGGAAGCAGATGGCCGATAATATTCACTGGATAAGAGAAGCGGGAAAAAACAGTCTTGTCGTGGGATCACAGGCAAGGATACTTTATGCCGACGCTGAGGGGAGGATAGCCATTGCCGGAGCATTCAATTCTGCAATAGAGCAGGGTATGATAACTGCTCCGGTTGTGATAGGCAGGGACCACCATGATGTTTCAGGTACCGATTCACCCTACCGGGAAACATCAAATATCTATGACGGATCTAAATTCACAGCCGACATGGCTGTTCAGAATGTGATCGGTGACGCATTCCGCGGAGCTACATGGGTATCGCTCCATAACGGAGGGGGAGTAGGCTGGGGGGAGGTCATAAACGGAGGTTTCGGAATGCTGCTGGACGGAACAAAAGAGACAGAAAATAAACTAAGAATGATGCTTCACTGGGATGTCAATAATGGCATTGCCAGGCGGAGCTGGGCCCGTAACGAAGGGGCATTATCAGCTTTGGAACGTGAGATGAAAAGAACTCCGGAGCTTAAAGTTACCGTACCCTTTATTGCTGATGATAAACTGATTGATGAGGTTTTTTCAACACTTTATAAAAATTTTTCATGTGATTCTTACCCCCCATCCCCCCTGTAGGGGGGCTAAATAGGAACAGTCACAAAAGCCCCCTTCAGGGGGTTGGGGTCAAATTTAGTCTGTGTAACTAAAAACTCCTGGAAAGTAATACTACCGCTATAGCCACAACTCCTTCTTCCCTGCCGGTGAAGCCAAGCTTTTCTGTGGTTGTTGCTTTAATTGATATGTATTCGGGGGCTGTTTGCAGGATTGAGGAGATTGTTATCCTCATTTCAGGGATATACCCGGAAATCTTTGGTTTTTCGAGACAGACGGTGCTGTCGATATTGACAACGCCGAATCCTTTTTCCTTTATCATTTCATAACTCCTTTTCAGAAGGATCTTGCTGTCAATATTCTTGAATTCAGGATCATTATCAGGAAAATGAAATCCGATATCTCTGAGTCCGGCGGCTCCAAGCATGGCATCACACATTGCATGCAGCAGGACATCTCCGTCGGAATGGGCTACGCATCCACGTTCTGAAGGTATTCTGATCCCTCCAAGCCATAAATCTATACCTTTTTGAAGGCGGTGAAAATCGATACCCTGCCCGATACGGATATTCATCAGTTTACAGTGGAGGTACCGTTTTTAAGGGCATAAATATCAAATGCCAGAGAAAAGCGCAATGTTCGTGCAAGCGGGTGGTTCTGGGCCAGTGGCATAAGATACGAAAAGTCAATTGTGAAACCTTTCATTCGGAAACCGGCACCGGTGGTAAAATACTTCCTGTTACCCTTGGTTTCATTCTCATGGAAATAACCGGCTCTTATTGCAAACTGTTCATTATACCAGTATTCTGCTCCGAAAGACAGGGTTATTTCACGCATCTCCTCCTTAAATCCTCCCGGTGCATCATAAAATGACTGGAATATTGCAACCGGCACAGAGACATTAGGATCTTTCCCGTCGATGATCTCCATGTCGATGTTGTAGACCGGGGGTGTCGGAACAAGAAGCTTATTAAGGTCTATTGTAAGGGTCAGCTTATTGAATTCGTCGATATTGATAGTACCTGCCGAGCCAAGGCGAAGATTCATCGGGATGAAATCTGATGTCTGTGCATCGGAATAGCTCATTTTTGATCCTATATTGGAGAAATTGACTCCCAGACCAAGCAGTGCATCCTTATTGAAAAGAGATATCTCTTTATGGTAATATCCTGAAATATCAGCTGCAAATGAGGTTCCCGGTTTTGTTGCCGCACCTCCTGCATATGATCCTCCGGTAAGATTTGAATAGATGAACCGGAAGGCAATTCCGCCTGAGAAATTTTCTGCAAAGATCCTAGAATACCCCAGATCAAACGATAATTCATTCGGTTTAAATGTACGTTCAAGGTTGCCGAAATCATCTGTGAAGGGGACATCGCCAAGAGATGAATAGAGAAGACTTGCACTGGCAACCTGTTTCTTGTCTATTCTGTAGTAACCTGTAAGATATGCAATGTTGATATCGGGAACCAGATTTCTCAGCCATGGTGAATATGATATTCCGACGCCACCTTTTCCGTCAATAAAAGCATACTTTGCTGGATTCCAGTGCATACTGTACAGATCAGGTGTTGTTGCGACACCAGCATCGCCCATGGCACCTGCTCTTGAATCGGGAGCAATTATAAGGAAAGGTACAACAGTCTGTATAGCATTAAGTTCTCCTTCGTCAACCTGGGAATATAGTCTTGCAGTACTGCAAGCTAAAAGCGCAAATAAGGCAATTGCGATACTCTTTTTCTTCATTATGATTATGATATTTTTACGATTGTGCAAATATAAAACAGAATTTTACCGGAGTTATTGTGTCCTGTTTATAAAATGATCATTAGCCCTGAAACTCTTGCAGTTTCACCGGTTTCTGTCTTTACTGTAACAATGTAAGGATAGATACCTTTACCGGCTCTTTTCCCTCCGTTGTCATTCCCGTCCCATAATACAGGAGGTATCTGATACCCGGTTGCCGGAACAGTTGTTTTTATGATCTTTATTAGCTTACCGGCGGTATTAAAAATATTGATAACTACTTCAAATATGTTATCCGGTCTGTTATGCCCGGCACTGATCCGTGTATCCTGTTTAAATGGATTAGGGTAGTTTATAAGGTCCTTCAGAATAAAACCTTCCTCCGTTTCAACAAGGAAAACAATAGATTTTTCCGTGGAGTTGTTGAAATTATCCCATGCCTTAAGAGTCAGTGAATGACTGCCTTTGTTCAACATGGGGAGGTCATAAATTACTCTTCCCCTTTTATAATTGTTAAGGTCATTTTCAAAAAAATTATTCAGTACAAAAGAGTTATTCCGGTCATTGTCGAGGTAGCCTGTCAGATCATGCCCTATACCGGTGCCGGCTATGTTTATCCCGCCCTCATCTTCAATTATCGCAAGCAGTTTTGGATAGGGATCAGTAATTCCGCCGCTTCTGAAAAGAGTATCGTTAAGGTAGAGTCTGATGTCAGGACCGGACGTATCGCTAAGAGTCGTTTTGTTGAACCCGCCTATTACAATATTGGTAAAACTGCCATTCATTTCTCTGGTTTCATCAAATGCATAGTAGCTTATTTTCCCGTTGCCATAGTTATAATCTATATCACGCGGTACCATTAAGGTGTATTTGAACCTTCCCCCAAAACCGGTTGTCCTGCCATTGAAAAGAATGTTTCTGCGCAACTCAAATTCCATAGTTGGTCCCCCGTCATTTGCCAGAGTCCTTATTTTTACTGCTTTATCAAAAATTACAGGAGCGATCACACCATTAAAATCTGTCATGAGGTTCCCCTGAGTATCCTCAACATGGCCTTTAATGGTAACAAGAGAAAGCGCCTTAAGTGTGTCAATATTTCCTGTTACAGCAATATTGTTTATCGAATCTGTAACAACCTGTCCATGCCGGGGATATGCAAGTCTTAATGCCGGGTCTCCCAGTAAAAGGAAATTCCTTTTATTCTGCCCGCCCCCGGATCTGTTTTTAGCAAGCCTGATTATATCGCCCAGTCGCGGGAAATTTCCGGCCGAATCGCGGTCAAAGGCCGCATCGAAAATATTCCTGTTCAGGGAATAATTAGGTGCTGAATAAGCAAGCCTTGTTGTGGACATTAAAGCAATACCACCGCCATTCCTGTTCAGAAGGACTTTCTCCCCTGCAGAGCTTTTATTTGTCATTTCTCCGGTAACAATATTCATTTCAATATCATCGAACCTGCTGAATTCACATGTGGCGGTTATAAATAAAGGAAGCCGGGTTTTATTTCTCCATGAATTTATATCTTCGGTTTTAACCACTCTTTCATGGGCAAGACCAATCTCATTACCGTGCCCTACATAGTTAAAGATCAGGCATCCTGAAGAGATACGGTCATTAATGGCTTTTGTAACATCAGGATATGATTGTCCGCTTGCAGTCGTTGATTGTCTGAAAGCGTCAAGATATATCTTGTCAACATTTAATATGGGTGCACTCTCTTTCAGTTCGGCCTCCAGACCCTCTGTATCAATCATATGAGTGTTGCCATCTTCATCATCAGCAATGAGACAGACCACATTTTTCCATTCCCCTCTGTTTGAAGGATCCATATAACCTGCAATTTTTGATAATACGATTCCTGCCTGGATGGTATCAGAAACCGGTAATCGTCCTATCCCGATGTCTTCTGTACCAATATCTTCCCCTTCATCATCCCCGAGCAGCCCGTAGAAATCATCAGAAGTGAATGAGGAGATAAATACATTAGAGTTTTGCGACTGGTAAGTCGGTATGAAATTGGGATTTTTCGGGGGCAGGGTTTTGTTTTCATATGAGCCATCACCAAAAAGCAATAAATATTTCAGGGATTGCCCTGTGTCTTGTTGTTTCAGGAATTTCATCCTGACAAAATTTCTGATGGCGGCAATATCAGGAATGCCGCCTGAAAACTCATTATATATCTGTTCCGGTGTTACAACCAGAGAAATAAGACCGCTGTTAGCCCTATGGAGGTTTGCAAGCCGGTGAGCGTAATCTTTAAACAGAGGATGAGTAATGATTATCATATCGGTCTCTTCTGAAGCATGAAGATCCTGATTCGGCACAACACGTGAGCTTATTAAAGGAATCAGAGCTTTGTCCGGTGTAAAAACCATGAAAGTCCGGAGGGTATCAGTGACGCATTTGAATTTAATATTTTCACCTGTTTTTACATACCTGGTATTCTTTATATTAAAAGGATCAGAAATGTCCCATACCAGAGGTCCGTCAACTGTACTCCGGATCGTAAATTCAGTGACATTACCCTCCCTGAAAGACTTTGAATCTGTGTATTGAGCTGTTGAGCCTGTGAAAGTGTTTAGTTTCCTTCCCTGAAGCATTACATAATCAATCCAGGCTTTAGCTCCGGTTTCCCCGTTGTTGAAAAATCTCATTTCATAGAGTGGCGATGAATTGGCAGGTAGTGCTGATCCTGTTGCTTTTACAATCTGGGCAAATGTACCGGTATTTGAAGAGAGGTTCACCTCATTGACAAGAAGACTCTCAAGTATTGATTCGCCCTGATAGAATCTGAATATTGTCTTAACTGATGCTCTGGCAAGGACCCTGATCGTATATTTTATTTCTTCTGATGTAATGATGTTACTGAATCCGGGATTTATCTCAGAGCTTTTGATATAGGATACGGGTTGATACCATTCTCTTCCTGATTTGATAATATTTTCAGTTTCAAATTCATGAATGAAAAGAGCATCAGAGGCTGAGGAATAATAATCAGCCTGAGTAACAGGTTCTTCGGCGTTTATTACTTTTTTCCCGGGTGCCGGACCTGAAGTAATGAAATAATAAGCTGTGTCGGAATAGTTGTGCCTTCTGAATTCATATTCGTCAGACTCCTCATTAAATGACCATTTGTTAGTGCTTTTACCATAAAAAAGCAGGTAATCACCTTCATTGAAAATTCCGTCATTACCCGTGCTTGTCCATATTGCCAGTTCGAGCAGATCGTCGGGAGAGGGGCTATTATTATTATACGATAACTGGCCGTAATTGTTACAATAAATCATGGGATTTGAAGGATTGTCCAGTCCAAGCTGCCTGAGCCTCGAAAAATCGATTCTGTAGATGCCATCCCCTGTAACCGCTATTTTGAACCATTTCCCCGAAGACAAAACAGACGAGGTAGCATAATCATTTCCTGAATACTGTGAATAAAGTTCAGAAAACATGAAAAAGAGGATAATATGTAATATCTGAAATAACCTGTACATTACTACTGGCAAAATGAAATATGCTTAATGTTTTTGCCTTAATTTGTGCTTTGCAAATAAACCGAAATTTAAAATAATAACGATATCATTACGTTGATATTGCAGTTTTATCTTTTATGAACAACCGGCTTATTAAGATACTTTTCCTGCTTCTGGTGACCACTGCCATCCTGAATTGTCAGGAAACTGATTACGGACCCGGTTATCAGATTATTATGAAGGATAATCCTGCAGTTACCGGAAGTGAAGGCAGTGGGATGCTGAGGTTATCATACCTGAATTTCTACCCGGGAAATCATTATGACCTTCATTCGGTATATTTATCATATGACTCTTACTTTCCGGCCATTCATGGAGGGTTGGGTTTCTATATTGCTGATGATTACCTCGGAGGTATAGTTAATGATATAAGAGGGGGATTCTCTTATGCTTATTTCTTAAAGGCAGGTAAAAATTTTTTTATTAATGCAGGTCTTTCTGCTTCTGTTTATCACAGGGGTTATGATTTCGGGAATGCAATTTTACCTGATCAGATCGATCCCCTTGGAGCTGTTTTGGCTCCTTCAGGAGAAATCCTTGCAAACTCGGGCAGGACAGTTTTTGATATCGGTACTGGTTTCCTATTCATATCAGGGAGACTCTTTGGCGGGTTTTCCGTTAATCACCTTGCAGAACCTGATGTTTCCATTACCGGATCGCCGGAAAATAAATTAAACAGAAAGTACCTTTTTCATCTCTCAGGTGATTTTGATCTGAGCAAAAGTCATGGTTTGAGGATAAGGCCTCTGGCAATGTCCGGATTTCAGAAGACCTTCTTTTCTGCGGGTGCCGGAGTTGTTATCGAAAGCAATTACCTGTCAATCAATACTATATTATTAACAAACAATAATAAGAACACAGATATTCAGACGGGTTTTTCATTTAAAACCGGCAGGGTAATGATTTATTACAACTACAGATTTAATATTGTGTCGGGCAATCAATTTCTGCCAATGTCGCTTTTACACCAGACAGGCATATCATTTAGTTTAAACAATGTTGAAAAAAGATATAGTGTGGGTACAATAAATTTACCTGAAATGTAGTTATATTTGGTGTTTAAAATTGTTTCGTCGGATATTTAATGTATTTGAAAGTTCGTAAAAGCCATAAAAATAAAGGAGTTATGTATAGATTCAAAGCCTTGCCATTTGCAATTTTTGCTGTTTTGATGCTTCTGTCCTGTAAGGGTGGAAAAAGAGGTGACTCCAATTCATCATCCGCCACAGGGTGGAGGTATAACGACCCTGATAACGGTGGATTTGAAGTTGCTATCGGAGCCGAACAGCAAACCGGACCCGGACTTGTGCTGATTGAAGGCGGCCGTTTTACAATGGGCCGGGTACAGCAGGATGTCTTGTATGAATGGAATAATGAGCCAAGAACTGTCACTGTTTCATCATTTTATATGGATGAAACGGAAGTAAGGAATGTCGATTACCGCGAATATTTGTTCTGGATCAGACGTGTTTATCAGGATTATCCGGAGGTTTACAGAAGAGCTTTACCTGATACTCTTGTATGGAGAAGCCCCATGGGTTTCAATGATCCGTATGTCCAGTACTATTTCCGCCACCCCTCATATAATAATTATCCTGTTGTTGGCGTAAGCTGGGTTAAAGCAAATGATTATTGCCTCTGGAGAACCGACAGGGTCAATGAAAAACTTCTTATCGACGAAGGAGAATTGAATCCTGATCCAAACCAGTTGAACGAACAGAATTTCAATACTCAGGCCTATCTGGCCGGGCAATATGAAGGTGTTGTAAACCAGTTGCGTGAAAGCCTTAATCCAAACCAGACTGAAAGACGCACTACATTTGAGGACGGATTACTTCTTCCCGCTTACAGACTTCCCACAGAAGCCGAATGGGAATTCGCCGCATATGCGCTACGGGGAAATACTTACGAAGAGAGGATCTATGAAAGAAGGATCTTTCCATGGGATGGCCATAATGTCAGGAACCAGCAGAAGAAGAACCGCGGTCAAATGATGGCTAACTTCGTCCGTGGAAACGGAGATTTGATGGGAGTTGCAGGCAGCCTGAACGATAACGGAAGTATAACAACCGACGTTAAATCATACTGGCCGAACGATTATGGCCTTTATAGCATGGCCGGAAACGTGAACGAATGGGTTATGGATGTTTACCGTCCGCTTACACCTCAGGATGTTGACGGATTTAATCCGTTCAGGGGTAATGTATTTACCGATCTCAGGAGAGATGCAAATGGTCAGGTTGTTGCCAAAGACAGGCTGGGCCGCCTCTATATTGACACGGTTCAGGATAAAGATGTTGCTGACAGGTATAATTACCAGAGAGGTGATTACAGGAATTACAGGGATGGCGATCTGCAGTCAGCAATCCCGACGGGAGCCGACTGGACTACTGAAGATAATAAATCAGGTTCCTTAAGAATGTATGCGCAGGAGACAAATGACTATTTCACACTCATTAATGATAAGGCAAGAGTTTTTAAAGGAGGATCATGGAAAGACAGGGCGTACTGGCTTAATCCTTCAACACGCAGATTCCTTGACCAGGAGAGCTGTCGGGATGATATAGGATTCAGGTGTGCAATGATAAGGGTAGGTAGTCCTGCTGGTTTTTAATAAAGAATGATTTATTTAATAAAAGCCTCATTATGATTGCATAATGGGGCATTTTTTTAAGAATATGAGAACAGAACAGCTCTACAGGATCTTCAGAGAAGAGGCAAGCGGTATATCCACAGATACCAGAACCATCAGTAAAGGACAGATTTTTTTTGCACTATGGGGTCAAAATTATAATGGAAATAAATATGCGGCCGAAGCCCTTGAGAAAGGTGCATCATATGCTGTTATCGATGACCCTGCTTTTGAAACAGAAAAGACCATCCTTGTTGACGACTGCCTCTTCGAGTTACAGGCGCTTGCGTCGCACCACCGTAAGGAAATGAAGGCTTCAGTTCTGGCTGTTACAGGGACCAATGGCAAAACTACCACTAAGGAGCTGATTACCGCGGTGATGGCGAAAAAAACCAGGGTACATGCAACAAAAGGGAACCTGAATAACGAGATAGGAGTGCCTCTTACCATTTTGTCGGCTCCTGAAGGTACCGAACTGATGATAATAGAAATGGGAGCGAACCACATTGGTGAGATCCGAACACTTTGCCTGATAGCTAAACCTGATTTTGGCATCGTAACAAACGTAGGGACAGCCCATATTGAAGGATTTGGATCATTTGACGGGGTACTGAAGGCAAAAACTGAACTCTATGAATATCTCAGGAAGGTAAACGGAATCGCATTATACAATGATAAAAACCCCCTCCTTGCAGAAAGGATCTTTAAGCTCGTAAACAGGGCGGTCCCCTACTCAGACCCTACCGGTACAGATCTGATTGTAGAAGCTGTGACATCTGAAATTAATCTTACTGTTCTGGTAACCTATCATAACAGGAAATATAATATTAACACAAATCTATTCGGAGAATATAACCTGGAGAATATAAGAGCTGCTATTGCAACCTGTTTATTCCTCGGCGCAGATATGGAAGATATTGTGGAAGCAATTGGTAATTATCAGCCTGGCAATAACAGATCTCAGGTGAAGGTTACAAAAAATAATACTCTGATATGCGATTCATATAATGCAAATCCGACCAGCATGTTCCTGGCTCTCGAATCTTTTGCAGGCATAAAAGCCGAAAAGAAAATGGTAATCCTCGGAGACATGCTGGAACTTGGGGAAAAGAGTGAAGAGGAACATATAAAAGTGCTGAAAGAAGTTCATTCTCTCAATGTTGATAAGGCTCACTTTGTGGGACCATCCTATATGAAATTTGCATCAGACTACGGATATAATTCATTCAGTGATGTAAATGCATTGAGAGTACATCTTAAGGCAAAACCCGTTGCTGGTTATCATATCCTTATAAAAGGATCAAGAGGAATAACTATGGAGAAGATTTATGATCTTCTTTAATTTAACAAGTTTTCATCTTGTTGCCCCTTCAAAGCTTAGATTGATCAGAAGAACTTCCGATCTGCTGCCTGATCTGATCCTTGGTCCCCATAATCCAAAACCTGAGGAGACAATATAATGGGTGTTCCCTTTCTTCATGTAACCATAGCTCAACTCATAGATCTTTCTGGTGATCAGGTTCAGTGGCCACATCTGACCGTTATGAGTGTGGCCTGAAAGATGGAGGTCAATTCCGTTTTTCTCGGAATCCGCCAGTTGAAAAGGCTGATGGTCGAGAAGGATGACAGGTTTGGTTTTATCGACCTGTTTCATAAGCTCTTCAAGTGGCAGACGCTCTTTTCCGTAATAACGACGGGAATCTCTGTCAAGCCTTCCGATCAGTTGAATCCCGCCTTTCAAAATAGCAACCTCATCTTTCAGGATCTTAATCCCTTTGCTTTCAATATATGGTATGGTACGTTTGGCCCCTCCTATAAATTCATGATTCCCGGTAATGGCAAAAAGGCCGTCATTGCACTTTGGACATGTGAAATATTTCAGAAGATCGCCCCTCAGAACAGGACCGATCTCACCATCGACTATATCACCAAGCAGAAGCACCAAATCAGGTTCCATGGTTTTAAGCATCCCCGACAGTTTATTCATGCTTCGTTTTCTTATTACACTGCCAAGATGAATATCAGAGACAGCTGCTATACGCAGGGACTTAATTTCATCGGCAGACTTATTGATTGCTATATCATATTTCGTAATTACAGGTATTATTGCATTTATGAACCCTGCAGTTATCAGCACTACTGAAATGGCTACTGTTGCAATAAACGACCATTTCCTGAACAAAATTATTTTTTCATTGCCGACTGAACCCGTAATCCGCAAGGCAAGTAAAAGAATGTCGGAAAGTAAAAGAAACAGAAATCCGTAAAGCATAAAAGCCATCCAGAAGCCACCTATTATATTCAGGATATCTGAAAAAACAGTTGAATGCCGTGCTTCAAGTATTTTCCCGGCTACGAAAGTGGAGGCCAGAACAATAAATACAATGAAATAAAGGGTTCTGAATGATCTCGTATCAGGGATAGCGTGATAACCCTTCAGAAAGATATAAATATTTATCAGAGAATATATTACTAAAACTATTGTCAGAAATATTGCCATCTGGTAACTTTTCATTTTTGATTAATTTTCATCTGCAGGCTACTAAAGGTCTTCCTGCCTCTAATATAAAACTCAAAAACGATACTCTTGTTCAATATTAACCTTTCAGTTTGTTTCTCATGCAAACGCTTCAGAGAAGCTCTCTTCTTTTTCAGGTTGCTAATACTTTTATAATAGTCGATATGAGCTTTCCAGACGGCTTTTATACTGGTAGTTTTACCTTTGAAAAGAAACAATAAGGCTGCCAGGCTGTCAAGCAGTTTCCTGATAAATATAACAGTGTGTAACTTGTTATCAGGCAGATTTTTATATAGAAGGAAAAGATTATTCCGGAAATTCAGATATGTTTTAAAAGGGGAGTCATAGGCAAGAGTTCCGCCACCGATATGATAAACAACTGAATCGGGGATATAGCTTATCCTGTAGCCTGCATTGCGGAAGCGCCAGCACAGATCGACCTCCTCCATATGGGCAAAAAAATCACTGTCAAATCCGAAGCATCTTTTCCATGCTTCAGCCCTCACAACCATGCATGCTCCTGTTGACCAGAATATGTCTGAAAGATCGTTATACTGCCCGGTATCTGTTTCAATGACATCAAAAATACGGCCACGGCAAAAAGTGTAACCATATTTGTCAATAAAACCACCGGCCGCACCTGCATATTCAAATTGATCTTTGTTTGTATGAGAGAGGATTTTAGGCTGGCACGATGCCACATCAGAGGAGTGGTCCATATGACTTATCAAAGGTTTCAGCCAGCCTGGGGTTACCTCAATATCTGAATTAAGAAGAACAAAATACCTGGCGTCAAGCTGATCAAGAGCAAGGTTATATCCACCTGCGTACCCATGATTTTTTTCAAGCCGTAAAAGCCTGATATCAGCGAAATTTTCAGAAATCCAATCGACCGATCCGTCATTTGAACCGTTATCTGCGATACAAACAATTGTTTCGTTATCAACCGAATGTTCAACAACACCATGGAGGAACATTTTAAGATAAAGAAGACTGTTCCAGTTTAAGATAACAACAGCTGTTTTAATCATTCTGGACAGGTTTTTTATGTTTCCATCTGCGATGACTCCAGATCCAGTACTCCGGTTTTTCCTTAATGATCTCTTCCAGCCTCTTTACATGGGCTTCAGTTACAACATGTTCCGGCAGTCCGATGGTGCTTTCGAATAAAAGTTCAACAGTAAGGTAATAGTACCCGCGTTTAGGTTTTTGTACATTAAAGAATACCACAGGCATATCGTACCTGGTGGCAATTTTTTCAACACCCAGAAAAACCGGAGTCTCCTGGTTCAGAAAGGTAGTCCAATACCTGATTAGGGGTTTAGCAGGGGTCTGATCAGCGATAAAAGTATAAAGCGCTCTAACATTATTTTTTCTCCAGGCAAATATCTCCCTGATTATACCCGACATAGGCACAAGACCCATATTGTTCCTTGAACGGAGGTTATTCAGGAAATTGTCAAACAACCGGTTCTTAAGAGGTTTGTAAATGCAAACGTTCTTGTATTTTGTATAGAGCGGAAGGCAAACGAGCCATTCCCAGTTATTGTAATGACTGTGAACAACAACAAGATCCCGTTCAGTGTCGTACAGACGGTCGAGCAGTTCCGGATTTGTGAATCTGTATCTTTCCAGCAGTTGTCTGTTGCTTAAATGCGTCAGCTTGAGGGTCTCAATAATGAGATCAGCAAGATGCCTGTAGAATCTTTTTTCAATTGATACAAGCTCCTGTTGAGTCTTATCAGGAAAAGCATTCTTCAGGTTAGACGAAACCACCCTCCTCCGGTAACCCGGAAAATAATAAATAACCAGGAAAAGGAGATCGGAAAAAACATATAAAATTTTTAAAGGTAGCAAAGTCACAATCCAGTTTAGACCATAGAATATATAGAATCCGATAGCCCCCATAGATTTATTCGATTTTATTATTCATAAAATTACCTATTATTCCCAGAATCTCAGAATAAACCAGGTTATTGGATGCGATAATCTCTTTCCCGGCCAGATCCTTCATATTACCTGAAAAATCACTTACATAACCTCCCGCTTCCCTTACAAGAAGTAAGCCGGCAGCGATATCCCATGGTTTCAGATCGTATTCAAAGAAAACCTCGAACCTGCCACATGCCACGTATGCGAGATCAACTGAAGCTGACCCCAGTCTTCTGACCCCATGAGTGTTCTTAAGAAGGTATGTGAGGCAATTCATATAGGGAGTGAGCCGGTCGAAGTAATTATAGGGAAAGCCTGTTGCAACAAGCGATCCTGACAGGTCTGAGATCCCGGACACATGAATTCTGGTCCCGTTGAGCCATGCTCCACCGTTCTTCCATGCCGTAAAGGTCTCAGAGCCTCCTACTTCATAAACAACCCCTGCAACAACCTCATCAAATTCTTTCAGGCCTATGCTTATCGCATACGGATGCAATCCGTGAAGAAAATTGGTTGTACCGTCCAGAGGGTCAATTATCCAGTTATATCTCCCTCCTTTCTTTGTTGATGTTCCTTCTTCAGCAACAAATCCGGCCTCAGGTATAATGAGACTTAACTTTTCGATGAGCATTTTTTCTGATCCCTTATCAACATAGCTGACAAAATCATTCAGACCCTTGGTCTCAGTCACCCTTATATCAAACACCTCTGATTCTTTTAAAATAAATTCTCCTGTCTCGCGTGCGGCTTTTTCGGTCAGCGAGCAAATTTTCTTTAAATCCATACTCCTCTAATCAATTAATTCCACGCTCATCTTTCCGGTTTCAGATATTCCTGTAAGAAAGACCTTTTTTATCTGTCCAGAAAGCCTGGCATTCCAGGGATATTCAACTTTAAGGTAGTTACCTGTAAAACCTGTTATCATACCACCATACCGGGTATGTTCAAACAGAACGAAGGATGACTGGCCGATGTTTAATTTACAGAATTTTAGATGCTTAGTCTCTGAAAGAGCTATAAGGGACTTGCTTCTTTTCTCTTTTTCAATCAAGCTGACCTTCTCATCCATCTTTTCCGACGGGGTTCCGGGTCTCTCCGAATAGGTGAAAACATGAAGATAGGAAAGAGGCAGATCCTTCAGAAAATCGTAGGTCTCAGCAAAGTCAGTTTGCGATTCTCCCGGGAATCCCACAATAACATCAGCACCGATGCCCGCAAGTGGTATTTTCTCAGTGATTATCTTTATTCTGTCAGCGAAGACATCCTTTGTATATCTTCTTCTCATCCTGCCGAGTATTTTATTGGATCCGCTTTGCAGAGGGATATGAAAATGCGGAAGGATTTTATCATTTAGTGCTGCCATCTCAATAATCTCATCGGTAAGCAGGTTAGGTTCAATCGAGGATATCCGCCATCTTTCAATACCGGGAATTCTGACCAGTTCTTTCAGGAGTGCGAAAAAAGAATCACCTGTTGATTTGCCGAAATCACCTGTATTGACTCCCGTCAGTACTATCTCTTTAACGCCTTTTTCAGCTACCCTCGTCGCTTCTTCTGTGAGAGTTGTTATCTCAGGATTCCGGCTTCGGCCCCTGGCAAGAGGGACAGTACAGTAAGCACATCCATAGTCGCATCCATCCTGTACCTTCAGAAAGGAACGTGTCCTGTCGCCCACTGAGTAGGATGATTTAAAAGGGTCATTGTCAGAGATCTGGCCGGAATGAATTTCGGCTTTTGTTTTTTTTTCTGCCCTTTCGATATAGCCGGCAATGTTGAACTTTTCGTTTGTTCCAAGTACAAGATCCACACCATGAATTGATGAGATCTCCTGCGGTTTAAGCTGTGTATAGCATCCGACCGCAACAATAAAGGCGTCGGGTGAGATATTTATGAATTTCTTAACTGCCTGTTTCGATTTTTTGTCAGCAGCATCTGTCACCGAACAGGTATTAATTACATATATATCCGCTTTGGTATTTGCCGGCACGCGTTCGAACTGTTCTTCAGGAAATGATCTTGATATAGCAGAAGTCTCAGCAAAATTGAGTTTGCAGCCGATTGTGTGAAAGACCACCTTTTTCCTTTTATTAATCATCTTTTTTCTGCCACAGAGACAAAGGCTCTAAGTTTCACAAAGAAAACAAATTACACTCTGTTTCTATGCTTCTTATTTCTTGATTTTTGTCACGAAAACATTTCTGAACTGAATATCTTTTCCTTCGCTTTGCAGACAGATATGCCCTTTATTATCGGAGAGACCTGTGCCCTTATTCTGAACCACTCCGTTCACTGACACTTCAATTGTATTTGCTTTGCAGATTATCTCCATTGTGTTCCACTCACCAACAGCTTTTTCGGAAGATGGCGACTTCTTTCTAATTACTCTTGTTGATTTGTCGGTGCGTTCATTCATATCTGTTCCGTTCATGCAGATAAAATCTCCTGCATTACCTGCTGCAAGCTGACATTCAAATGATCTGATCCATATTGTATCAGGAGTTTGTGCATGGACAAAGACACCACTGTTGGTGGCCTCTGCCGGCCAGCGATATTCAACATGAAGGATGTAATCGGAGTATGTGTCTTTTGTGCGCATATAACCAAAAGGATTGCCTGTAATGTGAATTACACCATCCTTTGCAGTAAATACTTTGGCAGGGTCAACAGATGCATCCCTGAGATGGAATGCCCAGTTGTTAAGGTCTTTCCCGTTGAAGAGCTGAATGGCTCCCTTAACGGATCTTTTCTGACTTATATCTTTCTTCTGTTTTACCTGGGCGGAAACAGTTGATGAAGCACAGATCAGGACCATTAACAGCAGAGCTGCAATCTGGATGGATTTCTTTTTCATGATTTCAGGTTTATTAATTATTGATTATGTTCATTATTGACTAAATAATTATAATTGCCTATCTGCTTCGGTCAAGTTAAAATTATAGATAAATTTGCACATGGCTAATGAAGAACAATACCCAAAGGATTTTCAGGAATTCCTTGATCAATTTAAGACTGAGGATGATTGCTGGAATTATGTTTTTCATATGCGATGGCCAAATGGTTTTACTTGTCCAAGGTGTAAAAGTAACAAATATTGGCTAACAGAAAAAAGATTGATTCATTGTACTACATGTGAGCATCAAACATCAATTACCGGTGGAACAATATTTCATGGTACAAGAAAACCACTGTTACTTTGGTTTCACATCATATGGTGGGTTGTAGCACAAAAGACCGGTGTAAGTGCATATAACCTTAAGGATTTTATGGGGTTTGGATCGTATGAGACTGCATGGGCCTGGTTACATAAATTACGTAGAGCAATGGTACGAACAGGAAGAGACCAGCTAACCGGGGAGGTTGAAGTTGATGAAACCTATATCGGAGGAAAAGAAATAGGTATGGGAAAACAAGGGAGGGGAGCAGAGACAAAAACATTGGTTGTTGTAGCTACCGAGTGTAAAGGGAAGCAAATAGGGAGGGTGCGTTTTGGGTGTATTTCTGAAGCAACAAGTAATTTTCTTTTGCAGTTTATTGAAGACAATGTTGAACCAGGCAGTACAATTATTACCGATGGTTGGAGTGGCTATAGACCATTATCACAATCAAAAATATATAAACATAAAATCAAGAACATTTCTGGCAGTGGACAAGAAGCTCATGAATTGTTGCCTCATGTTCACATGGTTGATTCTCTTGTGAAGCGTTGGATCAATGGAACTCATCAGGGAAATGTTTCACCGAAGCATCTACCATATTACCTGGATGAATATGCGTTTCGATTTAATAGAAAGTTATCCACTTACAGGGGAAAGTTGTTTTATAGGCTTATTCAACAAGCTGTTGTAACTTCTCCAATGCCATTAAATGTGTTAGTTAAATGAAATATCCACTTGTTTAAAGCAGATAAGCAATTAATTATAATAGTTTGCTGGCCAGTTCTGCCAGGAAGCTGCGTTCTCCCTTTACAAGATTCACGTGTGCAAAAACATCCTGATCCTTCATCTTGTCCGACAGATAGCTTAAGCCATTCGAAGCTGTATCAAGATAGGGGGAATCAATCTGTTCGATATCGCCTGTAAAGACCATTTTTGTCCCTTCGCCGGCTCTTGTAATGATTGTCTTGATCTCATGGGGTGTCAGGTTCTGAGCCTCATCGACAATAAAAAATATACTTGAAAGACTTCTGCCTCTTATATA
>DATKXL010000026.1:0-3678 GCA_035529055.1 Bacteroidales bacterium
CAAATGCTGAAATAAGAAAAATACCAGTCAGTGTTATATTATCCGTAAGGTAAGAAATTCCGGAAACGATAAGGAAGAGTACAGATAAAATTAATAAAGAACTGAATAACTTATTTTTCATATGTAATTGGAATAGGTATATGAATCTTCATGATTTAAATATAGCAAAATGGTATGAAATGATAATTGCTTTAATATTTTTTTGCCAATTTACAAGGCACAGGAAATCCGATATTCTTTTATCAAAATAATCATTTATCTTAGATTTCAAATCTGAAACCTGTAAGACACCTTTTCTATGAGCAGAATAATTGTCATTGGAAGCAGCAATACCGATATGGTAGTAAAATCGAAAAAACTCCCATCGCCCGGAGAGACAATTCTGGGTGGCACTTTCATGATGAATCCCGGCGGAAAAGGAGCGAATCAGGCAGTTGCCGCTGCAAGACTTAACGGAAATGTAACATTTGTTACAAAAACCGGGAATGACCTTTTTGGTGAACAGGCAAAACATTTATTTGACAATGAAGGTATTAACACAAGGTTTATTATTAAGGATCTTAAGAATCCCTCAGGAGTGGCGCTTATTTCTGTAGATGAAAACGGAGAAAATTGTATCGTTGTCGCATCCGGCTCAAATGCTGCTTTAACTGCCTATGATATAGATGATGCTGTATATATTACCGAAAAATCGGATGTCTTTCTGCTGCAGCTTGAGATCCCTCTGAGCACTGTAGAGTTTGTGGCCGAAAAAGCCGTAAAAAACGGAAACAGAATCATATTGAATCCTGCTCCTGCCCATATCTTATCAGATGACCTTTACAGATGTCTTTATGTTATAACACCAAATGAAAATGAGGCTGAGCTACTTACCGGCATCAAAGTAAATGACGAGTTAACTGCAAAAAAAGCAGCGGTAAAACTTCTTCAGAAAGGGGTTAAGAATGTTGTGATTACCATGGGTGCAGCCGGAGCTTATTTGCTTTCAGAGGGAGTCTCGAAAATTGTACCGGCAGTTACTGTAAAGCCGGTTGATACTACTGCCGCCGGAGATGTATTCAATGGTGCGCTGGCGGTGGCACTTTCGGAGGGAAAAGAGCTGGAGGTTGCTGTAGCATTTGCAAACAAAGCTGCCGCTATCTCGGTAACACGTATGGGTGCACAGGCATCAGCGCCTTATAGAAATGAAATCGATATTTAAAACTCAAATAGAACAAACATGAAGAAAATCTCTTTTTCAATCTTGATCTTTTTATTAATTCTTTCTGTTTATTCATGTAAAAACAGTTCGAATGATTATAGAACTATAAAGCCAGAAGTCCTTAAGGATAAAATTGCCGGAGGATGGGCAGGCAAGATGATAGGTGTTACCTATGGTGCTCCAACTGAATTCAGAGCACAGGGACGGATTTATGAAGATTCAATTAAATGGAAACCATCTGATATAAAAGGGAGTATGTGGCAGGATGATATTTATGTTCAGCTGACCTTCCTTATGTCGATGGATAAGTATGGTATTGATGCTCCTGCAAAGAAATACCAGGAGATGTTCGCAAAAGCCGGCTATGGGCTCTGGCATGCCAATATGCAGGCAAGGAAGAATTATTACGACAGTATTTTTGCCCCTCTTTCCGGAACTCCTGAGTATAATATCCATGCCGATGACATTGATTTTCAGATAGAAGCCGACTATATCGGTTTTATGTGCCCGGGAATGCCGCAGACAGCCTCAGCCATTGCAGATAAGATCGGAAGAATAATGAATTACGGAGATGGAGTCTATGGGGGGATATTCGTGGCAGCCCTCTATTCCGAAGCATATTTCGAGACAGATATCCCACTGATAATTGAGAAAGCCCTGCTTTCGATTCCATCTGAAAGTGATTATTATAAGATTGTTAAGGATGTTATTAAACTCCATAAGCAGTATCCCACCGACTGGCAGGCAGCATGGAAAGAACTGGAAGGAAAATGGGGAGATGTTGATATCTGCGGTGCAGGTTCAACTTTCAATATTGATGCTAAGTTGAACGGAGCCTATATCGTAATGGGCTTGTTGTATGGGGAAAGTGATCCGTTGAAAACCCTTGAAATCTCCACCCGCTGCGGACAGGATTCCGACTGTAACCCATCTAATGCACTGGCTGTTCTTGGTGTAATAAAAGGATTCAGCGGACTACCTGAAAATATGCAGAAAGGAGTCAAAGATGTTGGCGATTCAATATTCATCCATACTACATACTCCTTTAATTCGGCTGTGACAAGTACATATAAATATGCCCTTAACCTGATTGAAAAGGATGGTGGAAAGTTTGCAGATAAAAAAATTCTGATCAAAAGGCAAACTCCTGTTGCCGCAAAACTTGAGGTGGCTTTTCCTGATATTTTATTTGATAAAAGTATTTCGGTGTTTGATGAAGGGGCCTGGTCATTTAAAGGAAAATGGAAACCATATGAAGTTACAGGAAGAGATAAGCAGGTACGTAAACAATCGATGTTTGCAGAAAATGCCGGCGAAGAGCTGGAAATAACATTTACCGGAACAGGTATTTCTATAGAAGGTAACTGGTACAGGGATGGCGGAAAAGCAGATTTATATGTTGACGGAGAACTCCATCGAAGGATAGATACCTACTGCGATTTTGCAAGACAGCAGCATACAGTTAGCATATGGCATATACTGAATCTTCAACCGGGCGACCACGCAGTAAGGCTTGTTGTCAATGGTGAAAAACGACCCGAATCAGCAGGTACAAGAGTCTATATAACCTCTGCAACAATATTTACGACTGCATCTAAGAAAAGTGATACATATAAATTTTCCTTCGAGAATCAAAAAAATGGATTAATTCAGTAACCATATTTCTGCCAAGATCTGAGAGATCAGCGGGAAAAAGAAAAAGTCTCCCGCGGATTACGCAGATTAACACAGATTGATATATTAACTTTTGACTTTTTACTTTTATCTTTTATCTTTTTAATTATGTTCATACCACAAAGTTATTCACTGGCAATAATCCTCTGCATTGTTACAATGTTATGCTGGGGATCGTGGGGCAATACCCAGAAACTGGCAGGTAAAACCTGGCGTTTTGAGCTCTTCTATTGGGACTATGTGATCGGAATCCTTTTATTCTCGATACTTCTTGGCTTCACTCTGGGTAGTTTTGGACAGAACGGAAGAGGATTTATCGAGGACATCTCACAGGCTGAATCGAAAAACATCCTCAATGCTTTTCTTGGAGGAGTGATATTTAATGCATCAAATATTCTGCTGGTAGCTGCAATGGCAATAGCCGGAATGGCGGTGGCCTTTCCTGTGGGTGTTGGGATCGCACTTGTCCTTGGGGTGATTATCAATTACATAGCCGTTCCAAAAGGTGATCCTCTGATACTTTTTATCGGAGTAGGCCTTATTGTGGCTGCAATCGTTATAGATGCCCTGGCATATAAGAAGCATAGTGCTTCTCTTAAAAGAGTATCAAAAAAGGGTATCCTTTTATCGGTCTCGGCAGGAATCCTTATGGCGCTTTTCTACCGTTTTGTGGCAAGTTCCATGGTCTCTGATTTTGTAGCCCCTGAACCGGGAAAGCTAACCCCCTATTCGGCTGTTTTCTTCTTTGCAACCGGTGTTCTGATAAGTAATTTCCTGTTCAACTACATTATAATGAAAAAACC
>DATKXL010000027.1:0-3664 GCA_035529055.1 Bacteroidales bacterium
AAATATCAATTATATAATCACATGAACTCACCCCAACCCCTCTCTGCTCCGCAAAGAGGGGCTAAGAAGGATCTCCCCCCTTCTTTTGCCTGCAAGAGAATCCCGCTTGCGGGATCGACGAAGTCAACGGGGCCGGGGGGAGGAGTACATGCATGATAAAAACATTTCTTAGATTATTATTATTCATTCCTGATAGTCATATAATTTTATAACTGAGATAATACATGAGCAATAGATGATTATAACAAAGCTCTTGAGATCAATCCACATGATTACAATACTTATGACAGCAAGCTGTCAACGCTGTCTTATGTAACAAGACGGGATTGACCTCTCCTCCAGTTGGCGGATCGGTCGGTCCCTCTCCTCCACGGGGGCTGAGCATTAATGAGGCCGTCTCAAAAGGGCACCTTCTTTTTTTATATTGTTCATTTCTTTTTGTTCGTCCAAAAAGAAACGAACCAAAGAAAAAGGGCGCCGGAAATGATAATTTCAGCCTTTTTTGGCAAAATGCCTTAGGCTTCACGCTCCCAAAAAAGGCTGAAGTTCTCGCCATTTCCGGTTTGCCACCGCACCTTCCGCTCGAAATTACTGTTAATAATTGATGTAAAGTGTTGAAAAGAAGGGGGATGCCTCCCCCTTACAAGAACCTCAGGTTAAGTAACTTGAGGTATGCAAAAAACTAATAGAACAAAGGTAGTCTTTAAAGATTACAGTCCCAACCAAATTTTACTTCTTCCACCTTCACTGGAAGAGATGATAGATCCGAACCATCCGGTTAGAGTTGTAAATCAAGTAATTGATAGTCTTGATTTAGATTTATTAATAAAAAAATATACGGGAGGAGGATGTTCAAGTTATCATCCACGTCTACTGCTTAAACTTCTGGTATACGGTTACCTTTCTAACCAATACTCCAGCCGGAAAATAGAACAGGCAACAAAGCAGAATATTTATTTTATGTGGCTTAGCGCAATGAGTTATCCGGATCACAATACAATAAATCGTTTTCGGGGCGATAGGTTAAATGGTGTTTTGAAAGAGATTTTCAGTCAGGTTGTTTTGTTGCTGGTTGAAAAAGGAATAATAACATTGAAGGAAGCATATCTTGATGGGACCAAGATAGAGGCTAATGCCAATCGCTACACTTTTGTATGGGGTCGCAGCATAAGTAAGAGCAAGGAGAGGATAAAGAAGCAACTGGATGAATTATGGAACTATGCAGAATCTGTAGCAAGGGAAGAGCTTGAGAATAATGAACCTGAAAACTTTGAAAAGATCGATCAGGAATCAGTTCTGAGAACTATAAAAAGTATAGATAGAGCACTGAAGGGGAAACAGGTAGATAAGGAAGTAAAACAGAAGCTTAACTATGCCCGCAAGAACTGGCCTGAAAATCTCAAGAAGTATGAGCAGATGGAAAAAACTTTGGGTAATCGAAACAGTTATTCAAAAACCGATCCCGATGCTACCTTCATGAGGATGAAAGAGGATCATATGCTCAATGGCCAACTAAAGCCCGGCTATAACTGGCAGATAAGCACCGAGAATCAGTGTATTTTAGGATACACCATTCATCAAACTACCAATGACACAACTACACTTGCATCCCATATGGAATCTTTAAAAGAAAACCTTGGCAAGATGCCTGAGACACTTGTAGCTGATGCGGGATATGGATCTGAAGAAAACTATGAGTACCTGGAAAACAATAATGTAGAGGCTTTTGTAAAATACCAATACTTCCATAAAGAACAGAGTAAAAAATGGAGAGAAGATCCTTACAGAACTGAGAATCTACCGTATAATGAGAAGAAGGATAGTTACACCTGCCCAATGGGTCAACAAATGAACTTTATCAAAGAGAAGATAAAGATTACAGATAATGGGTTTAGACAGATAAAACGATTATATAAGGCAGAAAACTGTTATGGTTGTCCAGTGAGAGATATCTGTAACAAGAGTAAATCAGACAGAATAATAGAGATAAACGAAAGGCTAAATCACTATAAATCAATAATAAAAGAAAGACTTACCAGTGAACGAGGGAAAAAATATCGAAGTCAGCGTCCCGTAGATGTGGAAGCTGTCTTTGGAATAATAAAGTGGAATAGAAACTATAGGAAATTTTTGCTCAGAGGTCTTGAAAAAGTAGAAATAGAGGTTGGATTATTGGCTTTATCACATAACTTAAGCAAAATAGCTGCAAGGAATTAGAAGAAAATCCTTGCCTTTTTGGAAATCCATGCAGAAATCTCATTAAAATCATAAGTTTTTAAGATCATCAGAAAAATCTCAAATAAAAAAGCCGTCTCAATTATGATATGAGACGGCCTCTTTTTTTGACCCGCATGAAAACTGACCGTGCTAAACCATTCACCAGATCCTCTGAATAAGGAGACTTGGTTGAGTGGTAAAAATATATTTGTCTTGTACCAATTACTATCATAACTTTGATTATCAGACTTAAAATCGTTTCTTATATTATAATTTCACTTTAAAACAAAGGAGGATAGAATGCTGAAAAAAGACCACGGAAAAATCCATGTCAGACGACGTGATTTCCTTAAAACTGCTGCAGTGGCAGGAATGGCAGCCACATTACCGGTTACAGGCATGTATAAACAGGATCCTGAAACGATTAATAGCTGGTATAATCGTCTCGCGGATTCTCTGAACATGCTACCAAATTCCTTTCCAAGAACGGAATCGAATATTGAAATCACACTTTTAAAAAAGATTTTCCTCCCTGAAGAAGCATTTCTGGCCGGCCTTTTAAAGGGAAAACCAGAACCCGTCAATATAATTGCTCAAAGGGCAGAGCTTACTGACGCTGAAACAGCAAATCGTCTGACGGCTATGATGGAACGCGGATTTGTAAGTGGTAATTCAGCAAAAGGATTATTCAGGTTATCTCCGTTTGTTGTGGGCATATATGAAAGTCAGCTTGATAGAATGGATCACGAACTTGCCCATCTTGTTGAAGAATATTTCGATCAGGGGGGTATTGATATTATGCGACCACAGCCTGCCATCCACAGGGTTATTCCTGCACAGAGCGCAGTAAAGACCGAATGGATACTCCCTTACGATAAGCTTCGCGAGCTCCTTATGTCGTGCAATACCTTCAGGGTCAGGGATTGCATCTGTAGAAAGCAGCAGGACCTTGAAGAAACTAGAAAATGTACTTTCCCTCTTCATGTAGAGCTGATATTCTATAAAGGACCTGAGCCTACAGAACCGCCATCTCCACCTTTTGTAACCCGCGAAGAGGCTTTAAGAGTCCTTGATGAGACTGAAAAGATCGGGCTTGTCCATACCGTTAGCAATGTTGCGGAAGGAGTTATATATGTATGTAATTGCTGTGGATGCTGCTGTGGAATATTGAGGGGCATAACGGAATTCGGCATTGAAAAATCCGTTGCGGCAGCAAACTATTATTCTGTAATTGATCCGGGGAAATGTACGGGTTGCGGAACATGTATAACAAGGTGCCAGATGCATGCGATTTCTGCTGACAGTGACCAGGTTTCAGTAGTTAACAGAACAAAATGTATCGGTTGCGGATTATGTGTAACCGGATGCACATTCAATGTTGCCCGGCTTGAAAGGAAAGCAGAGGAAGAGATCATTAATCCTCCAAAAGATTATGCAACATGGGAGC
>DATKXL010000028.1:0-4753 GCA_035529055.1 Bacteroidales bacterium
GAATATCAAGGCTTTGCTTTATTTTCTTTTCTGAAACAAACCGGCAGAGCCGTTTGTGCTGCTGTATTATTTTTACAATATCCATCAGAGACCCTTTCCACTATTGATTCCTGACAATAAAAAGATTAAACTCATATGTTTATACATCTTCAACAATCAGGCCGTTCCAGTTCTGACAGATCATCAAAACCTGTAGCCGATACTTATATAGCTTTTTATCCCCTTGATGAAGATTCTCAGGATTTCTTTCAGTGACAATCTCATGATGCCATTTTGCTTTGAAGTAATAATTGCAGGCAATTTGAATCAGCGGATAATTGCCACATTAATGAGCAAGATACTAAATTTAAGTAATTTTACTAAGTGAAAATTCAAACAGTTTTAAATAAAAGATGGCTTCCGACTACAAAGAAAGAGATTGAAACCCTTGGGTGGGATCAGCCCGATGTGATCATCTTCAGCGGCGATGCTTATATTGACCATCCTTCATTTGGTACTGCTGTCATTGGAAGAGTGATTGAAGATGAAGGATTGCGCGTTGCTGTCATACCTCAGCCAAACTGGAAGGATGACCTGAGGGATTTCAAAAAGCTTGGAAGACCAAAATATTTCTTTGGTGTCACAGCCGGCAATATGGATTCGATGGTCAATCACTATACAGCGGCACGCCGTCTGCGATCAGATGATGCTTATACTCCGGGAGCGAAAGCCAGCTTCAGACCTGACTATCCGACAATCGTTTACACACATATTCTGAAAGAAATTTTCCCGGATGTCCCTGTGGTGATCGGAGGGATCGAAGCTTCAATGCGCCGACTGGCACATTATGATTACTGGAAAGATAAGCTTGAACCCTCAATCCTTATAAGTAGCAGGGCAGATATGCTGATTTACGGGATGGGTGAACAACCCGTCAGGGAGCTTGTGAGGCTGCTGAAGAAAGGTGTCCCCTTTCATTCCCTCAGAACTATAAACCAGACAGCTATTCTGGCGGGCGGTGATGAAAATTTACCTGTAAGGAAAAACTGGCAGGATATTACTCTTCATCCTTTTGAAAAATGTTTGTCAGACAAGAACCTGTTTGCTGAAAATTTCATGACATTCGAAAAGGAGTCAAATAAATTTGGAGCATCAGCTGCCAGACTGCTTGAACCTTCAGGAAATTCCGTGGTAATAGTTAATCCTCCGTTCAACCCGATGGATGAGGATGAAGCTGACCGCTCCTATGATCTACCTTACACATATGAACCTCATCCAAGGTATATTAAGAAAGGCCCCATACCTGCCTGGGAGATGATAAAGTTCTCAGTGAATATTCACAGGGGTTGTTTCGGAGGCTGCAGCTTTTGCGCTATTGCTGCACACCAGGGCAAACAGATAGTCAGCAGGTCAGAGAAGTCAATAATAAATGAGATAAATAAGATTATCCGGTTACCCGGTTTTAAGGGATATCTCTCTGATCTGGGAGGCCCTTCGGCAAACATGTACGGAATGAAGGGCATAAATATGAAAATATGCCACAAATGCTTCAGGGACTCCTGCATCTGGCCTTCTGTATGCAGTAACCTGGAAACCAGTCATAAAGAACTTACCGAGTTATATAAGAAAGTTAATTCACTCGATGGAATTAAAAAAGCCTTTATCGGAAGCGGGATCCGTTATGATCTTTTATTCAAAGAATGGAATAAGAAAGCTGGCAGGGCAGAGGAGGAGTACCTGGAAGAACTTATTACCAGCCACGTGTCTGGCCGTCTTAAGGTTGCCCCGGAGCACACCTCTTCTAAAGTCCTGCATTTTATGCGAAAAGCCTCTTTCAGGCTATTCGAAAAGCTAAAGAGACGTTTTGATGAAATAAAAGTAAAGCATGGCCTTAACTATGAGATTGTTCCATATTTTATATCATCGCATCCGGGATGTACGGACCTTCACATGCAGGAGCTGGTCAGGCATGTGCGGAACCTTGGAATAAAGCCCGAGCAGGTTCAGGATTTCACTCCAACCCCTATGACGCTCTCCACTCTTTTGTACTATACCGGAACCGACCCGGTTACAGGTAAAAAAATATATGTTGCCAGAAATATTGAGGAAAAGCGACGTCAGAAGGAGTATTTTTTCTGGTATAAACCACCCCGTCCCCGCCAGGGCGGGGACGTCTGAATCGTACTATTCGTATTCCTTAAGTATATTCTTTACATCATCAGGTGTAACCCTGCCATATGTCTTGTCACCAACAAGAACAACGGGCGCCGGCCCGCAAAGTGATGTGTCCTTTATAACCAGACTCATGCTTTTCCTGTTTTCGTCAATGCAGCACCTTTGTTGAGAAAATGTTAATTGACTATCATAACATTATTAACCTTTCTTTGGACTTCCTCCTATCTGAATACAACATTACCCAGGAGCACTCTGCCACTCTTCCAGAACGCCCTGAAATAAGGATTATCAGTGATATAAACAACCTCACCCGATCCTATTTTCTCTGAACCAATGACAAGAGTATTCTTTACCTTATCCTTGAACTTATAACCTGCAAATCCTGAAACAGGTTCTCTGTCAAGTATATAACCGATATTGCTTCCGGTTGGGAGATATGGATAAATGACTGACCGTTTTAAAACAAACCATTCACTGCCCAGTCCGTAAGCAAAAGGGTTTGTCTCATCAAGCTTTACTTTATAAATGCTTCCGGCCGAGCGCTCTGAGAGAAGATGTCTTCTTTCGTTTTCAAACTTCTTAAGAAGCAACGGATCATCACTCTTCTCTTTTTTCTCCGCAGCCTTCTGCTCTGAATTGCGTGTTTCGTTCGCCTTAAAAAGAGAAGTGGATTTGTTTGAGGCAAATAGTGATATCGCATTTTCAAACGCTATCACTCTTCCACCTTTTCTGGCAAAATCAACTATAGTATCCTTGAGCTTTGAATAACTTCCTGATGTCAGCAGAAGAATATCATATTTGCTGAAGTCAACCTGCTCAGCATTGCTTGTATTGATAAGTGATACAGGATATTCAAGCTCTTTTTCGAAGAAATACCAGAGTTCTCCCACTGCGCCTGATGATGTTCCTTCACCGCACAGTAACGCAATTGAATTCTTTTTCATCAGGGGCGAGTAACCTGATCCTAAATCCTTACCGCTGTCAACAAGTCCGGTTGATGCTGAAATCAGCTTTACCTGGCACCCGTCGGCCTCCTCTGTGATCATCTTATCGAATTTGCCTTCTAAATGTTTATTGTCGCCCCTGGCTATTATCAGACTACCCCGGTTGAAAATGGTACCCTTGATAGTAAAAGGCTTCACCGAATATCTTGATTTTATGTTTTTCTTATGAAGTGCAGCAATAAACCTGAGCTCATTGAATCCTGTAAAATTTACTGCATACGCGTACGGTTTAACTGTATCAATCTCATTGACAATCTTTTTGAATTCAGTATTTCCGCCTTCCGGTTTGGTCGGTTCCGTAAGGGCATAAGCTTTCAGGTTGTAAGCATAGGGTAGTGCCCATGCTGTAAGATCGTAGCTGAGGGAATCAGAAGCCTTGCTGTCGGGTTCAAAAAGTACCTGTACAAAACGTGACTGAGGCTGGAATGAGCTGATGAGGATATCACCCTTTTCTATTGTCACCTCGCCATCCTTGTTGGATAAATAATCAAATGCCTTGAATTTTTTTCCGATACTGCCGGCAGGAGAATACCTTATCTGGTTATTGTCAAGAAGCCGGAACAGGCTTTCAAGACTTGATCTTTCATTAGTGCCTTTAATAATGATTGATTTATATTGAAATGAAGGTTTATTTGCATTTTCTTCAAAATATTTGTTGAAGGCGGAAATAAGTTTTTCCCGGTTTTCGAATGATACCTTAATAGTTGCCATCGATGCTGTGAAATGGCCATCTATCCTCTCTTTAAGTGTCAGCGTGTCACCCGATTCCCTTTTATAGGCCAGTCCGGAAACACCTCCTCCGCCCTGTTCGTAGGTGAAACCCATGGCCCCGTTAAAAAGCGGCCATGTGTCGCCGAAGCTCGGACAAAAGAGATCATAGTTTTCTTTTGTAAAGTATAGTCTCGATTTTTCATCAAACAATGCTGCATTGCTTTTACCCATCAGGTTATGGAATTCGTGCTGCCAGGGTGTTATTACCTCATGCCATGGTTCAGCACCCGGAGGAAAAAAGAAGGTTGATTCAGCTCCCATTTCATGGAAATCAGCAAGTACATGCGGCATGAACTGATTATAGAGCTTAATGCGCTGTTGGGTCTCGATCTGGGTCTGCCATGTCCAGTCGCCAGTCGCCAATTATCAGTAACAAGCAACTCAGGTTAATTAGATTTTTTGTTAGTGAGAAATACGATTAGGTTCCTATGGTAAAATCCTTATTTTTGATGTCAGGAAATAAATATCCATGTTATAATTTCAATACTATGAGAAAAATAATCTTTTTCAGAATTCTTCTTTGTCTGTTTTTTTTAACCCTGATTCCGGGTATTAAGTCACTGGCCCAAATGCCGCAGCGGTCAGGCAACCAGCCCAAGATACTCGGTTGGACCGATGATTCGCATTATCTCATTCAGACCTATGATTCAGTCCGAAACCATGTAATAAGAAGCGTTGATATAAAAACCGGAAAAGGTGTGGTGGTACCTCCTGAAAAAACTGATCGTGAACTTTTGAGCGAATCGCTTCCGCAGGGAGTAACCCTTGGTATTTATGATGCTGTCAGTCCTGATGGACAAAGTGCGGTTATCGTAAAAGATGAT
>DATKXL010000029.1:0-3429 GCA_035529055.1 Bacteroidales bacterium
TAAAGGTTTCATTATTTGAAATACCAAATCCTGTCAACCTTGGTGCTTTCAGGTTAAGATCATTTACCTTTTTAAAGTAAGCTTTCTGTGATTCGTCAAAATTGTTTATTGCTCCGGTAGTGGCAGCGCTGGAGACCACATATAAAAATCCTTTTGAAACAGAATCCAGATAAGTGATCCTCTCATCCGGCGTTTGCGGCGAAATAAGAAGAATGTTATGGACATTGTACTTTTCAAAAAGTACTTCATATGACAACAGGTACTCCTCAACAGGGAGATCAGGAATAATGATGCCATCAATACCGGTCTTCTGGCATTTATGCAGAAAGTTTTCCATTCCATATTTAAAAACCGGATTTATATACCCCATAAGGATTAATGGAAGATTTGTTATTTCGCGCACCCATGCTAATTGTTTAAACAGTAGTTTGATAGTCATGCCATTGAATAGAGCCTTTTCGCTGCTTCGTTGTATTGCCGGGCCATCAGCAACAGGATCAGAAAAGGGCATTCCGATCTCAATCATATCCACCCCTGCTTTATCCAATTCATGAATGGTGCGAAGTGTGTCATTGAGTGCCGGATATCCGGCAGTAAAATAAATGGAAAGGATATTTTGTTTTTTAATCTGAAAAAGTCTATCTATGCGATTCATTGAATTTGATTTTTATGTTTTGGCTTCAAAATAGGCCTGCATATCCTTATCTCCCCTGCCAGAAACATTTACAACAATAATATCAGTTTTTTTAAATTTTAGTTTACCAAGAGTTGCGAGTGCGTGTGCTGATTCGAGGGCAGGAATTATTCCTTCGAGGCTCGTGAGTCCATATGCAGCAATAAGAGCTTCTTTATCAGTGACATTCAAATAATCTGCTCTGCCCGTCCGTGCCAGCCATGCATGAATTGGACCTACGCCGGGATAATCGAGGCCGGCAGAGATCGAATAAGGTTCGGTAATCTGTCCGTCATCATTTTGCATAACAAGGGTTTTACTGCCATGGATGATCCCTGTTTCACCCACTGCAATTGTAGCTGCTGTAAGACCAGTATTTACACCTTCACCTGCAGCTTCCACACCTACCAGCCTGACGTTTTTCCTGTTGATATAATGATAAAAAATCCCGGCTGCATTACTTCCTCCGCCAACGCATGCAAGAATATATCCGGGATCTTCTGTACCTTCTGCTTCCATGAGTTGAGAAAGTAATTCTTCGCTAATGACAGATTGAAATCGTGCAACCAGATCAGGGTACGGATGAGGACCGACAACAGAGCCGATGATATAAAAAGTATTTGCAGGATTACATATCCAGTCACGCAAAGCTTCATTCGTCGCATCCTTGAGGGTTTTGTTCCCGCTCCTTACCGGTACTACTCTCGCCCCAAGCATTTCCATCTTCTTTACGTTAGGTTCTTGTCTGACCATATCTGTCTCGCCCATGTAAACCACGCATTCCAGTCCCATAAGAGCGCATACGGTTGCCGTAGCCACCCCATGCTGACCTGCACCAGTTTCAGCGATGATCCTGGTTTTTCCCATATTTCTTGCAAGTAAAATCTGACCGATAGTATTGTTTATTTTATGGGAACCTGTATGATTTAAATCCTCTCGTTTCAAATAGATCTTTGCTCCATACTTGTCACTCAGCCGGTTTGCAAAAAATAAAGGGGATGGCCTCCCGGCATAGTTCCTGAGTAATCCGGTAAACTCCTTTTGGAACTCTGCCGATTCAATGACCTGGTAGTAAACAGCCCTTAATGATTCTACATTCTGCCTGAGCATTTCAGGTACGAATGCACCCCCGAACTCACCATAATATCCATTCTTATCAGCTGTAAATGTCTCGTTCATAATGATTTATTTTTATTCCGGACGTCGTAAACAAATTTCTTCAGGATTTTAACATCTTTTAAACCCGGCTTAAGTTCAAACCTGCTGTTAAGATCAATTCCATAAAACGCCGGGTTGGTAATCTCCTGTATATTGTAAACATCCCCCGGGGCAATACCTCCACTAAGAAAAAACGGATGGTCCAATTCGTAGTTATCAAGTATTTTCCAATCGAATTTAGCTCCTGAACCGCCATGCATTGAGGTGGGTGCATCAAATAGAAAATAATTCGTACACGAAACATATTCAGGACATAATTTGAATCCGGTACTGTCTTTAATATTGAAAGATTTAACAACATGGATACCTGCTTCACTGAGCCGGCGGCATATTTCGGGGCTCTCATCTCCGTGTAACTGTACCATATCGAGAGAGTATTTACCGGATGTTTCATTTATCTCATCAAAATTATTATTCACGAACACACCTACTTTTTTAATATCCGGGGAGATCTTAGTAAAGATTTCAGGATTTAATTTTTTATTAATATAACGCGGGGAGGCCGGATAAAAGATGAACCCCATCAGGTCCGGTTTAAGATTTGCCACTTCAAGCATATTTTTCGGTTCACGCATGCCACATATTTTTATCATTAAGCTCATCTCATACTTTTTTTTAAATCCTTCATAAATCGTCCGGCAGCCTTCCCGGGATTTTTCGACCTCATAAATTTCCCGCCGATCAAAAAGGCATTATACCCTGTAGTAAATAACCTCATTACATCTTTATATGTCTGAAAACCACTTTCTGCCACCTTAAGGCAATTCTCAGGCAGGCATGAGAAAAGTTCAAGGGAATGATCCACACTAACCTTAAAAGTCTTTAGATTACGGTTGTTGACACCAATAATCTTTATTTTTTGATTCATCTTTTCCAGATCCTTCTCATCATGGATTTCAAAAAGTACATCCATGCCAAGGTTTAATGATAATTCAGTAAGCTCACCTGCTTCCTTTTTACTTAAAACAGCTGCAATGAGCAGGATTGCACTTGCCCCAATTGACTTTGATTCAACCACCTGGTATTCATCCACAATAAAATCCTTTCTTAAGAGAGGGATACTAACAAAACGTGCCACATTTCGGAGGTCAAGGTCATCTCCCCCGAAAAATTCCGTATCGGTAAGAATTGACATGGCAGCAATTCCTTCTTCCTCATACTCCCTTGCAACTTGTTCGACTTCAGCATGAAAGTTGATAATGCCATTTGAAGGAGATTTTCTTTTGAACTCCCCGATGATGGAAGGTCCCGGTTCTGCAAGTGCGTCATGAAAAGAAGGCATTTCGCGTTTAAAAAACTCCGAATCCTCAAATTTGCTTACAGGAGAACACTTTTTTTTGCCTTCAAGTTCACTCCTTTTATAAGCTATAATTTTATCGAGCAGGTCCATTTTCTTAAAGTTCTAAAAGTTTTTTTAATGCATTATATGCCTTGCCTCCATGTAATGAACTTTCTGCTATTTCAAAACAGTCCGGAATGCTTTTCCCGGGATGAAGCTTTCTCAGGGCCATACCTGAATTAGCGATTACGACAGCTTT
>DATKXL010000030.1:0-6943 GCA_035529055.1 Bacteroidales bacterium
GTACGTCATAATCCGAAATTGTTGCTCGAAAAGATTGATTATAAACGACTTCTGGTTCTCGAAGATGATGATGAATTTGTTACAGACCTGGAAAGTGTTTACAAGACTTTCAAAACCTATATGAATCGGCCCGATGATAAGGAGAAACCGTCGGTTGCTTATTTCAGCATGGAGTTTGGGATTCATCCATGTCTGAAAATATATTCAGGAGGTCTTGGTATTCTGGCAGGCGACTATCTTAAAGAAGCAAGCGACTCAAACGTCAGCATCATCGGAGTGGGTCTCCTCTACAGGTTTGGTTATTTCAGGCAGAAACTCGGACCAAAGGGAGAGCAGCTGACCATTTATGAAGCCGAAGAGTTTTCCCGGCTTCCTATTCATCCCGTTAAAGCTCAGGACGGAGGTCATCTTTCTGTAAACATTGCCTGGCCTGGAAGGACTGTGAAAATAAGAATATGGGAAGCTATGATAGGTAAGGTCCGGCTTTTTCTTCTTGATACTGATTGTGAGGATAATTCGTCTGAAGACCGCTCAGTTACACATTATCTTTATGGAGGAGATCATGAAAACAGACTCCGTCAGGAACTTTTGCTTGGAATAGGTGGCATAAGAACCCTCTTTGCCTTGGGATTAAAACCTGATCTTTATCACAGCAATGAAGGTCATTCCGCATTTATCAGCCTTGAAAGACTTAGAAACCTTATTCAGGAAAACCATCTTACTTTTAATCAGGCACTTGAAGTTGTCAGGTCGTCCACTCTCTTTACTACTCACACTCCTGTTCCTGCAGGACACGATGCCTTTGATGAAGATCTGCTGCGCAAATATATTTCACATTACCATAGTCGCCTTAATATTTCATGGGATGAATTAATAGCACTGGGTCGCTGTGAGGGGGAGGCAGATAAAAAGTTCAATATGAGCTATCTGGCAACGAGAATGTCTCAGGAAGTGAACGGAGTCAGCAAGCTGCATGGCGAGGTAAGCCAGGGTATGTTCAATAAGTTGTGGCCCGGATATCTTAAGGAGGAACTTTTTATAGGGTATGTTACTAACGGTGTGCATCATCCTACCTGGGTTGCCCCCGAATGGAAGGAGGTTTATAAAGGTCTGACAGGCAGCGTAAATTTTGATCAGACCGATAGGAAGCTGTGGGAAAAGCTTTACAATCTTGATGATAATAGGGTGTACGAGATCAAAACCAGTCTTAAAAAGAGTCTGTTTACGAATTTAAGGAAGAGGCTTCAGACTGATATGATGGACAAGCATGTCAGCCCGCGTACCCTTTTGAATATCAGCAGCCATCTTGATGAAAAAGCTCTTACAATTGGTTTTGCCAGACGGTTTGCTACATATAAAAGGGCATCCCTTTTATTCAGAGATCTTGACAGACTTGCAAGAATCGTAAATGATCCTGATAAACCTGTTCAATTCATTTATGCCGGTAAAGCACATCCTCACGATGGAGGAGGTCAGGATCTGATCAAGAGAGTATTTGAAATATCACAGATGCCCCGGTTTGCCGGAAAAGTAATATTCCTTGAGAATTATGATATTGAATTGGCTAAATACCTTGTAAGAGGCGTAGATGTCTGGCTTAATACACCAACCAGGCCTCTGGAAGCATCAGGGACCAGTGGAGAAAAAGCTGTAATGAACGGGACCATCCATTTCAGTGTTCTCGACGGATGGTGGGTTGAGGGTTACAGGGCTTATGCAGGCTGGGCTCTGCCTAAGAAAAGGATTTTTGCCAATCAGGATCTTCAGGATGATGTTGATGCTGAGACTATTTATAACATGCTTGAGTATGAAATAATTCCGGCATATTATTCATTTAACGACCAGGGTGTTCCCGTGGAGTGGATAAGTCACATAAAAAACACGATGGTAAAAATTGCTCCTGAGTTTACCATGAAACGGATGCTGGATGATTATTGGGAGAAGTATTATGGCAAATTATGGTCCAGGAATAAATACCTTGTTGAAAATAATTTTGCCAAAGCAAAAGAGCTTGCTGAATGGAAGAAAACCATGATAGAGGAATGGGACAATATTGAAGTCATAAATTATAATTTTGAACGCCCGGGTGAGAATGTATATCATTCAGGCCATGACTACAGGGCAGAAATAGCGCTTGACGTAAAAAAGATACCGAAAGAGCATGTTGGTGTGGAGTTTATTTTCACCCATCTGAACAAGTATGGAGAATATGAGTTTGTTGACAGCCAGGAGTTTAAGTTAGTAAGCTGTAAAAACGGCAAATGTCTTTTCAGAGCAAATCTTGTACCGGAGAAAGCAGGTACCTTCTTTTATGGTATCCGTATTTATCCGAAACATAAAGATCTGCCGCATAAGCAGGACTTTTACCTCCTGCGCTGGATAGATTAAATGTCGGTAGCTTTCTTTACAGGCTCCTTTTTTAAGACGATGGCCGTCCGTGAAGGCAGATAGAGATAAAGATAGAAAGGCATGTTTATGACAGGCCTTTCTGCTTTTTTAAGTGAAAAATAGAGTGTTTTCCTGTCAATCCGGTCAAATCCTCCGAAATCAGGATCATCAGAGTCAAGAAAAACATTAAACTTTCCTTTTATCGGAATTCCGTAATCTGTAAAGGAAGAGGAGGGATGGAAGTTAAAAACGAAAAGAAACTCTCCCCTGGTAAAAGCTATCACCTTATCATAACTATTTTCATAAATACGATTGACAAAAAGATCATCCAGAAGACGGAATTCATTGTGCAGCCTTATCATTTGTCTGTCGAAGTTTGACAGGTAACAGTATTTCAGTTCCTTGTCTTCAGCTAGGTGCCATTGCCTCCGGGCATACTTGTAGCTCCAGTTATTACCCTCGCGGGGAAAGTCAATCCATTCCGGATGGCCGAACTCGTTACCCATAAAATTAAGATAGCCGCCACCGGCTGTGCTGAAGGTAAGGAGCCGTATCATTTTATGTAAAGCAATACCGCGGTCCATTGTAAAGCTGTGATGGGCTTTTGTCATGCCTGTGTACATCTCGGCATCCAGCATCCTGAAAATCAGTGTCTTGTCTCCGACTAGAGCCTGGTCGTGCGATTCACAGTAAGATATTATTTTTTCCTCAGGACGATGTTGTGTCAACTCATGCATAAGATGTCCCATATCCCAGTTTTCATCAGGAACCTCTTTTATCAGCTTGATCCAGAAATCCGGCACCCCCATGGAAAGCCTGAAATCAAAACCATAACCTTTCCTGGCAGTATCCGATGCAAGCCCTGGCATACCGCTCATCTCTTCGGCTATCGTCAATGCATCGCGTTTGAACATGTGTATCATCTTGTTGGCCAGAAAAAGATAAATCAGGGCATCTTCATCCTGTCCCCCGTCAAAATACTCATCATAAGATGTGAAATTTTTCCCCAGGCCATGATTATAATATATCATGCTTGTTATACCATCGAACCTGAATCCGTCAAATTTATACTCCTCAAGCCAGTAACGGCAATTTGAAAGAAGGAAATGGATCACACTGTCTTTCCCGTAATCAAAACACAACGAATCCCATGCAATATGATTTCTTCTGTCGCTGGCATGAAAATACTGCCCCGGGGTACCATCGAACAAGCCAAGCCCCTCATTTACATTTCTTACTGAATGTGAGTGAACCAGGTCCATAATAACCCTTATACCTGAGGCATGGGCTTTATCAATAAGCTCTTTAAGATCTTCAGGAGTTCCGAACCTTGAGCTGGCTGCAAAAAAGCTTGATACATGATATCCAAACGATCCATAAAAAGGATGCTCCTGTATGGCCATCAGTTGTATAGTGTTGTATCCCGCTCTTTTTATCCCTGGAAGAACATTCTCAGTGAACTCACTGTAAGTTCCCAGTTTTTCTTCAGCAGTTGCCATCCCTACATGGGCTTCATAAATTACCGGAATGGTTTCAGGTGCCCTGAAATCCTTAATTTCCCATTTATAAGGCTCGTCAGGAGCCCAGACCTGCGTACTGAAAATCTTTGTTTTTTCGTCCTGAATAACTCTGCCGGCATATGCGGGGATACGTTCTCCTTTACCGCCTTCCCAATGTATTGATAGCTTATACAGATCCCCGTGATTAAGCGCCCCGGAAGGGAGTTTTATTTCCCAGTCTCCATAGGCATTGATCCTCTGCATCATATATTCATCCTTCTCCCTCCAGCCGTTAAAGATCCCCTTTATATAAATGGCTGTTGCATTTGGCGCCCACTCCCTGAAAACCCATGCATCGCCTGTGCGGTGAAGACCATAATAGTGATGTCCCATAGCAAATTCACAAAGAGTCCCGCTGCCGGTAAGGTGCTGCTCTTTCTCCAGACATTTGTAAATCCGGTTATCAATAATAGATTTGAATGGATCGAGCCATGGGTCAGATGAATAGAACTTACCTGGTTTCATAATGAATACTTTATGGGAATCCGTTACATAAAAGTACAAAAACAAAGTTATTAATTTGTTTCTTATTCAAGGTCTTTGCTAATTTTACACGCATAAATTGATGGTATGATCATACATAACGGATGTGAAAATCTGAACCTGGTTTTACCTGTTGCTACTCTGGGAATCTTTGATGGAGTACATATCGGGCATAAAGCGCTGCTCGATATACTTGTTTCCCGCGCAAAAGAGAACATAGGGAGTTCTGTTGTTATTACTTTTAATCCTCATCCAAGGATGGTACTGGCAAACGGAAAAGAGAGCGTCTCTCTTCTGACAACACTGGATGAAAAAGCAAAACTTCTTGAAAACACAGGAATCGACCACCTTATTATTATTCATTTTGACAGCGCCTTCAGCAATCTGGGGGCATATGATTTTGTAGGAAAGGTACTTGTGAAACAGGTTGGAACACGCCATATTATTGTCGGGTATGATCATCATTTTGGAAAACATGGGGAAGGAGACTACAACACCATCAGAAAATGTGCTGAATCACTTGATTTTAAGGTTGAACAGGTTCCACAGGTAAATACACCCGAGGGGATCGTAAGTTCTTCATCAATACGGGATGCATTGCTTACAGGAAATCTCGGCATCGCTAACAGATGGCTTGGTTATGATTATACCATGAGCGGGAGAATTGTTGAAGGGAGGCAGCTGGGCAGATCCTTAGGATTCCCGACAGCCAACATCAATCCTGCTGATAAGTACAAACTGATGCCCAAGGACGGGGTATATGCTGTTGAGGTTCAGATTGCGGGTGAGCTTAAGCCCGGTATGCTCAGCATAGGGAAGAACCCTACAGTTAACGATTCAACTAGTAAAAGGAGCATAGAGGTTCATATTTTTGATTTTGGGAAGAACATCTATGATAACGACATTAAGGTTATTTTCAGGTACAGGCTCAGGGACGAGATGAAGTTTGAGAACATCGGGCAACTCGCAGAGCAGATAAAGCTCGACAAACAACTAGCTATGCGATTGTTGACCTGAACAAACCCAACATTATTTTTCTTATCTTTACATTCTGAAATTATTCTAAATTTAAACTCAAATGGATTTAGTAGCAGAAAAAATGCAATATAAAGTAAGGGATATGTCCCTGTCAGATTTTGGCAGGAAGGAGATTGAAATTGCAGAAAAAGAGATGCCCGGGTTGCTGGCCATCAGAAAAAAATACTCTTCAGAAAAACCGTTGAAAGGAGCAAGGATAACGGGATCTCTTCACATGACCATTCAGACAGCTGTTCTGATAGAAACCCTGGCGGAGCTTGGTGCTGATGTGCGGTGGGCAAGCTGTAATATTTTTTCCACGCAGGATCATGCTGCTGCAGCCATTGCTGCAAAAGGTATCCCTGTTTTTGCATGGAAGGGCGAGTCGCTAGAGGAGTACTGGTGGTCCACGGCACAGGCTCTCTCATTCCCGGACGGGAAGGGTCCGCATCTTATTGTAGATGACGGAGGTGATGCATCACTTCTCGTACATCTTGGTTACAAAGCTGAGAATGACCCGGATATCCTCAACAAGAAACCTTCTTCCAGGGAGGAGGCTGTTATTTTTTCCACACTCAAAGATCTGCTGGAGAGGGAACCCGGGAAATGGCATCGCGCTGTCAGTGATCTTAAGGGTATTTCGGAGGAGACCACAACTGGAGTGCATAGGTTGTACCAGATGATGGAGAACGGTGAATTGCTTGTGCCTGCAATAAATGTTAATGACTCGGTAACCAAGTCAAAGTTCGACAATCTTTACGGATGCCGCGAATCACTGGCTGACGGTCTTAAAAGGGCAACCGATGTGATGATTGCAGGCAAGGTGGTTGTTGTTTGCGGTTATGGTGATGTCGGCAAGGGGTGTGCAAAATCGATGAGAGCCTATGGTGCCAGGGTCATTATTACCGAAATTGACCCTATCTGTGCACTCCAGGCATCGATGGAGGGGTTCGAGGTTAAACCGGTTGAAGATACCCTTGATGAAGGCAATATCTTTGTTACAGCAACCGGTAACAGGGATATTATCACAACAGATCATATGCTGAAAATGAAAGACCAGGCGATCGTTTGCAATATTGGTCATTTCGACAATGAGATACAGGTTGATAACCTTAACGAAATGAAGGAGGTGGGAAAGATCAATATTAAACCACAGGTCGATAAATATGTTTTCCCCGATGGCCATGCTGTCTTTATCCTTGCCGAAGGAAGACTTGTTAATCTGGGATGTGCCACAGGGCATCCTTCATTTGTTATGAGTAATTCATTCAGCAACCAGACTCTGGCGCAAATCGATCTCTGGAAGAATGATTACAGGATTGGGGTCTATAGGCTTCCGAAACACCTTGATGAAGAGGTTGCCAGGTTACATCTTGACCAGCTTGGAGTTAAGCTTACCAGGCTTACAAAAGAGCAGGCTGAATATATCGGTGTTGATCAGAATGGACCATTTAAGCCGGAACACTACAGGTATTAAGGTTTTTACCTCATCCCCC
>DATKXL010000031.1:0-5085 GCA_035529055.1 Bacteroidales bacterium
CTTTTGCAAAAAATGTGTGTCCTCCGGCTCTGCCTGACATAGGCGCCATGTGGCAATCCTGACATGAAGCTGCTATGGTATGTCTCGAATTTTCATAATCTATAGATCCTTTAAATTGAATTCCTCCCTGGCCAGCAAAAACTGCACCTACAGTACCATAATGAACGTGCATTCTGTAAGAAGGTACAACTTTATTGGGTGCTGCATTACCAACATTACTATCATAAAATACTCCTGTCGGATTGCTTACTAGCGAAGCATAATCAACAACATCTCCATTTGAAAGCGAGGAGCTTGTTGCAAGCGGGCGGGGTTGATGACATTTTACACATAAGTTGCTCATACCACCATCCTGCGTAAGGTTTATTGATTTTGTGCCTTTCCACATAGACATAGAAACAGCGGCAACATTAGTTAAAGGCGAAAAATCGGTACCAGCATAGGTTGTATGTAAACTGCTATGGCAGGTGAAACAAGTGATTTCGCCATACGCCTGGCTTGAAATTGCGACATAATCATTTGAGTATTTTCCGGTCGTGGCATTGAGTGTAAATGTTGAAGGTATGTTGTTCTTACAAACATACTTAAAGCCTTCCGACGTATGACACACTCCGCACGTAGCATTTCCGGATTCCTCAAATGCTGCTTCGCCATAAGAATGTTTTGAAAACTCATACTGGACTGCAACAGCATCAACAACTATTGGATTATGGCATCCTTTACATGTTTCATTGGCATCTTTCCCTGCAAGCCCATCGTTCCCATCTGCTCCCGCAGGGCCCATCGGGCCTTCACACGCTGAAAATAAAAAAGCAACTGCAAATAAGATTGTAAATAATTTAATCAGCTTTTTCATATGTATTTTTTAAGGTTGATTTTTTGTTGCAATTTACTATATAGCCTTTGTTATTTTATTAACAGTGTATATGCTATTTACAATATTTAAAATTGATATATATAGCATTTATAAGAGATATATATCAATTTAATTTATGATATTTATTAGATTTGCTTTTTACTCTGTTATATACTCTATTTTTAAACATTACAAATAAAGAGAGAATGTCGGTAACGAATGTAAATGAAAAAGTTGAAAACTGCATCGATGGTTGGAAAAACTTCCGAAATCTTTCAGAAAACGAGTTGAAACTTGTTAAAGAGAACAGGTACCAGGCAGCCTTTAAGCCCGGAGAGATCATTATCAAGCAGGGATCACCATCGTCTAATGCCATTTTTATTTCTTCGGGAATGGCTAAAACTTATATTGAAGGCAGTACCGGAAAGAACTTTTTAATGAGCATTGCTCTTCCCGGAGTACTATTGCTCAGTCCCGGTGCATTCGTGAATTCCAGGTACACATATACCGTGGCAGCGATAACCCAGGTCAGGGCTTGTTTTTTAAGTCTGGATATATTCAAGCAGCTCATCAGGCAAGATGGGACATTTGCAGAGGGTCTTCTTGAAGAAATTAGTTCGGAAGCCTTAAGATCACATATCAGAATGGTCAGCCTTACACAGAAAAAAATGCAGGGCAGACTTGCTGATGCTTTAATCTATTTCTCGGATGAAGTGTTTAAAGCAGATGAATACGATATGATACTTTCGAGGCAGGAATTGGGCGAGATGACAAATATGGCGAAGGAATGTGTTGTAAGGATTTTAAAACAGATAGAGGATTCAGGCATCATTTATTCACATTCATCAAAGATTAAGATACTCGATAAGGACAAGTTGAGACTGATCGCAGGGAAAGATTAAAGATATGATTTCCGGAATAGTATAACTGTTTGACATTATGAAGATAATAAAATTTGTTTTTTCTCCTGTTTTCATGGGAGTCCTCTTTCTGATATTTGCTGTCTCTATGGCTGCAGCTACCTTTCTGGAAAATGATTATGGATCTGCTGCCGCCTACAGTTTTGTTTATGATACCAGGTGGTTCGAATTCATTCTCTTGCTTCTTACTGTCAACCTGATAGGACAGATGATTATTCTAAAGCTTTACAGGAAGGCAAAATTTACCGCATTTATTTTTCACCTTTCGTTCGTAATTATAATCGCAGGGGCCGGTATTACAAGATATTTCGGATGGGAAGGGACCATACATATCCGTGAAGGGGAGGAGCAGAATAACTGCTTTTCAAATGAGAGGTACCTTGGATATTCAATCATGGATAAAAACGGAACAGTTGCTGCCCGGCACTCCGATAAGTATTCAATGACCTCGGTATCAGCCGATAATTACAGGAAAAAGCTGGAAATTGATGGTAAGGATTATGAACTTATACTGGCCAGGATCATACCCAACGCTTATGAAACAGTTTCAGAAGATCCCGGCGGAGTACCTGTAATTTCACTTCTCATCTCAGGCGATTCTGCAAGGGAGACTATTAATCTTAAGCACGGAGAGTCAGAATTATTTTATGGAGTTTCAATTGGTTTAAATACTGAAAAAGAAACAGATATTACAATTAAGAGCGATTCATCCACATTCTGGCTTTACTCAGATCTTCCTGTTGATCAGACGAATATGATGACCAGGGAGATTAAATTATCGGAGCCGGGCGAGCCTGTTAAGCTGGAAAAGATGCAAATCTTCGCTCTGAATGATATTAAGCTTGTACCACAGGAAATGGCTGTGAAAGGTATTTTTAAAGCGGAATCTTTTAACAGGAGGATGCAGGAAACAGGGAAAAATGCTTTTATTTTTCATCTCTTTTCAGGAAATGAAGCCTCTTCCACAATTTATTTATGGGATGAAGAGAGTGAAAGAACAGCTTCATCTTCGGTGGCCATCGGCGATAAAACCCTTGAGATCACTTTTGGACCCAGGATCACAACTCTTCCTTTCACCTTACGGCTTAATGATTTTATATTTGAAAGATATCCCGGGTCCAACAGCCCCTCGGGATATAAGAGCGATGTCATTCTGGCAGATAAGGAAGAGAATATTGAAAGACCCTTCATGATATACATGAACAACATATTAAAATACAAGGGGTATCGGTTTTATCAATCGTCATATGATCAGGATGAATTGGGTACAATCCTTTCCGTTAATAAAGATATGGCGGGGATGCTGGTAACTTATACAGGATACGGATTACTTATCCTTTTTATAATGCTTTCACTTTTCAACAGAAAATCAGTCTTTCACAATGTGAAAGCAGAATACTGGAGCTCCTCGTTAAGAAAAATCGCGACTTTAATGGTTTTGTTGTTTCTATTTTCCGGACTTGGCAGCCTCAGGGCGCAGAAGCTGGTCGCGGATAAAGCATCAGCTGATGAGTTTGGTAAGGTGCTTGTTCAGGACCAGAAGGGGAGGACAAAGCCTCTTATCACCCTGAGCAGTGATATTCTCCGTAAGGTCAACAGGGACAATAAATTTGAAGGACTTTCATCAATGCAGGTTTTTCTTGGATTCTTTTTCGATTTTGATCACTGGAAAGATGAACCTCTGATTAAGGTAACGAACAAAGAGCTTCAGCAAAAACTCGGGATCCGCGGTAATCTTGCCGCCTTTACCGACATAGTCAGTCTGAATAACGGTGGTTCCTATAAGCTGGTTGAAGATGTAGATAAAGTGTACTCAAAAGCACCCGGCGATAGGAGTAAGCTTGACAAGGAGATAATGAAGGTGGATGAAAGGATCAATATTCTCTATATGATTTACAACGGAGCGTTCCTTAAAATATTCCCTCTCAGGGACGGATCAGATAACTGGGGATCGCCACAGGAGGCTCTTAAAAATGCTGTAAATAAAGAAGATTCATCGTATCTGAGAAATATTATCCCATTGTTTTCTGAAGCCTTGCAGACAAATAATATCACCAGTGCAAAACAGATCTCGGCCTCAGTAATTGAGTATCAGAAACGATTTTCACAATACGAGCTCCCGTCCGGATCCAAAACAAAAGCCGAACTGCTCTATTACAGGATGATGATCTTTGAACGACTGTTTCCATTCTATGCATCGACCGGGATACTTATGCTGGCAGGTCTTCTGGTAATGGTTATAAGCGGAAGAAAGGTCACCTCCTTGTTTGTGAAGATCCTCGGGGGATTACTTTTTGCCGGATTTATTTTTCATACTTTCGGACTGGGACTACGGTGGTATATAGCTGGTCACTCACCAATGAGTAATGGTTATGAATCAATGATATTTATCTCATGGGTTACCCTTCTTGCCGGATTTATATTCAGCCGTAAATCGGAATTTGCTCTCTCTGCAACAGCCATCCTGGCAGCAATGACACTGATGGTGGCCCATCTCAGCTTCATGGATCCGGAGATAACAAACCTTGTACCGGTGCTTAAATCATACTGGCTCACCCTGCATGTTTCAGTCATTACCGGCAGTTACGGTTTTCTGGGTCTCGGTGCAATTCTGGGAATTATCACAATGATACTACTCTCTTTGTCAAACAGGAAGAACCTCGACAGAATCTCAGCGACAATTGATGAGCTCACAGTGATCAATTACAAGACCCTCACACTTGGTCTTTATATGCTTACCACAGGTACTTTTCTTGGGGCCGTGTGGGCAAATGAATCGTGGGGCCGTTACTGGGGATGGGATCCAAAGGAGACCTGGTCGCTCATAACCATAATAATTTACAGTATTGTAATTCATTCCCGTATGATTCCGGGAATGAAGGACATATACACATTTAATCTTTTATCACTCTTTGCCTTCTCATCGGTTCTGATGACCTATTTCGGAGTGAATTATTACCTGTCGGGTCTCCATTCCTATGCGGGAGGCGATCCGGTACCTGTACCTGTTTTTGTATATATAGCATTTTCAGTTCTTATTGCTCTGGCTTTTTCGGGGTACTGGAAATACAGGAGGTGGGAAAACAGAAGTAAAGAATAATAAAAGGGATTGCCATTTTCGCTTCGCTCAAATGGCGATCCCTGAGGAGAAACTCCAAACAGAAAAGACTGTCGCTTCGCGGCAGCCTTATCTGTTTGGGTGGAAGATGGGATTCGAACCCACGACCTTCGGAACCACAATCCGACGTTCTAACCTACTGAACTACATCCACCGTTTCAGGAGTGCAAAATAAGGCCAAAAATTCCATT
>DATKXL010000032.1:0-5322 GCA_035529055.1 Bacteroidales bacterium
GCTGTTTTCTTCTGAATTCCGTCAGATCCCAAAACCGGATTTTTATCTTTATCAAATACGGGTGTTCTGGTGTCATCATCAAAAATAAGATGTGTATTGAGCCTTACATCTGTGAACCAGTTGAGGTTAGCCACAAGGATCAGCTCCCAGTCAATATCAACATTCTGAGGATTATTGATATAATTAGTAAACAGTTGTAATCTGTTTGTCACTGTAATATTTTTTACGGGCTTATATTCATTTGTTATCATGAAACTGGCACCTGGTTCATTCTTTGATCTCCGGTCCGCTGGCACACCATATTTTGTCTGATCGATTCTCGCAGTATCAGGGACAAATGTTCCCTTATATGAGAATGGAGAGAAGTTTATTGAGGTTGCCTTATTAGGTTTATAATCAAGCCCAAAGCCTATTGTCAGAATAGCCGGATTAATGAATTTTGAAACAGGAACCGAATCGTTGGGATAATTATAACCTTTGGAAATCTGGGTTTTAAATAGCATTATACTGCTAAAGTCAAACTTTCCAAAGGCCTTGTGATTGAGCTTAGAGTTTGTTTCAAGGAGATCAAGATTCTTCCTTATACCCTTATCACCTGAGGCAATATACCCGTATTTCAATCTGGCAAAATGATTTGAGGATAATTTCAAAGGTTTATTGTTATAATCAACATAGCCGGTGATATCAAGTGTAGTGGAAAAATAGCTCTCACCTCCTTTTACCCAGTTGGTAAGCATGGCCTGATTAAGGATAAAGGAGACTTCTGTCCGATATTTCCAATAAAGTGGCTTGACTGTAATCTTTTGAGCTTCGATCAATTTTGTTTTATCCGGATACTGTACATTAACTTTAGCTTCGGAATAGTATCCCTGCATCACAGGTCTCCTGAAACCGACACCTTTTTCCAGATAAAGGCCTATTGTATTCCTCGAAGGATTACTTATCCAGACAGTTACCGAATCGTTAAGATCATTCTTAAGCCAGTAACGTATAGCCCTGTCATACTTTGAGTTGAGCCAGACAGGCGTCATTACATCATTTATATCTGTGAAATTGATGACACTTGAATCGCGGACCTCCAGAAAATCAAGTAATAAATTCACTGCAACCTTTATGGAATCAGCCTGGTAAGGTTGAGTATAATATCTGAAAGGAAATTTTGAATAGGATGAAGTGACTTCCCTCAGACTATCGGCAGCAACCGTAATTGTTGTGTCGGCTAAGACAAGTGAATTAAATGGATATCGTTTCAGAAGATATTCAGCCGAGTCATAAACAGGATGGGAAGCTTCATAAATCAACTGATCGAGGGCAAGACGAAAGGGGTCGCGGGTATTCTTCCATAATTGCGGCCGCAACCGACGCCTGAGAAAATCCAAAGCCTGACTGCGGGACAATTCTATCTCAGGTTTTTCCTTATTAACATCAAGGATAGTACCCATCATCTTCAGGGAATCAATAAAATCCCTTTCAGATAATCCTGCCCTGCTATCATTCTGTGAAAAACCTGACAACCAGTAATTTCCTAATAAAAGTACAAAGAACAATCTTATAATTCCTCCTCTCATAAGCCATTAAGTTTTCTTAAAATCATACGTGGTTAAAAATTCCCAAAATACTTTTTATTTTGTAAAGGACAATTCTTATGTGAAAATACCCATCCAAAACATAACGGAAAATCTTCGGGTTGATATATACAGAAATATCAAAAAGAGAGATTTCTTTAGCTTTAACCTGTAAAAATCTTCCATAAATTGATTTCCTTTGCGGCTCTAATTTTAAAGGATGCGCGATCTCACCATCGGTAAAGAAGGAAAACTGATCTTTCAGTTTGCGGCACCTATGCTGCTGGGCAACGTTTTCCAGCAATTATTCAGTGTGATTGACAGTATAATTGTCGGGAATTTCGTTGGTAAAGAGGCCCTGGCTGCCGTAGGAGCATCATTTCCAGTGATTTTTGTTATGGTCTCCATGATAATCGGGATCGTCATGGGAACCACGATCGTGATCTCTCAGTACTTTGGAGCCGGTGATTATGTAAAAGTACGGCGTGCCATCGATACGATGTATATTTACAGTTCTGTGGCAGGGGGTATTTCAACAATCGCCGGACTGATTTTTGCGGAACCACTTCTCCGGCTTCTCGGATTGCCTGAAGAGATCATGCCGCAGGCAACACAATATCTCCGTATCTATCTTTCAGGAATAATAATATTCTTCGGTTACAACGGGACCAGTGCTGTCCTGAGAGGTCTTGGTGACTCCAAAACGCCCTTATACTTCCTTATAATTGCAACAATAGCCAATATTATCCTGGATCTTCTGTTTGTTGCAGTTTTCAGAATGGGAGTGGCAGGCGCTGCTTATGCAACGCTTCTGGCCAATGGAATTGCTTTTGCTCTTGCAATAATCTGGCTCAACAAAACACATAAACTAATCAGGATTGGGATAAGAGGACTTCATTTTGACAGGGAGATATTCCGGCACAGTATCCGCATCGGTCTGCCTACAGGTATCCAGCAGACCCTGGTTGCAATGGGCGCTCTGGCATTGATGGGTATTGTTAATACCTTCGGGACCAATGTAATAGCCGGTTTTTCCGTAGCAAGCCGCCTTGATGCACTCGCAACAGTCCCGGCAATGTCTTTTTCACAGGCACTTTCGACTTTTGTTGGTCAGAATATTGGTGCCAATAAAATGGAAAGGATAAGAGCAGGCCTTCTCTCAACAGTTAAAATGTCTGGAATTGTAACAATTGTTACAACCATTTTTATTGTTTTCTTCGGGCATTTCATTATGAGCCTTTTTACTAAAGATGCTGAGGTGATAAGATTAGGGGATCAGTACCTGACAATAGTGAGTATCTTCTATATCTTTTTTACCCTTATGTTTATCTATAACGCAGTCATGAGAGGTGCCGGAGATACTCTTATTCCAATGTTCTTTTCATTGCTCTCACTCTGGATTATAAGGATCCCCATGGCATATTTCCTTTCGGGTAAAATCGGTGCTTCAGGTATATGGTGGGCAATTCCCGCAGGGTGGATGGTCGGACTGGCCCTCTCTTTCTCATACTATAAATCAGGGCGTTGGAAGAAGAAGTCTGTTGTTAAATTTCAGGATAATTTGTAACTTTCCATTTTATGTAAAAATTCAGATCATAACAAACACCAGGGCAAATGATTAAATCCATGACAGGCTATGGTAAAGCCATAGCGGAAACCTCTCAGAAAAAAATTACCTTCGAAATAAAATCTCTTAATTCCAAGCAGCTTGATATCAATACCAAGATCCCATGGCTGTATAAAGAGAAAGAACCGGAAATAAGAAATATTATCAACCAGAAGCTCGACAGAGGAAAAATTGATCTTACAATTTATTTTGATATACTTGAAGACGAAGTTATTCCTGTAATAAACAAATCAGTTGTCAGAAATTACTATGCTCAGCTTAAGGAAATTGCGGAGGAATTGAGAATAAACCTCGACGATCAGATACTCACAACAATCATGAAGCTACCTGATGCACTCAAGACTGAAAAACCTGAATTATCACAATCTGAGTGGAACCTGGCAAGTCACAATTTAATCGAATCAATAAATATACTCGATCTCTACAGGGCTGAAGAGGGAAAATCCATTGAGTCAGATCTCAGAAAGTGCCTCTCAGGAATAATCTCAGCTCTCGAGCAGATTGAGAAATTTGAACCGGGCAGAATAACAAAAGTAAGAGAGAAGCTGATTGCGATCCTGGAAGAAAATACAGGTACCGAAAATATTGATAAGAACCGATTTGAGCAGGAGCTGATATTTTATCTTGAGAAGTATGATTTTAATGAGGAAAAAGTAAGGTTAAGGAAACATTGCGAATATTTCCTTGAGACTATCGATTCGCCTTCTCCCAATGGCAAGACATTAAGCTTCATAGCACAGGAAATGGGCCGCGAGATAAATACAATCGGTTCGAAAGCAAATGATGCCTCAATTCAGAAACTGGTTGTTATGATGAAGGATGAACTGGAAAAAATAAAAGAGCAAACTCTTAATATACTTTGAAAGGGAAACTTGTAATAATATCAGCACCTTCAGGTGCAGGAAAGACAACAATTGTCAGTCATCTGCTGGGAAAAAGACTGAACCTTGAGTTTTCTGTTTCTGCCACAACCCGTAAACCACGCGGCCAGGAGACAGAAGGTAAAGATTACTATTTCATTACCCCGGCCGATTTTAAAAAAAGAATCCTGAACAAAGAATTTGTTGAGTGGGAGGAGGTTTACAAAGATCATTTTTACGGAACGCTTAAATGTGAGATTGACAGGATATGGTCAAAAGGGAAGAATGTTCTGTTTGATGTGGATGCAAAAGGAGGTATAAGCCTGAAGAATATTTTTGGGAATAAAGCTATTGCTGTTTTCATCATGCCTCCCTCAGTTCGAGAACTTGAAAAACGTCTTCAGAAAAGAGGTACCGACGATCCTGCAAGGATAAAGGTCAGAGTAGAAAAAGCTATCGAGGAGATGAAATCAGCCAACCAGTTTGATAATATAATCATTAATGATCAGTTGGAGAGGGCATTGAATGAAACTGTTGCAATAGTATCATCCTTTCTAAAAATAAAACCTGATTCTAATGGCTAAGATCGGCCTTTTTTTCGGATCGTTCAATCCGATTCATATCGGGCATTTGGCTATTGCCGGTTATATGAAAGAATATACTGATCTTGATCAGATCTGGTTTATAGTAAGTCCTTTGAATCCTCTCAAGAATCAGGAGAGTCTGCTTGCTGATCATCATCGTCTTTATCTTGTTGAACTGGCCGTCGGAAATGATGACAGCATGAAACCGTCAGATATTGAATTTCGGCTTCCGGCTCCTTCATACACAATTGACACTATGGCCTGGCTTACCGAAAAACATCCTAACCATAAGTTTGTTCTGGTGATGGGTGAAGATAATCTGTACACCCTGCATAAGTGGAAAAACGCTGCCGAACTGGTTAATCAGTTCCCATTATATGTTTACCCTCGTCCCGGCATTACAAGAAAGCCAAATATTCTTCTCGATACATTGCTCGCCAGAGCAGTTGTCAATTGGGTAAATGCCCCGCAGATGGATATTTCAGGAACTTTCATACGCAACGGAATAAGAGACGGGAAGAATATGTCATATTTCCTGCATCCCACGGTATGGAAATACATTGCAGATATGCACTTCTATGAAAAATAACAAGAACATTAACCACGGAGGGACACAGAGTTACACTGAGTAACACTGATTTCCACGGATTTCAACTCCGTGATACTCCGTGGTTAAAAAAGACTTA
>DATKXL010000033.1:0-22395 GCA_035529055.1 Bacteroidales bacterium
CTTTCAGACAAGCCTTGTAAAAAATGCGGTATATGCAATGTAAAATGTTTTGCCGGTTTTGATGTTCAACGGAAGATAATGGATATTGCACGACTTAAAGATGTTCCGGAAGATTTCCTGCAAACTTAGCAATGTTGCGTTATGAGCAGATATTGCCCGGCGCGAGTACCTTGTTGTGGGTATCCGCCTGGCGCTCCATCCAATGGCTGACCTGGCCACTGAACCCCGATGGGGTCGGATTAATGGCACCTTCGGGGAGGATGCGCAATTGTCCGCCAAACTCACCTATGCTTATATTAAAGGCTTCCAGGGCGATAGTCTTGGTATTGCCGGCGTGGCGTGTATGACCAAGCATTTCTCCGGTGGAGGTCCCCAGAAAGAAGATCTGCCTTATGATTCTAAAAAGCCTCTGTTTACTTTCGGCTTTGGATTGAGCTATTAGATGCTTGTTGTTATTTCTCTCCAGCCCATGGCACCAAAGGGGACCGGTAAAAATTGATCTCCATTGCCTTAAACCTCTCGCCATGTTTTCCCAATCGCTCTTTATACTCATCCCAGTTTCTTGCGGGAGCAGGTGTCCATCCAATCTCCGCATAGCCCGGGAGACGCGGGAAAACCATATACTCGATGTCATCCATATTAATAATGGTTTCTGTCCACAATGGGGCTTCAATACCTATGATGTTTTCCTTTCCGACCCCGGGAACAAGCGTGGCAGGATCCCATGTATAAGCCTTATCAACTTCAATGTATGCAGCCCAGTGTAATCCCAGACGTGTTGTGGAATCATACTGCATATCGATGTAGGCTCTGGTTGCCGGCGACATCAGAATTTTTGCACCCTGGGCAATAGTATTATTGGCATTCTTAATATTTGCCCAGTGCTGTGCGACACTGTTGGGCTTCAGGGTTGCCAGCGCAATTTCGTCCCATCCGATCACTTTTTTCCCGTGCGAAGCAACAATATCCTGTACCCTGTTAATAAACGGAATATAATCTTCAATTTTTGTAACATGCGATTCATCTCCGCCAATATGGATATATGGCCCAGGGGTCAGCTCGGCCAGCTCCCTGATTACATCATCAATAAATTTGTAAGTTATCTCCTTATCAGTACACAATGTGCTGAATCCCACTTCTGTGCCTGTATATAGTTCAGTTGCCTTCCCGTTGCAGTTCAGTTCCGCATACGATGCAAGAGCGGCATTTGTATGACCCGGCATGTCAATTTCAGGTACGATCGTAATGAACCTGTCCTGTGCGTACTGAACAATATCCGAGTATTGTTCCTGAGTATAATAACCTCCTTTGCCTCCTCCCACCTGAGTGCTGCCGCCATGCAAAGCCAGATCAGGCCACGATTTGATCTCTATTCTCCATCCCTGATCATCTGAAAGATGAAGATGCAATACATTCATCTTATAGTATGCGAGATAATCTATCAACTGTTTAACATCATCAACTCCAAAAAAATGACGGGAGACATCCAGCATGGCTCCACGGTATGAGTAGTCGGGATAATCAACAATTGTGCCTGTGGCAATTTGCCATGGACCGTCCTGCTTTACTGACAGTTCAATACCAGGAGGAAATAACTGCCGTAATGTCTGAATGCCACGGAATAGTCCGGCCGGATTATCAGCAGACAGTTTTACCGTTTTCTTAGTTATGGTAAGCTCATAACCTTCATCCCCCGGCATTTCGTTGCCGCCGGATAAAGTAAGAAAAACAGTGCGTGAAGGCGGTTCACTGGTTGTCGATTTAACCTCGATCTCAAAACCTGTTGCCGGATTTAGTATGTCAGCCAGATATTGACCTATTCTTGTCAATTCCTCAGATCCACCCTGAACATAAATGTCTGTCCTGGGGGTTAACGTAAAGTACTCCCCGGTAGCACTTACCGAAACAGGTTTGGGAATGATGCTTTCCTTTGAAAGATCCGAAGGGATTTTTGATGTACAGGACACCTGCATAATCAGGATAAATACAGCAAGCAATACTGTGGTCATTAAATTTTGGTTCTTATTAATCATGGTTTTATCGTATTATCTTGATTTAAGTTATTTATTTGATTTTTAAACAAGGTCACAGGCATCCGGCGGCATCCAGTGTGCATCTTTCCCCTCCCATTTAATATTGCATCCGATTGGATTTGTCAGCGGGAGAGATACCGGTTTTCCAGAAGTGAGCTCTTCAAGAGCAATATCCAGATTGTTAACTGTCATTCGTGATGTATCGCGTGGTGAGTCAACACCTCTCCCTGTATAGATAAGGATCCTCTCTTCATTAAAAACATAAAAATGAGGCGTACGCAATGCACCATAAGCCCGGGCTATTGTCTGATCTTTGTCGTACAGATAAATCCACGGGAACTTATATTTCTGTATCCGTGCAACCATATTCTCAAAACTATCTTCCTGATAGGTGTTCTCACTGTTTGAATTTATCCCGACAAATCCGACTCCTTTCGGTATATATTTTTCGGCAGTTGCGCGTGTAACTTCATCTGATCCGGTTACATACGGACAGTGATTACATGTAAAGAAAATTACCAGATATTTATACCTGTCAAAATCTGAAAGTTTATATTCTTTCCCTTCCGTGGAAGATAAAGCAAAGTCTATAGCTGTTTGTCCTGGTTGTAATGTAAAAGCCATTTCTTTATTGATTTTATTTTTGTATCGGATTATGAGCTCTCTGGTTGAATTCCTTGTGTAATTGTTCAATTGTATTGTTGTTTTTAAGATACTTTATCAAATCGGCTATCTGATTTGCCCAGCTTGTTATTAAAAGTTCTCCCAGTCTTTGATTGGGTTGAGCTACATCGCTGGCATAATGATTTGGGAATCTTGCGTACCACCAGATGCCGGTATAACCATAACTAAGCTGATCTAACTTTCCCTGATTTGTTCCTGATTCCGATTTTATCACTTCCTGGTTGACAAGGTCGGGCCTGATAACATACATCATTGATGTTTCCTCTTCGCCTGCATGACCATCAAGTGTTGCTTTTTTCATCGATTTAATCTCCTTTGCATATACCGGATCAGCTCCTTCCTGGAATAACACTACAATATAATCGTTCTGACCAGCAAGCTGCGACTGACAGAAATACTGCAGAAAGCTTGTGTTTCCCCCGTGACCGTTGACAAGTATTATCTTTTTCAATCCGTTCCTTGCCAGTTCGGTGCATGTCTCTTCGAGCATTTTCCACATCAGTTCACTACTGTAAGCAATTGTTCCCGGCTGGTGCCGGGCTTCAAAGATCTGTCCCACATAATAGGGAGGATAGACAACAGCATATTCTTTTTTTGCAGCTGTACAGGCAGCCTCCCTGGCTTCAAATAAGTCAGTACCAAGAGGCAGGTGCGGACCATGCTTTTCGATAATACCAAGCGGTATAACAGCAACACCGCCAGACAGTTCAACAGCCTTCACAAACTGCGGAGAGGTCAGCTCCTCCATCCTGAATGGCAGATTTACCTGGCTTGCCTGTTGTGAAAACAGGACAACTACCGGTAACATTAAGATTAGAATCATTGTCAGTTTTTTCATAATGAGTGTTTTAATGATATTTATCTATTTATCCTGATTTATGCTGGCAAGGCGAAATGGTCTTATTTCTATCTTTTCCCATACTCCTTTGTTGATATATGGTTCATCTTTTAATCGCATATCAAGCGAGGCTCTGTCGGGAAACTCATACACGATCATTGATCCTATCATTTGTCCGTCATCGTCAAGTATGGCTCCGCCAAAATGAAACTCGCCATTTTTCTTTAATACAGATATCTTTTCAAGATGCTCCGGCCTTGCTTTTAATCTTCTCTCAGGAGCCTGGGGATCTGCCCCGTCAAAAGCTGTAAGTAAGAATTGCATACAGGGATTGTTTTATACTTGATTGAACTTCTTTTCAGATCAAAAATAATAATTTTAAAATGGCAGGCAGTTAATAACACTAATGTTTTTACTTAATCATTGTTTATATTTGTTTTAATGATAACCGGAAAGAAAAAATGCGTAAATAATTTATTCTGAGGCATCTGAGATGTTACTTATTAAATCATTTCTTAATCCGTTACGCTTTTTCAAAGATCTGAAAAGAAAAGATCATAAGCCCTCTTACGGTGCTCTGGATATCTTCAAATATATTGGTCCCGGTCTGCTTGTAACTGTTGGATTCATTGATCCCGGAAACTGGGCTGCAAACATTGCCACGGGATCAGAATATGGGTATAGTTTACTATGGATTGTGACTCTTTCGACATTAATGCTGATCATTCTCCAGCATAATGTTGCGCATCTCGGTATTGCGAGCGGTCTTTGTCTGTCCGAGGCGGCAGCTATCCATATTAAACCTGCTGTTTCCAAACCGATACTTTCATTTGCCGTAATGGCATCTGTTGCAACCTCTCTTGCAGAAATTCTTGGAGGTGCTATAGCGCTTGAAATGCTATTTGATATCCCGGTCAAAATCGGCGCTACGCTGGTGACAATTTTTGTTATAATAATGATCCTTTCCCATTCTTATAAGAAAATTGAAAAATGGATAATAGCATTCGTTTCTATTATAGGCCTCTCTTTCCTTTATGAGATTTTCCTTGTAGATGTTGATTGGGCGGAAGCCGGGATTTCGTGGGTTAAACCAACCATACCCGTCGGATCTATGTTGTTAATAATGAGTGTTCTCGGTGCTGTTGTAATGCCTCATAACCTGTTTCTTCATTCCGAAATAATCCAGAGCCGTCAATGGAATCTTCAGGATGATAAAGTCATAAATAAACAGCTTAAATATGAATTTGCAGACACCCTGCTGTCAATGATAATCGGCTGGGCGATCAACAGCGCCATGATAATACTTGCTGCAGCAACCTTTTTCAAAAACAATATCAGGGTTGACGAACTTCAGCAGGCAGAGAGCCTTCTGAGACCGTTGCTTGGATCAAATGCTGCTGTTGTTTTTGCCGCAGCGCTTCTTTTTTCGGGAGTTGCATCATCAATAACATCAGCCATGGCAGGTGGTTCGATAGTTTCAGGAATGTCCGGGGAACCTTATGATATAAAGGATAACCATACCAGGTGGGGAGTTCTTATTTCGCTGATTGGTGCTCTGATAATCATCTTTTTCATCAGTGATCCTTTTAAAGGACTGATCTTATCGCAGGTATTCCTCAGTATTCAGCTTCCGTTTACCGTGGCCATTCAGGTTTATCTTACCTCTTCAAAAAAGGTTATGGGTAAGCATGCCAACAGCTCTTTCCTGATTGTTCTTTTATCAATCATAGCTATTATCGTCGCTTATCTTAACATCAGACTGCTTTATGATATCATTTTCAATTAGAATTATTATATAACAAGATCCCCATGTCGGACAAGAAATACAAAACAGGATTGGTTTTAAGTGGTGGTGGAGCAAGAGGTTTTGCCCATCTCGGAGTTTTGCAGGCACTTAATGAGGCGGGGATCTATCCTGACGTGATTGCCGGTACAAGCGCCGGAGCTCTGGTCGGAGTTTTATATGCTGATGGTTATTCACCAGAGGAGATTCTGAAAATGATGAATACTACAAGCAGATTGCATTATATCAGACCTACTGTTCCAAGGGAAGGACTGCTTCAGATTTCAGGGATTATTCGCATTCTCAGAGAAAAACTTCGGGCAAAAACATTTGAAGAGCTTAAGATTCCACTCTTTGTTACGGCTACAGACCTTAATAACGGCAGAACTGAATATTTTTCCGGGGGGAAGCTTCTTGATCCGGTAATTGCATCTGCAAGTATTCCTGTTCTCTTTAACCCTGTAATAATCAATAAAATACATTATGTTGACGGTGGGGTAATGGATAATCTTCCGATAAAACCCATTGAAGGCAAATGCCGTTTTACCATCGGTTCTTATGTTAACCCGACCGGGTATGAAGAGACGGTTACAAGTCTTGTTCAGATTGCGGAACGAACCTTTATGCTGAGCATGTCAAGAGAGGTTATCGATAAATCGAAGAAATTCGATATGTTTATTGCTCCGCTGGAATTGAAAGATTATAAGATCCTCGATCCTGAAAAAGCAGTGGCTGTTTTCGAGATTGGCTACAAGGCAACAAAAAGCAAACTTAAAGATCCTGAAATAAAAAAACTTTTAGCTTCAATTTATCCGCCCCCAACCCCCTGACGGGGGCTTAAAACCTGATGGATTTCAACCCCCCTTTAGGGGGGAAGGGGGACGAACAAGTGAGTACAACATTTTAATTTCTGCCTCCCATAGCGATTCTTCGGGAGTCTCAAGTATAAGGGGCATATTGTCGAAGCGGCTGTCATTCATAATGATAGCAAAAGTATCTTCCCCCAGAAAGCCCTTCCCGATGTTTTCATGCCTGTCAACCCTTGTGCCAATATCTTTTTTGGTATCATTAAGATGCATTCCTTTAAGATACTCAAAACCAATGATATTTCCAAATTTTTCGAATGTTTCTTTAAATCCTTTCTCTGTTTTTACATCATATCCGGAGGTATAGGCATGACATGTATCAATACAGACTCCTGCTCTGGATTTATCTTCCACTTTATCTATGATGTACCTGATCTGTTCGAAGGTATGACCAAGATTTGTTCCCTGACCTGCAGTATTCTCAATAACCGCAATGACACCCTTTGTTTTTTCAAGCGTTATGTTTATTGATTCAGCAATTCTTTCAAGACACTCTTCTATCCCGATCTTATTCAGGTGGCTTCCCGGATGAAAATTAAGTCTGTCAAGGCCGAGCAGTTCACACCTTTGCATCTCATCGAGAAAAGATGCTCTTGATTTTTCCAGTGGTTCTGTTTCGGGATGCCCGAGGTTAATGAGATAACTATCGTGAGGCAATATCTGAAAGGGTTTATAACCAAGCTTCTCGCAATTCCCCCTGAAAGCTGTGATGCTTGTCTTCGATAACGGATGGGAAAACCATTGCCGCTGGTTCTTTGTAAACAATGCGAATGCCTTCGCTCCTATTGCACCTGCATTCAGAGGAGCATTCTGAACACCTCCTTCAGCACTTACATGCGCACCAATGTATTTCATTTTGTTTATTATTTCCTTGTAATTTTATCATATATGTCGATCTACAGGCTACAGGCTACAGGTCAAAGGGAACCTGCTGCCCGCCGCCTGCCTCCTGTCACCTGCTTAATAGTAACTCGATCCATCCCAGCAATGAGTGCATAGTTTTTCCTTAGGAAGCCCGATCGCCTCAACAAGATCATCGAGGCGCTGGTATAACAGAGTGTCCAGATCAAGAGTCTCTGCGATTTTCGCTATCATCTTCCTGTGTTTTTCAGAATCAGGATCAGAGTATTCCCTGATATCTTCAGTATCACCCTCAAGCTGGTAGATAGCCTTTCGGCCGGCAAGCTCCATGGGGGTCCTGGACTGTGAAAAATTCAGGAATTCGCAGGGGAACAACAGAGGAGGACATGCGATCCTCATGTGTACCTCGGTAGCTCCTGATTTACGAAGATCAATGGTGCTGTCTTTTAACTGTGTCCCTCTTACAATGCTGTCATCAAGGAAAATCATTCTTTTCCCGTCAATTATGCCCTTGTTATGAATAAGCTTCATCCTGGCTACCAGGTCTCTCTGTTCCTGATTCTGCGGCATAAAACTGCGCGGCCAGGTAGGGGTATATTTTGAATAGGCCCTCTTATAGGGAATCCCCTTTTCATTTCCGTAACCAACTGCATGTCCGACACCCGAGTCGGGTATTCCGCAAACAAAATCCGCTTTGGCCTGATCTCTTCTGGCCAATGCAGCACCACATCTGTAGCGACATTCGTCCACATTAATTCCCTCATAGTATGAGGGTGGATAACCGTAATAGACCCATAGAAATGCACAGATCTGCATCTTTTCGCCAGGTTTACGGAGCTGAGTGAAGCCATCGGATGTAATATTAACGATTTCGCCGGGTCCGAGATAATAATCGATTTCAAAGCCGGTGTTGGGAAACGAGCATGTCTCAACAGCAGCGGCATATGCTCCCTCCTTTTTACCTATTACTACAGGAGTCCTTCCAAGTTTATCGCGGGCAGCAATTATACCATCCCCGGTAAGTACGAGTATTGAACATGAACCCTTTATGCTTTCAAATACGTTTTCAATGCCGGCAATAAAGCTGTCCCGTTCACATATAAGATTTGCGACTACTTCTGTCGGATTTATGTTCCCCTCAAAGTTTTCAGTAAAGTGATTTTTCTTATCAAGAAACCTTCTTTCAAGAGTATCCAGGTTTAAAAGTCTGCTTACAGTAACTATTGCAAACCGGCCGAGATGTGAATTAAATAGAATTGGCTGCGGATCGGTGTCACTTATTATTCCAAGGCCTGAATTTCCACTGAATCCACTTAGCTCATCCTCAAATTTATTTCTGAAATAGGTATTTTCAAGGTTGTGTATCGACCGCCGGAATCCTTTGTGCGGCACAATAAAAACCATGCCGGCTCGTTTAGTTCCCAAATGAGAATGATAATCTGTACCGTAGAATACATCCTCAACACAGTCGGTCTTTGAAATTACACCAAAGAAGCCACTCATATAATTGACTATTAATTAGTTAAAAAATAATGGTTTCTTTGTAAATGTAATAATTGAAATGGATAAATTATAAATTAACATGATATTAATATTCCCAAATCATTAATTATTTTAAATAAAGGTGAATAAATGACAGACACAAACACAATTACCCCGGTTGAACAACCAAAGAAAAAAAGTGCTCCCATAGCCATGATTTTTACAACAGTTATTCTGGCCGGAGCTTTGATTTTTCTGGTTGTCATGTATTTCGACCAGAGAAGCAAAATGGTCGAAATGGAAACGGTTCTTACCCAGGAGAAAGACTCCCTGGCTAATGAATTAAGGCTTATGGTGCATGGATACGATACACTGAAAACAGACAACGATACTTTACAGGCAAACCTGGATAAGGAAAGAAAGAGAATTGTCCAGCTGTTATCGATTAATGCTTCCAACGTTCAGCTGATAAAAAAATACAGAAGCGAAATAACAACTATGAGGGCGATCATGAAAAGCTATATTGTTCAGATCGACTCTCTCAATACCATAAATACGCAGCTTATGGTGGAAAATACCGATATCCGTCAGCAGATGACAGCAGTACAAAGTACCAACGTTGAGCTCTCAAAAGTCAAGGAAGAACTAGGTGCCAAAGTTGAAATTGCTTCAATCATACAGGCAAAGGATTTAGTTGCCGCTTCTCTTAATAAGAAAAGAAAAGAGACAAACAGAATCAATCTGCTGGATAAACTCAGGATATGCTTCACGCTTCGCGAAAATCCTATAGCAACTGCAGGAGAGAAAGAAGTTTTTATGAGAGTGATCCGACCCGATTCCCTGATTATTACTACCAGCCCCGATAATCTTTTTGAATACAACGGTTATAAGCTGGTATATTCAGCAAGCAGGTTGGTTGATTATATGAATCAGGATATTGAAATGTGTATTTTCCTTGATAATACCGGTGATTTTATTATCGGAAGCTATAGCGTTGAGCTTTATCTTGATAATAATATAATAGGCCGTACATCCTTCGCACTGGCAAAGAGATGATCATTCCTTATCAGGAAGCATCAGCTCAGAAATAATATTATCGGATATCATTTTGCCCTGGTTCGTAAGAACCAGGTTTTTTTTATCCTGTTTCATAAGTCCGTAGTTAATGAATTTCCCGGCCATATTCACGATATAATCATATCCTTCCTTTTCAAAAAAGTTTTCAACAAATTCAAGATCAACGCCCCACATTGTTCTTAATGAGGTCATAATGTATTCATTGAATCTTGTTTTTACATCAAGGTCTTCTCTTTCATAAGAAGGGTTCCCTGAATTAATGGCTTTAATATATCCTTTAAGGTTACGTATGTTCCATTGACGTGAATAGCCATTAAAAGAGTGTGCCGAAGGGCCAAGTCCCAGGTAATTTATCTGTTTCCAGTAATTTGTATTATGAACTGAAAAATATCCTGGCAGGGCAAAGTTGGAAATTTCATATTGTATAAATCCTGACGATCCGGATTTTTCAATAAGTGTGTTAAACTGAAAGGCACTCTCTTCTTCATCAATCTCAATAATGGCTCCCCTCTCTTTCATTTTGCTCATGGCTGTTCCATCTTCAATAGTGAGACAATAAGCCGACAGGTGTTTGATGTTATAGGAAAATGTAATATCCAGATTTGAAGCCCAATCCTTTGAGCTCATACCCGGAATGCCATAAATAAGATCTATTGAAACATTGTCAAATCCTGTGTTAATTATCTCATTGAGAGCTCTTGCAGCTCCGGCAGAATCATGCCGTCTGTTTAATATAATAAGATCGGAATCCCTCCACGATTGAACACCCAGACTTATCCGGTTTATATTAAGTTCTTTGAGATCACTTAAATAGGCTGCATCTATATCATCGGGATTCAGCTCAATTGTGATTTCAGGATTTTCATCTACATTATAAAGCTGTCTGATCCAGCTGAGGATTACTGAGATTTCATTAACCGCTAAGACAGAAGGAGTGCCTCCTCCTATATAAATAGTTGATACCTTTTCATTACCAATATATTCCTTTCGGATTGTTGCTTCTTTGATAAGAGCAGAGATAAAAGGGGTATTATCAGAAGTTAAAAGAATGTGATAAAAATCACAGTAGGAACATAGTTTTTTACAAAATGGTATATGGATATAGATGCCGGCCATACTGATAAATTGAATTTACTAAAATTATAAAATAAAAATGTCATTCAAATAGCTAAATTTGCCCAAAACAAAATAATGATAAAAAAGAACATATTTACAATTATTACTGTACTGGTCATACTTTATCTTAGCCTTGCAGGTTCGCTGACTTTCGGGGAAACAGGTTTTATCAATATCCCGTATATAGACAAAATCGGCCATTTTGCTCTCTATTTTCTGCTGATGGCCGTTATTATTCTTGAACACAGGAATTCATTTCAAAATACACGTCAACTGCTTTTAACATCACTTCTACCCTTCTTTTTTGGTATAAGCCTCGAGATATTACAGCTAACTTTTACAGTCAACCGCAAAGGCGAAATTCTGGATGCTATATTTAATTCGGCCGGAATAACTGTTGCTCTTTTCCTGTGGTTATTCTTTAAGCCCTATTACAAAGATAAAATCACATTGTGACTTTTCCTGATTTTTTTGCAGCGTTTACAATATCCTCAATTGTTCTGCTTTTAAACAACCTGATGATACTGTTTCTTACAACTGAGAATTCATCATGAATAGGACATGGCTTTTTATTCCTGACAACACTTTTACAGGTTTCGTTATGCATTATGCAGCTTGTAAAAATCTTGTCTCCGTCAATAGTTTTTACAATATCAAGTAATGTAATAACTGCGGGATCTTTCAGTAAAGAAAACCCCCCATGCGGTCCTTTTGATGAATTCAGAATTTTTTCTTTTACCATTTGCTGAAGAATCTTTGCAAGAAAAGGAGTCGGCAGGTCAAGATCCTTTGAAATTTGCTTTATGCCTGTTTTGCCTTTTCCGACTGGCAGGCTCGCCAGGTATATAACAGCCCTTATACCATATCTGCATGAACTTGAAAGCATCTTAATACATTTTTAAGTGTATCTTTTCTATCCTTCTTTTATGCCTTCCGCCTTCAAACGATGCGTTAAGGAAAGTTTTTACAATCAGACAGGCTTCTGACTCTGTAATATACCTTGCCGGCAATGCACATATATTTGCATCATTATGTGCCCTCGCCAGCCTGCCGATCTCTTCATTCCAGCATAAGGCACTTCTTATCCCCTGATGCTTGTTAGCAGTCATATTAATTCCATTGCCTGTACCGCATATTGATATACCAAGATCGTAATCTCCAGATGATACCGCTTTTGCAAGCAAATGGCCAAATTCAGGATAGTCATCAGCATTGTCTTCAATAAAAGATCCAAGATCTTTTATGTCTTCTTTTTCCTTTATCAGACAACTCAATAATTTCTGCTTTAGAAAATATCCTGCATGATCTGATACGACCGCAATTTTTTTTCTTTTCACCTGATCCGGTTTTTAATAACAGTCTCCTGTCTTTGTTTTACAAAATAAAGAAAAAAATATTCTTTTATCTTATAATGTTTAATATTTTCCAACCCTGTTAATAACCTGTAAATAACTAAAGAATTTTATATTGATAAAATCCCATATTTATTCATTTACCCTGGTTTTTACCTTTTCTGATAATATCTGGTAAACTTTTCAGAAAATAAAATGAAACTATAAACCGAAAATGAACCATAAAACTTTTACTTTTGCTTTGTTACCGCTATCAACAATCATATCTTAACAATTGTTAATTAATTAACTAATTATCTGATTTTCAAAAATGGTATGTTTTTTGAGCTGTTGAAAAGATGTTTGCCTGATTATAACAACGATAAAAACAATAAAAATATGCTTTAATTTTTAACACTATTAACAGAACATTATTACTATTATAATAGATTTAATTAATTAATTGTTTAATATAATGTGTTGTTAGAAAATAAACATGAATGTCAGAAACCAGACAAATAGATTATGTTTCTGAAATAGAAAGGATGAAAGCAGAAAAGAATGCTGTAATTCTAGCTCATTATTATCAGACAGGAGATATCCAGGATATAGCTGATTTTATTGGTGATAGTCTTGCATTGTCTCAAAAGGCAGCATCAACCAGAGCAGATATAATTTTATTCGCCGGTGTAAGATTTATGGCTGAAACGGCCAAAATACTTACTCCTGATAAAAAGGTTCTGCTTCCCGATATGAATGCAGGCTGTTCACTTGCCGATTCATGCAAAGCCTCCGATTTTATAAAATTTATTAAGGATAATCCGGGAAGAACAGTTATTTCATATGTAAATACCACCGCAGAGATAAAAGCATTGTCAGATATAATTTGTACATCATCAAATGCTGTAAAAATAATTGAATCGCTTCCCGAAGATGAGAAAATCATATTTGCACCCGACAGGAACCTTGGAAATTATATTCTGAATGAGACAGGTCGCGATATTGTTATATGGCCGGGATCATGCCATGTTCATGAAGAATTTTCACTGGAGGCAATTTTAATATTAAAAAAAGAGTACCCTGAAGCAAAAATAATTGTACATCCTGAATGTGAACTTCCTGTGAGAATGGTTGCTGATTTTATAGGATCCACATCTGCACTTCTTAAGTTTACTCAAAAAGATGATGGTAAAATATATATTGTGGCAACCGAAGTAGGAATTATTCATCAGATGAAGAGGTCCAGTCCTTACAAAACATATATTCCGGCTCCTCCAAAAGATTCTACCTGTGGTTGCAGTGAGTGCAGCTTTATGAAGCTGATAACCATGGTAAAAATATACAATTGTCTGAAAAATGAAAAACCAGAGATCTTTGTTGATAAGGACATTCTTGAGAAGGCACAAAAACCTATTATAAAAATGATGGAAATATCTGAAAAACTTGGACTTTGAATCATGAAAAGATCAGCAATACTAATTGTCTTATTAATAAATGTAACTATTCTCCCCGGACAGTCTGATCAGAACCTGCAGGACGGATATAAGGTATTTAAATATCCGAATGGTGCAGTTTCAAGTGAAGGTTATATAAAAAACGGTAGGCCGGAAGGGTACTGGAAAAGCTATTATGTTACAGGAATCAAAAAATCTGAAGGGAAAAGAATAAATTTTTTACTCGACAGCATATGGATATTCTATGATCAGGCCGGAGATACAACTGAAAAAATCAACTATTTGTATGGTAAGAAAAACGGATACTACTATAAATATAAAAAAGACGCATCAGAAGGAGTTTACTTATGGTCAAAAGAACTGTTTGCAGGAGACAGAAAAGAGGGAACAGCCTATCTGTATTACCCCGATGGAATAGTACAGCAGGCAATAACATATAACGCCGGCAAAAAAGAAGGATTATCAAAAGAATATGACAAAAATAGCATGGTTATAACCCTGATGGAATATAACAATGATTTTCTGATAAGCAGGCAAAGGATAAACCGGACAGACAGCAAGGGATTAAAACAGGGTGAATGGAAAGAGTTTTATCCGGGAGGAGGAATTAAGAATGAAAAGAGCTATAAAGATGATCAGCTTCATGGTTACTATAAAGAATACGATAATCGCGGCATACTTGTCCTTACCATGCTGTACGACAGCGGATCAATAGTTAAATCACGGGTGGAGGATGAACCTGATATTGAAATAGTAAATAAATATGATCAGAGCGGCAGATTAATTTACAGCGGACCTTACAGGAATCAGGTCCCCGTCGGAATTCACAGGGAATATTCGGCAGACGGGAAGGTAGCCAATGCATTTCGTTACAATGACAATGGATTGCTTTTGTCGGAAGGAATAGTGGATGAGGCAGGTAACCTGAACGGTAAATGGAAAGACCTTTACCCCGATGGCAAAGTACTGGCTGAAGGCCAGTATTCAGATAACAGGCGCACTGGCGTGTGGAAATTTTACAACAGTGATGAAAAAATTGAGCAAACCGGATCCTATAATTACGGAAGACCTGATGGATTATGGAAATGGTATTACGGTAACGGGGCATTGCTGAGAGAAGAAGATTATTATCAGGGCGAAAGAGATGGATCTTATGCAGAATACTCATTGACGGGTGAAATAATAACAGAGGGACAATATACAGATAGTGAGAAAAACGGGGAATGGAAATATAAATCAGGAGATTATACAGAGGAGGGAAAGTTCTTAATAGGTTTAAAAGATGGTTTGTGGAAAGCATATTATCCCGATGGAAAGATAAAATTTAAGGGAAACTTTATTCAAGGCAATGCTGACGGTCAGCATACTTATTACTATGAAAGCGGAAAAATAAAGGAGGAACGGTTTTTCAGAGCAGGTATCCGGCAGAAAACATGGAAGAAATATGACGAAGAAGGAACAGCCTTCTTAACAATAACCTACAAGGACGATGTTGAAAAGAGTATAAACGGGGTAAAAATAAATCTTCCCGAAAGTGACGTAAGGCTGATAAAATAGTTACTTTGCCACATGGAAGATAATATCAACATCAGAAAGAATAATATCACCGTTGCCGATAAGGAATTTGAAAGACAGCTCCGGCCTCTGAATTTTGTTGATTTTAAAGGCCAGAAACAGATAATTGATAACCTGGTTGTCTTTGTTACAGCGGCAAAACAGAGAGGAGAATCACTCGATCATGTACTTCTGCACGGCCCCCCCGGTCTTGGTAAAACCACTCTTGCGTCAATAATTTCAAATGAATTACAGGTAAATCTCAAAGTTACATCGGGCCCCGTGCTTGATAAACCGGGAGATCTTGCCGGATTGCTTACAAACCTCCAGGAAGGCGACGTTCTCTTTATTGATGAGATCCACAGACTGAGCCCGGTAGTTGAGGAGTACCTCTATTCGGCAATGGAAGATTTCCAGATTGATATAATGATTGATAAAGGCCCAAGCGCAAGGTCGGTTCAGCTGACGCTTAATAATTTCACACTTATTGGGGCCACAACAAGGTCAGGATTGCTGACAAGCCCCCTCAGAGCACGATTCGGAATTAAGTTCCACCTGGAGTATTATGATCATGATGTCCTTACGGGCATTGTCAAAAGATCTGCAGGAATACTGAACATTAAAATTGATGATGAAGCAGCTGTAGAAATTGCACGTCGCAGCAGGGGAACTCCAAGAATTGCAAATGCCTTATTACGCAGAATAAGGGATTTTGCGCAGGTAAAGGGTACCGGAAAAATTGATATTGAGATCACGAAATATGGCCTTAAAGCTTTGAATATTGATCAGTATGGCCTTGATGAAATGGATAACCGGATATTGTCAGCCATTATTGACAAATTCAATGGAGGTCCCGTAGGGATTAATACGATATCTACGGCTGTGGGAGAAGAGAGCGGAACCATCGAGGAGGTGTATGAACCGTTCCTTATAAAAGAAGGATTTCTGAAGCGGACACCCAGAGGAAGAGAGGCAACAGAACACGCGTACAGACATCTGGGGAAACAAATTGGGCGGAACCATACAGGATCTCTGTTTTAGAATAATCCCTAGTTAAAGACATTACTTATCTTCTCAAGCCCTTTTAAATTGATCAGCTTGATCTTTCTGCCATTCAGCTCAACAAGTTTGTCACTCTTGAACTCAGAGAGCAGTCTTATAACAGATTCCGTAGCAGTGCCGACTATATTGGCAAGTTCCTGACGTGTCAGGGAGATCCTGAGAAAATTCTGCTCATCAAGACCAAAATCATCAGCCAGCAGAAGAAGTATCTCTGCAACCCTTTCTCTGACAGTCTTCTGAGCAATATCGGTAATAAATGAATTAGCCTCTCCCAGTTCATGACAGGCAAGCTTAATCAGTTCAAGCGCAAATGCAGGATTGGTTTTTATAAGGGAGGTTAGAATTTCAGAAGAGATAAAACATACCTGACAATCCTCAATCACTTTTGCCGAAGTACAGGCCACCTCATTGCTGAGAACACTACGGTAAGCAATTATATCACCTGACTTGGCAAATCTTATTATCTGCTCTTTACCGTCAAAACCTGTTTTATATACCTTGATAATTCCACTGTTGATACAATAAAAACCGCTTATCCGGTTGCCTTCCTGATACAGTATATCTCCCCTTTTATATTGCCGGAAATCTTTTTCAAAATTTATAATGTCTGTTTCTTCTCGGGTAAGATGTTTAAAGATCGATCCGGTCTCAAGCGCACATTTCTCGCAAAAAGGAATATGAATATCATTCTGTTTCATCACCTTGCTTCAAAAATATAACATAGATTAACAATCCCTTTAATGTGTTTGTTCAATTAATTACAAAGCCGATTTAAACTGATCAAGAAACCTCAGGTCATTTTCAAAATAGAGCCGCAGATCATTAACCTGATATTTAAGCATAGCTGCACGCTCTATACCCATGCCAAAAGCAAAACCAGTATATTTCTGACTGTCTATATTGCAAGCTTCCAGCACATTAGGGTGTACCATTCCACACCCTAACACCTCAAGCCAGCCTGTATATTTACATACATTGCAACCCTTCCCGCCACAGATCTTGCAGCTTACATCCATCTCAGCCGATGGTTCGGTAAAGGGGAAGTAGGAAGGTCGAAGTCTTATTTCCGTTTCTTTACCATATAATTCCCTGGCGAAGAACAAAAGAGTCTGCTTAAGATCAGCAAATGATACGTTTTCATCAATATATAAACCTTCAACCTGATGAAATATGCAATGAGCGCGGGCAGATATTGCCTCATTACGGAAAACTCTTCCGGGCGAAATGGTACGTATCGGGGGTTTCTGATTCTGCATAACCCTCACCTGCACTGAAGAGGTATGTGTGCGAAGCAGAATATCACCAGGATTGGAATCATCCGAAGAGACTCTGGATATGTAAAAAGTATCCTGCATGTCACGCGCCGGATGTTCCGGAGCAAAATTGAGTTTAGTGAAAACATGATCATCATCCTCAATTTCAGGGCCCTCTGATACAGTAAATCCAATTCGTGAAAAGATATCAATTATCTCATTTCTTACAATTGAAATCGGATGACGGGAACCTAACGAAAAGGGATAAGCAGGTCTTGTAAGATCATCCGTCTTTAAACCATCCTCACCTGAAACAAGCTGCGATTTCAATAAGTTATATCTTTCATTAGCCTTCTGCTTCAAATGATTAAGCTTTTGTCCGATCTCCCTCTTCTCATCCGGAGTAACATTCCTGAAATCTTCAAAGAGATCTGAAATAAGACCCCTTTTACTCAGGAATTTTAATCTGAATGACTCAAGCTCCTCACTGTTATTAACCGGTGTGGAATTAATCTCTTCAAGCAGATTTGTTATTTTATCAAGCATCTGTTGTTCTTTTTAAAAGAAAGATCATGTTATTTGCTGATGATTTTCATCTTAATTATCCGGATATCACCAAGCGGTTTATCCCTGTTGTCAGTCTGAACCGCAGCGATCTTATCGACAATATCTATCCCTTCAATTACCTCTCCGAAAACAGTATAGGTACCATCAAGACGGGGAGTGCCACCCAGACTGACATAGATGTCAATCTGTTCTTCAGAATATTTAAAATCTTCATTATCTTTAAGATACTGAAACATTCTCAATGATGCCCGTTCCTGAATTTCACTATCCTGGAGAGGCGTTCCCGATAAACGGGCACTGTCGGCTATCTCTTTCAACAGTTTACCAAACAGCCCCTGTTTAATATTGCTGTTTATCCTCTCCTCAGATGTTTTCAGCTCTTCTCTGGTGTATTTTATCCCCTGGACAATATAGAACTGTGTACCTGAAGAGCGCATTTCAGGATTCACGTTATTACCTTCCCTTGCCGCCGCAAGAGATCCTTTCTTATGAAAGTATTCTTTACGGAATTCCGCCGGTATCGTATATTTTGAAAGAGTATCCATTTGGTCATTTGGTAACCCTGTTCTTGTTGCAGGGTCTCCCCCCTGTATCATGAAGTCTTTGATAACGCGGTGAAAAGAAACACCATCATAAAAGCCCGAATTAACCAGTTTAATGAAATTGTCTCTATGAAGCGGGGTTCGGTCGTAGAGTCTGATTTTTATCTCACCCAGAGTGGTTTTCATGGAAATGAGCGTATTTTCATTTCCTCCGGGAGCATTACATGAGAAAAGCAATGTCCCTGCCGATACTAAAATAATCTGCTTAAAAAATTTGTTCATGAAAACAGAAATTTGGTTAATAACGTTATGCAAATCCAGCTGCAAAGATATTTAACTTTGGATGATACAACATAATTATTAGTTTTCAAATTCTCTGTTTTTGGATGAAACAATAATTTACAATACCAGATTGTACCATTAAAACTATCTTTGTCTTTTAAATTTTTTAATGAAGGAGGTCAGAAAACTTGCGGGACAGACACTGATATATGGGCTGGGTACCATTATACCCCGGTTTCTACATTATGCAGTACTGACACCATTCTATACCCGGATCTTTTTAGATAGAAGCGACTATGGTATCATTACAGAATTGTATGCCTGGATGGTATTATTGCTGGTGATCTTAACTTATGGGATGGAGACAGGCTTCTTCCGTTACTCACAAAACAAGGAAGAGTATGAAAAGGTCTATAGCACGGCATTAATTAGTCTTCTTATTACTTCAGCGTTATTCGTAGTGCTGGTAAATGTTTTTATTAAACCTGTATCAGCTTTAATGAATTACAGTGAAAATCATGACTATATCAGGATGTTTGCAGGCATAGTAGCCATCGACGCCTTCACTGCAGTTCCCTTTGCAAGATTGAGAAAAGAGAACAAACCTGTTGTTTTCAGCATTTTAAAGCTTGCCAATGTAGTAATTACAATAAGCCTGGTGTTTTTCCTCCTGAAAATTGCTCCTGGTATCTGGGAGAGAAGCACCGGCTGGTTCAGAAGTCTCTATAATCCTGAATATAAGGTAGGATACGTATTTGTGGCCAACCTCATCTCAAGCGGGGCAACTCTGATCATGCTCCTCCCCTTTATTGTAAGAATAAGATTTATTTTTGATAGCGCAATCTGGCACAGGATGATCTCCTATTCGTTTCCCTTAATGCTTGCAGGATTCAGTGGTTCTATAAATGATGCACTGGATAAGGTAATTCTCAGAAGGATTCTGGGTGATGCAGAGGGCCTCGCAAAGGTAGGCGAATATGGTGCAGGCTACAAGATAGGTGTTCTTATGGCTCTTTTTATTCAGATGTTCAGATTTGCAGCTGAACCATTCTTTTTTGAAAAGGCAAAACAATCCGACGCGAAAGAAACATATTCTTTCGTAATGAAATATTTTATTATTTCAATGCTTATAGTATATATTGGAATCAATTTATATATATCAGGAATTCAATATATTGTGGGCGCAAATTACCGCGATGCCATTATTGTAGTGCCTTTAATAAGCATGGCTTACCTGTTCTATGGTATTTATATTAATCACAGCATCTGGTATAAGTTAAACGATCTTACTATATACGCTGTTTATATAACACTGATAGGAGCGCTTATTACAGTGATGATAAATATACTTTTTGTTCCTGCTTATGGTTACATGGCATCTGCCTGGGCCCACATTGCTTCATATGGAACAATGATCATTGTATCATTTGTTTTTGCTCAAAAGCATTTTAAAGTCAATTACAACATGCGAAAGCTGATACCATATTTTGTTTTATCGGCGGGCATGGTCCTTTTCAGTCTCTATTTCGATTATAAGAATTTATTTTCTGAGCTTCTTATAAATACATGCCTGATTATGGCATTCATTGGGTTTGCACAGTATAGAGACAAGTTACTAACTGTTTTATTCAGTAAGAGTGAAAAATGAAAATAAGGATAATCAACAGATCAAAACACCCTTTACCGCAATATAGCACCGAATTGTCAGCAGGTATGGATATCAGGGCAAATATTGATGGAGACATTGTTCTGGAACCTATGAAGAGAATTTTAGTCAGAACAGGCTTATTTCTGGAGATACCTGAGGGTTATGAAGCTCAGATAAGACCCAGAAGCGGCCTGGCAATAAATAAGGGGATTACAGTACTTAATTCCCCCGGAACAATTGATGCTGACTACAGAGGTGAAGTTTGTATAATACTGATAAACTTATCTGATGAGACTTTCGTTATAAAAGACGGCGAAAGAATCTGTCAGATGATTATTGCCCGTCATGAAAGAGCTGAATGGATAAAGGTGGAAAATTTAATTGATACAAACAGAGGCGCAGGTGGTTTCGGACATACAGGAAAGGAGTGATGATGAAGCGGATATTTGGCATACTTGTTTTAATTCTGATTATTGTAATTGGACTGAGTTCATGCAACAAAGGAATTATTCCGGGACTGAATACTGGCAAAACGGCTAAATCATACGATGAGTCGGCGTTTAATTACTTTTATGTTGAAGCAGTTAAACAAAAGCTGATGGGCAATGCCGGAGAGGCGCTGAAATATCTTGAGCAGGCAATAAAATTAAAGCCCTCAAGTGATGCTGCATATTATCAAATGGCACAAATAGTCCTGTCAAACAGAGATCTGGCACGAGGTAAAAAATATGCGGCCAAGGCTCATGAGCTTCAACCGGGAAATATCTGGTACCTGATGACTCTGGCAGGAATATATTATCAGGAAGCAAAGCTCGACAGCGCAATTATTTATTATGAAAAAGCAGTAAAACAGTATCCTGAAAAGGAGAACTTGAAAATGAATCTTGGGAATCTTTATTCTGAAAATGGCAACTATGATAAAGCAGGAAGGATTTTCAGTTCTATTGACAGGAAATATGGAGTTAACGAAAGCACGACCCTGGCATTGGCAAGAAACCTTATGGCTGCAAAGAAGTACAGTGAGGCACGTGTTCAAATCCTGGAACTTCTGAAACAAAACCCAGAGGAGATCCGTTATAATGGAGTGCTGGCAGAGATTTATCGTGGTGAAGGAGAAAATGAAAAAGCTTTAGAAGTTTATAAGCAGCTTATTGAACGAAACCCTGATAATCCTCAGACACAACTGGCACTCTGCGACTTTCTGATAGCTGAAGAAGCATATGATGATTTAATAATATTATTAAATACTGTTGCTCTTAATAATAAGATCGAAAAGCAGGATAAGATCGAGCTTTTTGCTCATTTATTAGAAATTCAGGATGTAATAAAGAATTATGAAAACAAGCTTCGGCTGGCACTGATGGTTCTGGAAGCAAATTACAAAAATGATGATGTTATAGTCTTGTTACGGCCTGAACTGTTAACGAAGGCAGGTAAATTCACTGAATCTGCTCAACGACTTGAAGAAATTGTTAAAATCAGACCAGAGAATTATTTTGCCTGGGAGAAGTTGCTGCTGACCTATTATGAGCTGAAGGAATTTAAAAAGCTGATGGAAAGAGGTGAAGCGGCGGCAACCCGTTTTAACAGATCGTTTCTTGCGAAGATACTGTATGCTCAGGGGGCGGCAGAGAACGAGCAGTATCAGATTTCTCTTGAAGAGCTCAGGAAGGCCGCTATTCTGGCAGGCGATAATAAAGATCTGTTATTACAGGTTCTTACTATGAAAGCGGATGTTTATTACAGGATGAAGGAGTTTGAAAAATCATTTGAGGCTTTCGAGGAAGCACTGAGCAGCAACAAGGATGACCTTACAGTTTTAAATAATTATGCATATTATCTTGCGGAGCAGGATATGAGACTAAAGGAAGCTGAAGAAATGGCGAAGAAGGTTATTATGAAAGAGAGCGAAAACAATACTTTTCTTGATACTTATGCGTGGGTTCTTTTTAAACGTGGCAA
>DATKXL010000034.1:0-9178 GCA_035529055.1 Bacteroidales bacterium
TAGGAAGTAGGCAGTAGGCAGTAGGCAGTAGGCAGTAGGCAGTAGGCAGTAGGCAGTAGGCAGTAGGCAGTAGGCAGTAGGCAGTAGGCAGTAGGCAGTAGGCAGTAGGCAGTAGGTATCTATACGAATAAATAACGGAAAAGATCGCCGGCAGCCGGTTTTTACCAGTTCGAATCATACCACGACCTGACGTCTGTCGCTATCATCCCGGCTATTCTGGCCGCTTCAAGTCCAAGATCCCCATCTTCAAACACCTCTATATGAGCCGGTTCAACATTCATTAATCCGGCGCATGTGAGAAATGTTTCGGGATGCGGCTTGAAGTTGTCAACGTCATTGGCAGTCACAATTATATTAAAATACTTACTCAAACCGGTAAAATCCAGGGTGCGTTCTACTGCTTCCCTGTGACCACCTGTTCCAATTGCCATAGGCAATTTACCGTGATATTTCTTTACGATATCCACAACAGGCTCGATCGGTTTAACAAGATGTTGCACCTTAAAAAACTCTTCAATCTTCATTTTCAGTATTTGGTCAATGGTCACACTGTTGTTGAGGTTGCTTCTCCTGATTATTTCACTGGCAATAAACCATCCGGGACTGCCTGTATGCTTACGCAAAAAAGATGTATCAATATCTGCCCCATATTTCAGACAGGCTTTTTTCCACCCTTCAAAATGAAATGGCATTGTATCTGCAAGAGTGCCGTCGAGATCAAAGATAAGGCCTTTTATGCCAGGCTGAATATCGTATTGCATTCCCTTCTTTTAATTAAAGCATCAAAGGTAAAAAGAAATTGTTGAAAAGTTGAAAAGTTGAAAAGTTGAAAAGTTGAAAAGTTGAAAAGTTGAAATGGAGAAGTGACGAATTCATCCCTTCAACCCCTTCAACCCCATCAACCCTTCAACTCTTCAACCCCTCAACTCTATTCATTCAGATGAAGCAGGTAACAACTCCCAACTATATGGCAGAAATTTAGTAACTTGTGATTGATTAGCACGAGAGGGGAACTCATTTAAAATTACTTACACCAAATGGTTAAACTCAAATTGAATTATTTTTCCATGGAATGATAATTTAAAAATCAAAACTAACATGAACAACAAGGATAAATCAAGAGAGCAGCTGATAAAAGAGCTCCGTGATTTGCAGGAAGATTACAATTCAATAAAGGAATCTTATCAAAAAGATATCTCCCGACATAAGCTGGCGGAGGAGAAGCTGCGGGAGAACGAGCTTAAGTATCGCAATCTGTTAGAACAGGCTCCCGATACAATTTTTCTTGTGGATGCGGAAGCGAATCTTCTTCATGTAAACCTGGCCGGGCAGAAGATGCTTGGATATTCGGAAGATGAGTTGTGTAAGATGAAAACTATTGATACGTATCCGATAGACGAAATGGAAGATGGCTACCGTCGCCTGAGAGAGCTGCGTGTGATGCATTCAGGGGAAACACAGCATTTTGAGCGTATGATGCGACGAAAGGACGGAACGCTTTTCCCCGTTGAAATCCACGTTGGAGCTCTCGAACATGGCAACACGCATGCAATTATCAGGGATATAACCGATCGCAAAAAGGATGAAGAAGAAATTAAACTGAAAAACAAACTGCTCGAGACCATTAACGCTGAAAAAGATAAGTTTTTTTCCATCATTGCTCATGACCTCAAAGGCCCGTTAAGCGCCTTCCTTGGAGCCACACAAATATTAACGGAGGAAATCCAGAATATGACTCTGGAAGAGATTAAGGAGATTACTATCAGTATGAAGGAATCTGCCTCAAACATCTATGGATTGCTTGAAAACCTTCTTGAGTGGTCAAGATTGAAACGGGGAACGATGGATTTCATCCCTGAGACATTTAATGTGAAACAAATAATTACTGCAAGCATTGAGGTATTAACAGAATCGGCCCGAAAGAAGGAAATTAAGATAAACTACTCTCTTCCGGAAGAATTAACAATATATTCCGACTCACATATGTTCGAAACTGTTATCCGAAACCTGGTTTCCAATGCTATTAAGTTTACCCCGAAGTCAGGAGAGATAAGCGTATCGGCGACAGCCACACCGGATAATAATGTTGAAATAAAAATCCGCGATACAGGAATTGGTATGAACAGGGAGTTGATTGACAGACTGTTTCTGATAAATGAAAGGACCAACCGGAAAGGAACAGAAGGTGAACTGAGTACAGGACTCGGATTGTTGTTATGTAAAGAGTTTATTGATAAGCATAATGGTAAGATATGGGTGGAAAGTGAGGAAGGAAAGGGAAGCACTTTCAGTTTTACGTTAGGCAATTTGAAAATGAGTTAATTCGAAAATTGAAAAATTATGCTTTACCAGGATAAAACCAAGGACGAACTCATTAAAGAGCTGCAGAAATTGCAGCAGGAGTATGGTTTATTAAAAACATCATACGAAAAAGACATCTCCGAGCGCAAGCGGGGAGAGGAGATGCTGCAGAAGAGCGAGTTGAAGTATCGCAATCTGATAGAGCAGGCTCCTGATATAATTTTTGTTGTGGATACGGAAGGGAATCTGCTATATGTGAATCAGACAGGGCAGAAGATGCTTGGATATTCAGAAGACGAGTTGTGTAAGATGAAAACTGTTGATACCTATACGATGGACGATATGACGGTTGGCCGCCGTCGCCTGAAAGAGTTTCGTGCGATGCGTGCAGGGGAAACAATGCATTTCGAGCGTTTGATGCGACGAAAGGACGGATCGTCTTTTCCCGTTGAAATCAACGTAGGAGCCCTCGAAGATGGCACCGCGCATGCAATTATTCGGGATATCACCAAGAACAAGCTGGAAGAAGAGGCGCTGCTCCTTGAGAAAGAGAACTTTCGCCATTCTCTGGATGAATCCCCTCTCGGAGTGCGTATTGTCACGATAGAGGGAAATACAGTTTATGGTAATAAGGCTCTTCTGGATTTGTACGGATACGATAGTCTTGAGGAGCTGCAAAAAACACCTTTGAAGGATCGCTATACACCGGAAAGTTATGCCCAGGCTCAGGAAAGAAAGCGCCAGAGAGAAAGCGGTGATTTAAGTGCCACTAAATATGTAGTCAGCATCGTCAGGGAAAATGGTGAAATTCGCAATCTACAGGTTTTCCGCAAGGAAGTTTTATGGGATGGTATCAGACAGTTTCAAATTTTATACGATGACATCACCGAGCGCGAGATGGCAGAGGATGAGATCAGAAAATCAAAGAAACTGCTGGAGGATCTCCACAAGCATCTTGACGAGATCCGTGAGAACGAACGCGCTCTGATCTCCAGAGAAATCCACGATCAGATAGGTCAGTCACTGACAGCTTTAAAGCTCGATCTGAACTGGATGGATAAATATGTAGATGCCGACCCGGATGCTGCAGCAAAACTTCAGGGGATGATTGCACTGGTTACAGATACAATCAAAGACGTTCAACGGATATCGTCAGAATTACGCCCAGGGATACTCGATGACCTTGGATTGGCTGCTGCCATAGAATGGTATTGCGATGAATTTGAGAAAAGAACGGCGGTCAAATGCAGCTTAAAACTTGATGATTCAATCATTGGTGATCCCCAAAAGAACCTCGTTTTTTTCCGTGTCCTTCAGGAAGCTCTGACAAACGTAATCCGGCATGCAAATGCTTCATCTGCTGCCATTGAGTTGCATCAGACCCAAAAAGGTATGACGCTGGCCATTCAGGATAATGGAATCGGGATTACAAGAGAAAAAGTTGAATCAGCTACATCTTTAGGTTTGATTGGCATGCGTGAACGGATTAAACAATTTGGAGGTAAGGTTGATATCTCATCAAAAAAAGGACAGGGAACAAAGTTGACTGTTTTAATTCCTTAAAAGAAAATAAGTAAGTCATGAAGATACTTATTGCAGATGATCATTCAATAGTGCGCGAAGGACTTAAACAATATGTAAAGACTCTCGATGAAGTTGAACTGATAGATGAGGCTGTAAATGGTAATGAGGCGTGGGCAAGGATCAAAGATGGAAGTTATGACCTTGTAATTCTCGATGTTTCAATGCCCGGAATGAGCGGGCTTGATGTATTACGGAATATAAAAGAGAGGAATTTGCAAACCCGTGTCCTGATGCTTAGCGTTCATCCTCAGGAGCAATATGCAGTTCATACATTTAAACTTGGTGCTTCAGGGTATATTTCAAAAGACAATGCCTTCGAAGAGTTAACTCTTGCCATCAGGAAAATTGCATCAGGTGGCAGATATATTGGAAATGCTTTTGCAGAAAAGCTGGCTTTTAACGGGTTTGATCCCGGTGACGGGTTGCCTCATGAAAAACTCTCGGAAAGGGAATTCCAGGTAATGGTAATGCTGGCAAAAGGTAAATCTGTTATGGAAATCTCAAAGGAAATTTTTATCTCCGATAAAACAGTAAGCACTTACCGTGCCCGTATCCTTGAGAAAATGGGTATGAAGAAGAACGCTGAACTGACAATGTACGCGATAAAAAATAATCTGATAGAATAACGGCGCAATGGCTCAAAGGTGGAAATATGCCGCTGTGCCGTTGTGCCGAGTGTCGAACAGGCAAATGATATAAATAATTGATGGATATCACGAAAAATTGTAACTTTGGAAATATATCCAATGTTCAGGTACACATTTATCAGGAAACAATTTTCTATAGAAGATATTAATATGCGTAAAAACCAACAATTAATATCACCCACAAAAAACACTCCGGAGGTCATTCTTGACCCGAAGGGAACTATTAAATTAACAGGTCGGTTAATTCCTGAAAATGCCGAAGACTTCTTTAATCCAATAGAGGAATGGATAAAAGAATATTTTTGTAATCCTCCTGAAATTACCTGTGTTGAAATTTATCTTGAATATATTAACAGTGTCGGTACTAAGTACTTACTCGATTTAATTCATGAAATCACACATATTCATCTCCGGAAAAACAATGAAAAGTTCATAATTAACTGGTACTACAAAGATGAAGATGAAGATATACTCGAAAAAGGGACTTTTTTTTCTTCGAACCTGGATGTACCTTTTAATTTTATAAAGAAAATCTGATAATTCTCCATTTCATGTTGGCTGAAGGTTGAGGGCTGAGGGCTGAAGGTAACCTGATGCCTACTGCCTCCTGCCTTGTAGTCCATCCCCTACACCAGAATCATCATTTCCCCTACATCCGAACAGACTAAATCCTTAAATCTTAAGGCGTCTATATTTACTATATTGTCATTTTGCGAAAACGTTAAAATTTAACGATCCCTGTATAAATAAAAAAACCCCTGATTATGAAAGTAGTTATTGCAGATGATTCCTCTCTGTTGAGAGACAGGATCAGAAGCTTATTGAACAGTATTAATCACAATTCAGTGGTGTATGAAGCTGAAAACGGAGTGGAAGCGTTGCAACTTATCAGGGAAAAGGAACCTGATCTGGCAATTCTTGATATCAGAATGCCGGAAATGAATGGAATAGAGGTATTAAAGAAAATCAGGGAGTTGAAAATGAAAGTTAAGGTCTGCATTCTGACAAATTACGATTATCCTATTTACAAAAAAAGGTGTTTTGAAGCAGGAGCTGATTATTTTCTCAGAAAGACCGAAGATTTTGAAGATATTAATATTATCGTTACCGGATTGATACACAATGGGGAAAAAGGATAAAATGATAAATAAAAACCTGCTGAGGATACTATTTGCTGAAGCCGTGCCTTCAGATGTCGATCTGGCAGTTCTGGAACTGCGGAAGGAGGGGCTGCGATTTGAACACACAAGGGTCGATACAAGGACCGAATTTATCAAAGCCCTTAATGATTTCAGACCTGATATTATCATTTCCGATTATATGATGCCATCCTATAATGGTATGCAGGCGCTCAAAGATGCGCGTGAGTTTGATCCATCAGTACCATTTATCCTATATACCGGCTCGATAAATAAAGAAACAGTAGTTAAATACTTAAAAGCAGGAGCAGATGATTATATAATTAAGGAGCAAATGACGAGGCTCCCTTTTGCAGTAAAAGAGGCTCTGGAAAGACAAAGAATGCAGATTGAAAAAAGGGCTGCCGAGCTATTATTAAAGGAAAGCGAGGAGAAACTGCAGAGTATTTTCAGGGTGGCACCTGTAGGTATGGGACTTGCTGTTAACAGAGTAATTATTGAGGTTAATGACACTTTCTGTATAATGACAGGTTATAACCGCAGGGAGCTTATAGGCAAATCCACCGAAATGGTCGTTCCCACTCGGGAGGAATATGAATTTATCAGTCTTGAAGAAGAAAGGCTGATAGCCGAAAAAGGTACGGCGTCTGTTGAATCAAGGTTAAAATGCAAGGATGGCAGAATATTGAACATTATTACAAGTGCTACCCCACTGGACCCGAGTGATCTTTCAAAAGGATTAATATTTACGGTTCTGGATATCACCGAAAGAAAACAAGCAGAGAAGGCTCAACAGGAGAGCGAAGAACACTACAGGATCCTGTTTAACGAGGCCCAGGACGGAATTTGTCTGGCGGATGCGGAAACAGGCCTTATCATTGATTGCAACCAGGCGATGTCTTCTTTAGTTGGCAGAGAGTGGGTGGAACTGATAGGACAATCGCAAACGATTTTGCACCCGCCAAGTATTTACAAGGCAGCTTACTCTCCCACATTTGAGCAACACCTGACCGATAAAGAAGGTAAGACTCTGGAAACGCAAATTGTGACCAGTAAAGGCATTATCAGGGAAGTGGAAATCAAAGCCAATCAGGTGAATATTCGTGGCAGGAAAACGTTACTGGGAGTGTTTCGCGACATCACTGAACGCAAGCTTGGGGAAGAGGAACTGAAAAAGAACCAGACCCAGCTTATAAATGCACACATGATCGCACACCTTGGCTCCTGGGAATATGATGTGAAAAATGATATCTTTATTTTTAATGATTTGTTTTATGCAATATTCCGGACTACCGCTGAAAAGGTTGGTGGATATACAATGAAGTCTGCTGATTATGCAAAGCGCTTTGTTCATCCCGATGACGCAGCTGTTGTCGGTTCGGAAATCAGAAAGTCTATTGAATCTGACGATCCGAATTTTAGCCGGCAACTTGAACATCGTATTATTTATGCTGACGGGGAGACAGGTTATATTACTGTTCGGTTTTTTATTGTAAAAAATGAAAGGGGAAAAACTGTAAGAACTTATGGAGTCAACCAGGATATAACCGAACGCAAACTGGCAGAGGGAAAGCTTAGAAACTCAGAAGAAAGGTTGAAGATGTTATTTGATTACGCGCCGGATGCATATTATCTGAACGACCTTAAAGGAAACTTTATCGACGGCAATATTGCTGCTGAAAAATTGTTGGGCTACAATAGAAATGAGTTAATCGGAAAGAGTTTCCTGAAATTAAAACTCCTGTCCCTTAAACAAATACCCGGAGCAGCAAAACTTTTAGTTAAGAATTCATTGGGGCAAGGTACTGGACCCGATGAATTTGTATTGAGCCGGAAAGACGGATCAAAAGTTGCAGTTGAAATAATTACTCACCCGGTTAAAATAAAAGATCAGACTCTGGTATTGGGATTAGCAAGAGACATATCCGGGCGCAAGAGGACGGAGGAAGCGTTGATACAGAGTGAATTGAGATTTAAGCAAATATCAGAAAACTCTGAGGAATGGATTTGGGAAATTGACAAAAACGGTTTATATACATATTCCAGCCAGATTGTAAAAAAAATACTGGGGTATGAACCTGAAGAAATCATAAATAAGAAATATTTTTACGAATTTTTCAATCCTGCGGTCAGAGAAGAATTAAAGCAGGCAGCATTTAATATGTTTGCCCGAAAAGAAAGTTTCAATAACATTTCCAAGAACAACCTGCATAAAGATGGCAGAGAGGTAATCCTTTCCGCCAGCGGGATTCCGATGTTAAATGATGCAGGGAACTTAATTGGTTATCGTGGTGTTGATATAGACATAACCGAGCGCAAGCACGCTGAAGAGGCGCTACGGGAAAGCGAAGAAAAATATCGCAGGATCTTTGAGAATGTGCAGGATGTGTTCTACGAGTTGTCAATCAGAGGGAAGATACTTGAGACTAGTCCTTCAATTGAGCTTCTGTCGAAAGGTCAGTATAAAAGGGACGATCTGATAGGGAAGTCGATGTATGATTTCTATCCTGATCTAACGGAGAGAAGAAATCTATTGAATGTTTTACGGGAATGCGGATTCGTTTCGGATTTCGAAATCAATCTCAAAAACCGTGATGGCTCGAATATCCCATGTTCTATATCAGCAAAGATCATCTTCAATGTACAAGGACGTCCAGAAAAAATCATCGGGAGTTTGCGCGACATTACCGAGCGCAAGAATGCTTCTGATGCACTCAGGCTCGCGAAGGAAAAGGCCGAAGCCAATGATAAGCTCAAAACAACTTTTTTAAACAATATCTCTCATGAGGTGCGTACTCCTCTGAACGGCATCCTGGGCTTTGCTGAAATAATAACTCAGACCGACCTCTCTGAAGAAGAAAAGAAACTGTCCCATTCAATGCTTTTCGAAAGCAGTGACCGCCTGCTGGATACCATTACAAATTATATGGATATCTCATTGATCACCTCGGGTAACATGGTCGTTAAAAGAAAAGATTTTATACCTGAACAGATTATGAAGGAGCTCTCAGTGAAATATATGACGATATGTTCGGCCGGGAAGCTTGAATTATTATTGAAAATGCCGGAACATTCCGACAAATTATCAGTCAATTCAGATCCTGAGATTTTAAATAAAATAATGTCTCATCTGCTGAGCAATGCAATAAAGTTTACAAAAAAAGGGAGTATTCAATATGGGTATAAAATCCTGAATAATGAATTTGAGTTTTTCGTGAAAGATACCGGCATTGGAATAGGTAAAGAGTTTTTGGATAATATCTTCGAACTTTTTGTCAAGGAAGATCGCGTACCTTTAAAGGAGACTGATGGAAGCGGACTTGGCCTGCCTATTTCAAAGGGACTGGTTGATCTCCTTGGAGGAAAGTTCCGGATTGAGTCTGAAATTGGAAAAGGATCAAGCGTTTTCTTTACTATTCCTCAATCAAAAGAAAATGAAATCCATCATTCTGTTATCAGGACAGATTCGCAAAACAGAAATAAAACCATCAAATCTATTCTGGTTGC
>DATKXL010000035.1:0-2106 GCA_035529055.1 Bacteroidales bacterium
CCCGGGTCCTAATAAACTTCTGGGCAACAAAAGGCTTATTTCAGTCTGGCCTGCCCGCGGAGGAATTGTGATAAAAGATAATATTGTTTACACAGCGGCAAGCATATTCCCGTTAATGGGCACTTATATATATGCCCTGAATGCCGAAACAGGTGAAGTCATCTGGAAGAATGAAGGTACAGGCAGTAATTATATTCTTCAGCCTCACCGGTCACCAGCCTTTGCAGATGTTGCTCCACAGGGAAATTTTGCAATAAGCGGCGACAAACTGCTTGTTGCAGGGGGGCGGTCAGTTCCTGCAGCTTTTGATCTCAAAACTGGCGAAGAACTTTACTATCAGCTTGCTGCAAGCGGAAAAACAGGGGGTGCATTTACCTGCAGTAACGACAGAGTATTTTTCAATCATCACAGGGAACGTATGACACTAATGTATGATTCCGAAACAGGTAACAGACTTATGTCGGGTGCCGGTGAATACCCTGTTGTTGAAGGGAATACAATATATTTTTCCGGAAAAACCATTACTGCAGCCTTCCTTAACCCGGATAATAAACTTGATACACTCTGGACCATTGATATTCCTGCAACCAACGACCTGATTAAAGCCGGAAATATTCTCTATTCTGCAGACAGTACCGGTATAAACGCAATAAGAATTGAGGGAAACAGACAACCTGAACTCGTTTGGAGACTTGCCTCAGATAAGAATATCGAGCGCCTTGTTGCTTCAAATGGCAAGCTGATAGCAGTATCGGATGATGGAACAATTCAGGTGTTTGGCAATAAACCTGTTGCAAACATTGCTTATCAGGTGAAATCTGATGCTGGTTCTATGATAAAATCTGGAAAAGCAGAAAAGATAATCGGATCTTCCGGAATAAGCGAAGGGTTTGCCCTGGTTTTCGGGGTAAATGACACTGAGCTTCTTAAAGGGCTTATTTACAACACTTCACTTGCTGTCATAGCTTACGAAAACAACATTGTCAGAGTAAATTATCTGAGGGAATATTTTGATAGTATTGGTGTTAGAGCCGATCGTCTGAGTTTCCAGTTTTTTGATAATACTTTTCCTCCGCTGCCAAAATATTTTTCATCACTCACGATCATTAATGATAATTCTTTTCTGAGTGGATACGACAAAGAAATACTGAACCTTGTTTATGAGTCCACCCGGCCATATGACGGGAAGATATGGATCAGAACCAAACAGAAAGAACAGGAATCTTTGATAAAAATTATTAATGAGCTTAATCTGTCGGGTGCAACAACAGCGACAGGAAAAGGATATGTAATGGTTACCAGGACCGGCTCCCTGCAGGGATCTGCTCCGTGGACACATAATTACGGAGACATAGCCAACACTGTGAAATCAGATGACCAGCTGGTTAGGGCCCCTCTCGGAATATTATGGTTTGGAGGGAACTCAAACCTCGATGTACTGCCAAGGCACGGGCATGGCCCGGGGGAACAGGTAATAGACGGGCGCCTTATTATTGAGGGGATAGGAAGTATCAGTGCCCGTGACGTTTATACCGGCAGAGTGATCTGGAAAAGGGATTTCGAAAAACTCATGGATGACTCATGGCTGGTTTATTATGATGAGACATACGATGAAGAGAATCCTCTCGATCCCAAGTATAACCAGGTGCATCTGCCCGGAGCCAATGCAAGAGGCACTAATTTTATAGCCACCAAAGAATTTGTTTATCTGATCGAGGGAAATAAATGTAATCTTCTCGATATTACTACAGGAGAGGTTGTCAGGACATTTTCGACAGGCGATGATGACACAAAAGAACTGGGATATATCGGCGTTTATGAAGATCTGTTGATCATGGGAAATAATTTTTCGGAGTTTCCGGGAATGGAGAATGATTCCATCGGAATAATAAATCCGAAATTTACAGATTATGATCTTACTGCAAGCAGGGAACTTATTGTGATGGACCGGTTTACCGGCAAAAGGTTATGGAGCATTACAGCTAACCATGGATTTATCCATAACTCAGTCATTGCAGGGGATAACATTCTGTTCTGCCTCGATAAACTTCCTCAATACCTTGAAACAAAGCTGAAAAGAAGAGGCGAAGATCTCCCTGAAGGTTC
>DATKXL010000036.1:0-2804 GCA_035529055.1 Bacteroidales bacterium
CATCATCGTCGAAAGAGATGCAAAGCACATTGTTACTGTTCAATCCATCATCTATTGTAAAGGATGTCCATGCAGAACCATCAAAAACAGAAACTCCGCCTTTTGTCCCGAACCAATATTTCCCATTCTTGTCGGATGGCAGAATAATGGGACCCCATCGTGCATAACCGGAAGCTCCTGAAATAGCATCTATGTTCTGGTAAACTCTGGCAACACCCGCCCCCTCTGTTCCGATATAAAGTGAATCTCCATTGCGATTAGTAGCCATGGAGGTTATCGGAAATTCCGGAAGCTTTGGTAAGCTCCTCCTGAATACGAGTTGCCACGATTTTTTCCTGACCTGATTTTAGCATAAAAACGGTAAGAACAATGCTATTGTCTTTTCCGCCCATCACCTCGATGGAAGGATTACCCTTACGCAGTCTTTCCTGAAATTCATTACAGGTCACTTTTATTTTATTGATATCCCACGATATATTTAGTGTAGGCGTATGGTTAGAAATTGGGGGAACCGTTACTATGGCAGTAACTCCATTGACTTTCTTTGCAGCGTTTTCAATTAAATAAATCCTCTCTTCCCAGGTTTTCCATTCCTTTTCATGATCCTGGTTAATGTACTGGTCCAGAGCCACGTACATGCCAAAAATCTCTTCTTTGTTTACTTTCATACCACGACCGATATTATCTCCCCTTGGAGGTGCATTTAAACGAGCTGCTGTAATAAGATCTTTTCTACCCATCAGGATCCCTGCACTTTGCGGACCACGCAAACCTTTACCTCCGGAAATGCACACCAGATCGAATCCCATATCATTATATTTCCAGAGGTTTTGAACAGGTGGTACATCTGCAGCTATATCAATCATTGTAGGGATATTGTGTTTTTTACCCAGGGCAACCCATTCTTCATTCTGAATTTTACCATCGGGTGCCGTATAATTCAGGAACCACATCATGGCTGTATTCTCATTGACAGCATTATTAAGTTCCTGAACAGTCTCAATTGGAACTATTTTTATACCCGTATTTTTAAGGGCATGAACATAACCCACATTATGACTTTTCTGCACAATTACTTCCGATTTCATACCTTCGAGGTTTGGCAATTGCCCAACCTTTTTAATATCCATACCCGTAAGCACACCCGCAGTACCCAGAACCATCGCCGACCAGCACCCGGCCGTCACGGTAGCTGCTTCAGCATGACACATAGCAGCAATTCGTTCACCCACTTTATCCTGTACTTCATCCAGAAGAACAAATTCCCGGGATGTCGAAACAATGGCTTCTACAACCTCATCGGGCATCAAAGAGGCTGTCATGGATGTATAAGTGCCGGCAGCATTAATGAACTTCCGTAATCCCAGCTCTTTAAATAAATCACGCTTAGGAGCAGAAGAAGTTGCAGGAGAAGATATTGCATAATCAAGTGGAAAAGAACTTCCAATAGCTACTCCTGCTACCGGCAGAATAGATATACTTTTAATAACCTCTCTGCGTTTCACGTCAATTTTTTTTGGATTAGTATTTATTGAAAATAATTGTTTTTCCTAAATATAAGCAATACAATCCATTTCAACCAGGGAATCTCCCGGCACCCCGCCTTTAGCAACAGCCACAGTAGTACGAACAGGAGGCTTGCTGCCAAAACGGCCTTTATACACCTCATTCATACCCTGGTAATCTGCAATGTCATTAAGATATACATTTACTTTCAGTACTTTTTCCATTGAGGAGCCGGCTTTAATAAGCTCATCTTCAAGAGCCTTAAGGACAATTTCAGTATGGGCTTTGATTTCAAACGGTGCAACATGTGCGCCTTTCCCGGCTACAAAAATGAGATTTCCAAACTTGGTGTGGCCCGAAAATAAAGGAATATTCTGAAAACTGGTCACATTCATTGCAACCTTTTCTTCAGAAAAACCATTTTTTGCTTTGGCAGCTAATCCAAGTCCTGACAGGCCAACAGCAGAGGCAAACATTTTTTTTAGAACGGATCGTCTTCCTGTTTTCATGGTAATAAGATTAAGTTAAAAATTTAAATAAAATTGAAAGTAATATACTGAATTATTTCGTTACGAATTCAGGAATAAAAGAATATGCTATGCTTGTCATTTATTGTACTGATACTCCCTAATTGGCGGATTTCCTGCCAAAAAGAGTTACAGGGTTTGCAATACCATTTAAATCAAAAACTATCTTCCCGGCTCTTATCGTCATTTCACATTCAAGTTTCCTGTCAGCTTCTATTTTATAGCCGGTATAATCAAAGAAACCAAACTTGCCCTTTCTGATATTCAGTATAGCTATATCGGCATCTGATCCCACTGAAAGAGTACCAAGTTCCTCGCGCTTAATCATCTGAGCAGGGATCCACGTGCTTGCTTTTATAACACTTTGGAGATCCATTCCCATGGCTAAAAATTTGGACATTGTTGTTAACATATCTTTCATTGCGCCATTCATGCTTCCGATATGAAGATCAGTACTGATCGCATGCGGATAAAACCCGCTTTTAATTGCCGGGATGGCTTGTGAAAAAGCGAAACTTATGCCACCGTAGCCAACATCGAAAATTATACCTCTTTTTACTGCCTCCCACGCAAAAGGCTTTACCGTGCTTGTCTGAGGATCAACAACTGACTCTCTGTTGTTTCCCAGTTGGGCAAAACAATGTGTGAATATATCTCCGGGACGAAGATGCTGCATGAATAGCTCCTCAATGGAAAGCGGGGGATTACTCCCTCCAAAATCAACCATTAGAGGAAGACTCGCAAGTTTTCCTGCTTCAACCGATCTGTCTA
>DATKXL010000037.1:0-3193 GCA_035529055.1 Bacteroidales bacterium
TGGATATTGTCGGCACTAGTAAGGATAACCCAGGGCTCGGCAACTGTTGCCATGATAACCGCAGCAGGTATAATGGCACCTATTTTATCCGTTTTCAATCTTGATCAGCCAAATTTAGCACTGATAGTCATAGCGATAGGTGCAGGAGCAACAATCCTCTCTCATATAAACGACAGCGGATTCTGGATAGTCAGTAAATATTTGGGAATGAATGAAAAACAAACGCTTCAGTCATGGACTGTCATGGAGACCATTATAGCAATATCAGGGCTTTTGTTTACCCTTCTGGCAAGCATATTTATTTAATCAACACTATTTAAATCAAGTTCTTATTTAAAAATCAATATAATGAAGCTAAAATTTTCAGGAGCAGCCCGCGAAGTGACCGGAAGTAAAATTCTTCTGACAACCAACAGGGGAAAAAGGATACTCTTCGATTGCGGTATGTTCCAGGGAAAAGGATTGGAGACAGATGAGATGAACAGGGATCTTGGCTTCGATCCGTCACTGGTTGACCATATTATACTGACACACGCACATATCGATCACTCGGGCCTTATACCTTATGTTTATAAACTGGGATTCCGGGGATCAATAATCTGTTCTAATGCTACCCGTGACCTTTGTTCCATTATGCTTGCTGACACCGCATATATCCAGGAGCATGATACCAGAACCTTCAATAAGAAACGCGCAAAAAAAGGACTGCCGGTTGTGACTCCGATATTTACCCAGGAAGATGCAAAAGAGTGTATGTCTCTTTTCATTGGTGTCCCCGGCAAAATGAATTTCCGTATAGATGATAACTTAAAGGTCAGATTTACAAATACCGGCCACATGCTTGGCAGTGGAGTTGCCAATTTAACCATCACCGAAAACAGCAACAAAATCAGAATTGCTTATACGGGAGACATTGGACGTCCCTCAAACCGGATACTTGCACCTCCCGAACCTTTTCCCCAGACCGACTACCTGATAACCGAGTCAACCTATGGGGACAGACTCCATCAGGATACACAGTCAGCAGATGAAGAACTTCTTAGAATAGTGAACCATACTTGCATCAACAAGGGAGGAAAACTGATAATCCCTTCATTCAGTGTCGGAAGAACGCAGGAAATAGTATATTCTCTTAACAACTTTTTCAACCAGGGTAAGTTGCCGAAAGTTGAAATATTTGTTGACAGTCCTCTTGCAGTGAATGCCACCACTATTTTCCGCCTGCATCCTGAATGTTTTAATAAGGATATCCTGAAAATAATGGAGAACGATTCCGATCCTTTCGGTTTTAACAGTCTTACTTATATTACACGTACTGAAGATTCAAAAAAACTTAATGACTATAAGAAACCATGTATAATCATATCGGCATCTGGTATGATGGAGGCAGGCCGTATAAAGCATCATCTGGCAAATAACATTTCAGATCCGAAAAATACCATACTGGTAGTCGGTTATTGTTCTCCCTCAACCCTTGGTGCAAGAATAGTCAGGGGTGATACCGAGGTATCAATACATGGTACTGTCTATAAAGTAAATGCCGAGATAAAAAAAATTGATTCATTCAGCGGACATGGTGATTATATGGAAATGATCAAATTCCTTGATTGTCAGGATAAATCTACCATTGAAAAAACATTCCTGGTTCACGGTGAATATGAAACCCAGAAGAAATATGCAATGGAACTGCAAAGAGCAGGGTTCGGCCATATTGAAATACCCGCACCAAAACAGGAGTACGTAATCTGAGGCTGAGGGCAGAGGACGAAGAGCTCCAGCCCGGGCTGATGCTTCGGCTGGCAATGCAGGGCTCAGGGTACCTCATACCTCATACCTCATACCTTTGTTACCTTATTATACTTTTAAGCTCCTGTCTCACTGATTTCCATTCCGGAAAGAGCTCCGACAATAATTTATAAAATTCCTTGCCATGATTATGATGCCTGAGATGGCATAATTCATGTATAATCACATATTCTGCATAAATCATATCGAGCCTTATCAGGTCGGCACTTATCCCGATTCTGCCATTAATTGTACAGCTCCCCCACCTTTTCTTCATTTTTCTTACAGAAAATGCTGTGGGTTGAAAACTATACATATTGTATTTCACGAGGAGATCATGGAACATTTTGTTAAATGTTTTTCGGGCAATGATTTTATACCAGCTTTCCAGCAAAGCTTTTATTATTTCCGGATCATTGCGTCCGTTTATTCCTACCTCAATGGTTGAATCATCAGACTTTCGAATATAGTATCTTTCAGAAGGGATTAATTTAAGATAATGCTCTTTTCCCATTAAAAGCACTGATTCACGGTCAGTGAGACTTCTGTTTTCATCCAGTTTTAAGAGTGATCTGTGTTTATTCAGGATTTTTCTGATCCATGCTGCTTTATCGCGGATCATCCTTTCAATTTCTTTTTCACGGGTCCGGTAGGGGACCCTGGCCACGACCCCGGAATCAGGACTTATACTTATGCCCATTGTTCTCCTGCCGGAATACTTTATGCTGAACTCTATATCATCAACCTTTTGGATTTTGTTTTCAATAATCACCTGATCGGATTTTTTATTCTAATTATACTTTTCTGAAAAACTGATTCTGCCATTAATGAGTGACTTTATCGTCCCGATTGCAATGCCGACAGATAAAAAACCAGGCAGGCTGTGCCGTCCATTGTACATTCATTTGTCGAATAATCTGCAAAATCATCATGATAGACTGCCAGTCTGTTCTGGAACACGGCATATTCATCATCATTTGCGAGGTAAAGACCTTTCAGGGAATTAAATATGGAGGGATAAACCGGACCGTCAACCAGACCTCCCGGAACCTGCTCTCCGGCAACAACATATGATGAGTGAGTATTTTCAGGATAATCACCTTCTTCGGGCAGCCCGACAATCATACTGGTACCCCATGGATTGCATCCGAATAGCCAGTCGCGGTGTGCAGCTTCCAGTTCATAAAATGAATTATCTCCGCTTACTTCCGCATAAAGATGTGCCTGCGTCAGAGTTGCCGCAACAAGATTATTCGAGCACCATATAAAGGGTACACCTATAAGGAACGGATTCTTTTCTCCCTTTGATCTTATCCTTGAAAGAGCCTCCTTAATATAGTTGGTGAATTCCTCTTTTGAAGGATCATCATTCTGAATACCTGCAATGACAGGGTGGCCCATATTAATA